>NZ_JBITDM010000002.1:397555-820484 GCF_044454195.1 Streptomyces sp. NPDC051561 | reverse complement strand
CCCCCCCCCCCCCCCCCCCCCCCCCCCCCCCCCCCCCCCCCCCCCCCCCCCCCCCCCCCCCCCCCCCCCCCCCCCCCCCCCCCCCCCCCCCCCCCGGGACGGGAGCGGACCGTTCGCCGTCCCGTCCCACCACCCCCGACCCCGCAGCCCCCCTCGCCGCACCCCCCGCCGACACCCGTGGCGTGCCGCTCAAGGCGTACACCCGCTGGGGTCTGCCGAAGCCGCTGGCTCCGCTCCCGGCGAAGCCGGACCGTACGCCCGTCCTCAGGGCCTCCGGGCCGCCCGTCGTTCTCGACCGGGTCCGCACCCGCGACAAGGTGGTCTTCCTGACCTTCGACGACGGGGCGGAGAAGGACCCCGCATTCGTGCGGATGGTGCGGGAGTTGAAGCTGCCGATCAGCATGTTCCTGACCGACAGTGTGGCCGGGAGCGACTACGGGCACTTCGAGCAGCTCCGTGACGCGGGCGGCGGCACCGTCCAGAATCACACCACCGGGCACGAGAACCTGCGCACCCTCTCCTACGAGGGCCAGCGCGCCCAGATCTGCGGTCAGCAGGACCGGTTGCAGAGCCGGTTCGGCAAGCGGCCCACGCTCTTCCGCCCGCCCTACGGCAACTACAACGCGGACACCGTGCGCGCGGCGGGCAGTTGCGGGGTGAAGGCGCTCGTCCTGTGGCGGGAGTCGATGCAGATCCACAACATGCGGTACTCGGAGGGCGACCGCCTGAAGCCCGGCGACATCGTCCTCGCGCACTTCCGCGGCCCCGCCGAGCTCAAGGGATCGACGATCACCGAGATGACCACCCGCATGCTCCGCCGCATCCAGGACCAGGGCTTCACGGTGGCCCGGCTGGAGGACTACCTCTAGCCGGAGGACTGCCTCTGGGGCGAGGCCCCGGCCGCCCCCGGGCCCCGCCCCCTACCCGCCGGGGCAGTCGCAGCCGCCTCCCGCGCTGCGGCAGACGCAGGCCGGCTGGATGACGGGGGCGGGGTCAAGGTGGGCGGTCCGCCAGGAGTGCGCTCCGCCGTGGACGGTGCCGGCCGCGATCAGTACCGCCACCACGGCCTGGACGGTGCCGGTGATCACCAGCCTGCCGCGCAGGAGGACCACGCCGGTCACGAGCACGACCGCGGCCACGACGCCGAAGGTGATCACCGGGGCCCAGTCCACCGTCCGGAGCGACTCCGGGTGCGCCGGCCCCGTGGCCGTCCGGCCCTTCTCAACTCCCGGCAGGGACCGGAAGGCGAAGAACACGACCGTCCCGGCCACCACGACGGCGTCCGTGACGAGGAACAGCACGGCCAGCGCCGCATCGCCCCACCGGCTCGGACGGTCACGATCCGGTCGGCGGCCTTTTCCTCCGGGCGGGTTACGGGCCGGTTCGGAGTCGGATGCCATGGCTCGCACTGTCGTACGGAACCGGAGAGGCGGCCGGTGCGTTGTCCGTACCGAGACCCTTCCGGCCCCGTACCGCGACGTCCCCCGGCCCGCCCCGGGGCCCTGTCGGGGCCGGGCTCGCTCACTCCCGGCGGTCCTCAATTGGCACTCCGCTTGACCGAGTGCTAACCGCGTCATAGTCTCGGCTCTGGCACTCACCACTGGAGAGTGCCAACACAGCGACGGGCAGGTCCGGCACCCGCGACGACGGATCCACCTGGTCGCCACCCCAGACTGTTAACCCCGTGAGATCTCCGAAGGGGGAGACCGGATCGTGACGACCGCAAGCTCCAAGGTTGCCATCAAGCCGCTTGAGGACCGCATCGTGGTCCAGCCGCTCGACGCCGAGCAGACCACCGCCTCTGGCCTGGTCATCCCGGACACCGCGAAGGAGAAGCCCCAGGAGGGCGTCGTCCTCGCCGTGGGCCCGGGCCGCTTCGAGAACGGCGAGCGTCTGCCGCTCGACGTGACCGTCGGCAACGTAGTGCTGTACAGCAAGTACGGCGGCACCGAAGTGAAGTACAACGGCGAGGAGTACCTCGTCCTCTCGGCCCGCGACGTTCTCGCCATCGTCGAGAAGTAAGCAGGCCGGGGAGTAACTCACTTCCCGCATTTGTTGAACCGCGCCCCTGGCCCCCGCATACACGCCGGGTGGCTGGGGGCGTAGTTCATTTTGCGCAGTTCGTAATTCCGAGAGGACTTGAAAAGCTCCATGGCGAAGATCCTGAAGTTCGACGAGGACGCCCGTCGCGCCCTTGAGCGCGGCGTCAACAAGCTTGCCGACACCGTGAAGGTGACGATCGGCCCCCGCGGCCGCAACGTCGTCATCGACAAGAAGTTCGGCGCCCCGACCATCACCAACGACGGTGTCACCATCGCGCGTGAGGTCGAGCTCGACGACCCGTACGAGAACCTCGGCGCCCAGCTGGTGAAGGAGGTGGCGACCAAGACCAACGACATCGCGGGTGACGGTACGACCACCGCCACCGTGCTGGCCCAGGCGCTCGTCCGCGAGGGTCTGCGCAACGTCGCCGCGGGTGCTTCCCCGGCCGCCCTGAAGAAGGGCATCGACGCCGCGGTCAAGGCCGTGTCCGAGGAGCTCCTCGCGACCGCCCGCCCGATCGAGGACAAGTCCGACATCGCCGCCGTGGCCGCGCTCTCCGCGCAGGACCAGCAGGTCGGCGAGCTCATCGCCGAGGCGATGGACAAGGTCGGCAAGGACGGTGTCATCACCGTCGAGGAGTCCAACACCTTCGGCCTGGAGCTCGACTTCACCGAGGGCATGGCCTTCGACAAGGGCTACCTCTCGCCGTACATGGTGACCGACCAGGAGCGTATGGAGGCCGTCCTCGACGACCCGTACATCCTGATCCACCAGGGCAAGATCGGCTCCATCCAGGACCTGCTGCCCCTCCTTGAGAAGGTCATCCAGGCCGGTGGCTCCAAGCCGCTGCTGATCATCGCCGAGGACGTCGAGGGCGAGGCGCTCTCCACCCTCGTCGTCAACAAGATCCGTGGCACGTTCAACGCCGTGGCCGTCAAGGCCCCGGGCTTCGGCGACCGCCGCAAGGCGATGCTCGGCGACATGGCCACCCTCACCGGTGCCACCGTCATCGCCGAAGAGGTCGGCCTCAAGCTCGACCAGGCCGGTCTGGACGTACTGGGCACCGCCCGCCGCGTCACCATCTCCAAGGACGACACGGTCATCGTCGACGGCGGGGGCAACTCCGACGACGTCAAGGGCCGCGTCAACCAGATCAAGGCCGAGATCGAGTCCACGGACTCCGACTGGGACCGCGAGAAGCTGCAGGAGCGCCTGGCGAAGCTCGCCGGTGGCGTCTGCGTGATCAAGGTCGGCGCCGCGACCGAGGTCGAGCTCAAGGAGAAGAAGCACCGTCTGGAGGACGCCATCTCCGCGACCCGCGCCGCGGTCGAGGAGGGCATCGTCTCCGGTGGTGGCTCCGCGCTCGTCCACGCCGTCAAGGTCCTTGAGGGCAACCTCGGCAAGACCGGCGACGAGGCCACGGGTGTCGCGGTCGTCCGCCGCGCCGCCGTCGAGCCGCTGCGCTGGATCGCCGAGAACGCCGGCCTTGAGGGCTACGTCATCACCTCCAAGGTCGCCGACCTGGAGGCCGGCCAGGGCTTCAACGCCGCCACCGGCGAGTACGGCGACCTGGTCAAGGCCGGTGTCATCGACCCGGTCAAGGTCACCCGCTCCGCGCTGGAGAACGCCGCTTCCATCGCCTCGCTGCTGCTCACGACCGAGACCCTGGTCGTCGAGAAGCCGGCCGAGGACGAGGGCGACGCCGGTCACGGTGGCCACGGCCACTCCCACTGACCTCCGTCAGTAGCCGGTTGAACCAGTAGCCGGCTGGACCAGTAGCCGGTTGAACGCCGAGGCCCGGCGCCCCTTCGGGGGTGCCGGGCCTCGGCGCGTTTCCCGCAGGGGCTACGCGGAGTGGTCCAGTACGTCCGGACGTACCGCCTCCGCGAAAGGCACCCCCGCCGCGTACCGCTCCAGCTCGGCCAGCGCGTGATCGGCCATCCGGTGCAGCTCGTTGCCGAAGGACCCGGCCAGATGCGGGGTGAGCAGGACGTTGGGCAGGGTGTAGAACGCCGAGCCGGGCGGCGGGACCTCGGGGTCCGTGACGTCCAGTACGGCGTCCAGGCGGCCGGACTCCAGGTGCCCGAGCAGCGCGGACTCGTCGACGAGGGAGCCGCGCGAGGTGTTGATCAGGGTCGCCCCGTCGGGCATGGCGGCGAGCTGGGCGGCGCCGATCATGTGCCGGGTCTCCGGGAGCTGGGGGGCGTGCACGGAGACGATCGTGCTGCGGGTGCACAGGGTCAGCAGATCCGTCGGCTCGACGCCCAGGCGGGCCGCTTCGGCCGGGGTGACGTACGGGTCGTACAGGAGCGTGTGCACGTCGAAGGGGGCCAGCAGCTCGATGACGCGCCGGCCGATGCGGGAGGCGCCGACGATGCCGACGGTGCGCCGGTAGTTGCCGGAGGTGTGCAGGTCGGTGCGCCAGTCGTGGTCGGAGCCGTCGAGGCCGCGGTAGGTGCGGGCGGCTCTGGCGACATGTTTTCCGGCGAAGAGGATCGCGGCGAGCGTGTACTCGGCGACGGGCAGGGCGTTGGCCCCGGCGGCCGAGCTGACCGCCAGGCCGCGTTCCCAGCAGGCCGGGGTGATGTGGTGCTTGACCGATCCGGCCGCGTGCACGACGGCGCGCAGCTTCGGGGCCCGGGCCAGGATGTCGGGGGTGAGCGGGGTGGCACCCCAGCAGGTGAGGAGCACCTCGGCCTCGGCGAGTGCCGCCGCGAACTCGGGGGCGTGCAGGTCGTGGGCGACCAGGTGGGGGTCGGTGCGGGCGAGCTGGGCGAGGCGGGTCCGCCGGTCGTCGCTGAGCAGGCGTTCCGCGATGCCGGGGCCCATCGCGAGCAGGGTGGCGGGGCGGTGCGGAGACGGGGCTTCGGGGCGATTGTCAGTGGCGTGGTGCATGGTGGAACTCGGGCTCCTCATCGGGTCGTTCGGCGCTAAGGAACTGCCCGTCACTTGACGCTGCCGGCGGTGAGCCCGGCCTTCCAGTGCCGCTGGAGGGAGACGAAGGCGACGATCAGGGGGATGACGGCGAGGAGCGATCCGGTGACGACCATCGGGAGGTAGGTCGGCTCGGCGTGCGCGTTGGAGTTCCAGGCGTACAGGCCCAGGCTCAAGGGGAAGAGCTTCTGGTCGGAGAGCATCACCAGGGGGAGGAAGAAGTTGTTCCAGATCGCGGTGAACTGGAAGAGGAAGACGGTCACGAAGCCCGGCATGATCATGGGCAGCCCGATCGAGACGAAGATCCGCAGCTCGCCCGCGCCGTCGATACGGGCGGCCTCCAGGGCCTCGTTCGGGATGTAGCCCGCGCTGAAGACCCGGGAGAGGTAGACGCCGAAGGGGTGGACCAGGACCGGCAGCAGCACCGACCAGTAGGTGTTGACCAGGCCGATCTTGCTGGCGAGGAGGTACATGGGCAGTGCGAGCGCGGTGGTCGGGACGAGCACCCCGAGCAGCACCGTGGAGAACAGCTTCTCCTTGCCCCGGAAGGCGTACTTGTCGAAGGCGTAGCCCGCCGCGACGCTCACCAGCGAGCTGAGGACCGCCCCGACGCCCGCGTAGAGCAGGGAGTTGGCGTACCAGCGGAAGTAGATGCCGTCGCCGTGCTCGGCCAGTGCGGAGAGGTTGGCGCCCAGGTCGAAGCCCTCGAAGGAGAAGGCGTTGCCCGCGAGCAGCCCGCCGGCGTCCTTGGTGGCGGCGGTGAGCAGCCAGACCAGCGGGAAGAGCATGTAGAGGGTGGCCAGCACGAGTGCGCCGTTGACCGCGGTCCGCGACAGCCAGCGGTTCGCGGGGCCTGAGGGGGCGGTCGGGGAGACCGGGGTGACTCCGCCCGAGGTGGCTCGGGCGGCGGGGGAGACGGTCGTGGTCATACCGTGCTCTCCTCTCTGGCCTGCGACGTGGTGGTCTGCTGCGCGGCGGCCTTCGGGTGCTTCTGCTTCTTGGGCTTGCGTCCCGCCGACAGTCGCGTCACCACGAACGACAGCAGCGCGGCCGTCAGGGCGAGGAGTACGGAGGCGGCGGCGGCGAGCCCGTAGTCGTTGCGGTCGAAGGCGGCGGTGTAGGCGTACATGTTCGGTGTCCAGGTCGAGGAGACCGCGGACCCGGTGCCCTTGTTGAGGATCAGCGGCTCGGTGAACAGCTGGAGCGAGCCGATCACGGTGAACAGGGCGACCATCACCACGGAAGCCTTGATCAGCGGCACCTTGATGCTGAACGCGGTCCGCCAGGCCCCGGCCCCGTCCACGGTGGCCGCCTCCAGGATCGAGCGGTCCACGGCCTGCAACGCGGCGTAGAAGATCACCATGTTGTAGCCGAGCCACTCCCAGAGCGCGATGTTCACCACCGAGGGCAGCGCCCCCGACGGTGAGAAGAAGTCGAAGCCGATCCCGCCGGCCTCCATCGCGTCGACCACCGGGCTGAGCTGGGGTGTGTAGAGATACACCCAGATCAGCGCGGCGATGATGCCCGGCACGGCGTGCGGCAGGAACAGCGCGAGCTGGAAGAACCGGCGGGCCCTGGCCAGCGCCGAGTCGAGCAGCAGTGCCAGTGCGAGGGCTCCGCCGATCATCAGCGGAATGTAGAACGCGCAGTATCCGAGGAGGACGAGGAAGCCCTCGCGGAAGGCCGGATCACCCAGCGCCGCTGAGTAGTTCCCGAGCCCGCTGAACACGGTCTCCACCCCGCCGAAGCCCAGCCCCGACTGCTTCTCGCTGAACAGGCTGAGCCAGACGGCGTACCCGATGGGCACCACCATGACCAGCACGAACAGCACGAAGAAGGGGGTCAGCAGGAGGGCGGCAGCGGCATTGGTACGGGCCCGTGCACCCGAGCGGGCCCGGGGGCCCGCCTTCGTCGTGTTCGTGCTGGTGGTCATGGTGCGGCTCAGCCCTCGACCTTCAGGCCGCGCTTCTTGAGCTCGGCGACCGTCGCGTCGTGCCCGGCCTTCACCGCGTCGGCGAGGGTGGCGCCGCCTCCGGAGACCTTGCCGAACTGGTCCTTGATGATGCTGTTGGTGGTGCCGGTGCTCGGGCCCCACGACCAGTTCGGGTTGATCGACGTACCGGCGTTCTCGAAGACCTGGTAGATGTCCTGGCCGCCGTAGAACTTCGCGTCGAAGGCCTTCTTCGCCACCGGCCGCAGCTCGGTCGCCGCCGGAAAGGCGCTCGACGTGCCGGACGCGATACGGGCCTTGACGCCCGCCTCGGTCGTCGTCATCCACTTGGCGAACTCGACCGCGGCGGCCGCCTTCTTGCTGCCCTTGGTCACCGCGAACGTCGACCCGCCGAGCATTCCGCTGGCGGCCTTGCCGTCCCAGCTGGGAATCGGCGCCACCGCCCACTTGCCGTCCTGCTCGGGCAGCGTGCCCTTCAGTACGCCCGCGCCCCAGGCCGCACCGAGATACCCGATAGTGCCGCCGCTCTTCAAGGAGTTGGTCCACTCCGGGCTGAAGGAGGCGTTGTTGCGGATCAGGTCGTCGTCGAGGAGTTTCTGCCAGTACGCGGAGACCTTCGACGTCGACGCGTCGGTGGTGTTCACCTTCCAGGTGTCGCCCTCGGCCTTGAACCACTGGGCGCCCGCCTGCCAGGCCATCGCCTGGAAGGTGGTCGGGTCGTCCGGGAAGAAGGTGCCGATCCGCGCCTTGGCGTCCGCCTTCTTCACCTTCTCGGCCGCCGCCCGGAACTCGTCCCAGGTCTTCGGCACCTCGACGCCGTACTTGGTGAAGAGGTCCTTCCGGTAGAAGAAGGCCTGCGGTGCCGCGTCGAAGGGCACGGCCCACGACTTCCCGCCCAGCGAGGTCAGTTCGACCGCCTGCGGCAGGAACTTCTTCTTCACGTCGTCGCCGAACAGCGCGCCGATGTCCTGCACCGAGCCCTGGCTGACGAACTCCGGAAGCATCGGGTACTCGATGGACACCAGGTCGGGGGCGTTGTCCGCCTTCACCGCGTTGGAGATCTTCGCGTAGCCGCCGGCGTTGCCGGACGGGATCTCCTCGAACTTCACCTTGACGTTCTTCTGCGAGGAGTTGAAGGCGTCGACGACGTCCTTGGTTCCCTTCGCCCAGCCCCAGAAGGTGATCTCGACGGGCTTGCCGTCCGCACCGGGGGCGGCGGTGTCACCGTCACCCCCGCCGCCGCACGCCGTGAGCACGGCGAGGGCGGTGGCGGCACCGGCTATGGCATGGGTCGTACGGTTCCAACTGCGGCTCACGGCACGGCTCCTGTACGGAAGGCGACGCTACGGATGGCGACACGGCGTAGGGCACAACTGCCGTGTGGGGATGGCCGCGATCCTGGAACCAGCCTTGACCGAAGTCAAGAGCGAATGAGCGATTGATCGAAATTAGATCAAGCGAGTGTGTGCGGAGCGCCCCCGCGACCGGGCCCCGGAACCCCAACTTCCGTCGGCCGGACACCGCTCGGCGCCCCGCACGAAGCCCGCACCCGCAGCCGTGGCAGCAACGTCAGATGCCGCCGCGCCGCCTCCCCGAACCCCTCGTTCAACCGCTCCACCAGCAACTCCGCCGCATGCCTCCCCACCTCCCGCTTGGGCGGCGCCACCGCCGTCAACGGCGTATCCGCCAATGCCGCTACCTCATCGTCGTAAGCCACCACCGCCAGGTCCTCCGGAACCCGGACCCCCAGCTCGGCCAGCCGCTGCACGATCTGGATCGCATCCACGTCGTTGTGCACCAGCGCCGCCGTCGCCCCGGCAGTCACCGCCTCCCGCAACGCCCCCACCGCCGCCTCGAACCCCTCCGGATCCAGCTCCGCCGGTACGGAGTCGATGGCCCCACGCGGCGCGGAGAGCCCCAGCGCCCCCAGCGCCGCTGCATACCCGGCCCGCACCGAAAGCGCCGTCGGACTGTCCGCCCGCGCCACCAGCACCGGAGCCCCGTGCCCCAGCCCCACCAGATGCCGCACCGCGAGCAGCACCCCGTGCCGGTGGTCCGAGCACACCCGGTCCAGCGCGTCCGCGGGCGTCCCCGGCCCGGGCTGCCGCTCAAGCAGCACGGCCGGTACCGGCAGCCCCGCGATCCACTGCCCGTGCTCCGCCGGATCCTGTGGCCGCCGCCACCCCGGCGCCACCAGCAGCCCCTGCGCCCCGGCGGCCAACAGCCCCTCCACCCGGGCGTGGTCCTCCTCCGGCCGGTAGTCCGAGATGCGCAGGATCAGCCGCGCCCCGGCCCGCGCCGCCGCCTCGTGCGCACCCCGGATGACCTCGGCGAAGTAGTACGTGGCGGAGGGCGCGAGCAGCCCCAGCACCAGCGCGTCCGGCGGCTCCTGGCGCCCCGCCGGCTGCGCCGCGGGCCACGACACCGACCCGTGCACCCGGTCCAGCAGGCCCTTGCCCGCCAGTACTTCGACGTCCCGGCGGGCGGTCACCGGGGAGACCCCGAGCAGTCCGGCCAGGTCGGAGACCCGTGCGGTGCCGTGCCGGCGCACCAGCTCCAGCAGTCGGTCATGACGTTCAGCTGCGCTCTCACGCACGGCTGCCTCCCCCAGGGATGTAAATCCACATTCCGCGTCGGTGATTCGCTCCGACCCTAGACCAGCAGTCGTGATCGAACGACAGAAGTTTCGATCATTCGACCGCAATCCATTGACCTTCGATCAGTGGAAGTCAATGATTCCGGCGACGCCGACGAAGCCGTACGCCTCCAGGGGAGCAGCATGCCCACGCCGCCCGAAGACCGCGACCTCAGCCCTCGCACCGGCTGGACCCGCGCCCACTGGGAGCACGCCGCCGACCAACTCCTGCTGGACGTACGCCCGTACAGCACCCCCCGCCACGGACTGATCAACCTCCCGGGACCCCGCCCCAGTGTCTCCGGCCCCCGCTCCGACGGCCTCGAAGGCTTCGCCCGTACGTTCCTCCTGGCGGCCCTCCGCGTCGCCGGAGCCCGGGGCGACGATCCGCACGGCCACCTCCCGCGCTACGCCGAGGGCCTCGCCGCCGGAACCCGGAATCCCACCTCCAGCAGCCAGTTGAGTGCCACCGACCCCGAATCCTGGCCGCTGATGGCCGACGTACGCCAGGCCGTCGTGGAGTCCGCCTCCATAGCCCTCTCGCTGCGCCTCACCCGCCCCTGGCTCTGGGACACCCTCGACGACGCCACCCGGCAACGCGTCGTCGACTGGCTGCTTCCCGCCCTCGGCCCCTCCCCGGTCAACAACAACTGGTGGCTCTTCGGCCTCACCGTCGCAGGCTTCCTCCGCGACGCCGGCATCGAGACCGAGCGCGCGGAGGCCACCATCGACACCGCGCTGGCCCACATCGAGGAGTGGCACCTCGGCGACGGCTGGTACAGCGACGGACCCAACCGCTCCTTCGACCACTACAACGCCTGGGCGATGCACTTCTACCCCGTCCTGCACGCCCACCTCAGCGGCCCCGACGACGCACGCGGCAAGCAGCTCCTCGGCCTCTATGGTCCCCGCCTGCACGACCAACTCGCCACCGCCACCCGCCTGTTCGACACCAACGGCGCCCCCATGCCCTACGGCCGCTCCCTCACCTACCGCTTCGCCGCGGCCGCCGCCCCCTGGCTCGGCGCCCTCACCGGCCACACCCCGCTCACCCCGGGCGCCACCCGCCGCCTCGCCTCGGGCAGCCTCCGCCACTTCCTCGACCGGGGCGCCACCGACCCGCACGGCCTGCTCACCCTCGGCTGGTACGGCCCGTACGACCCGATCATCCAGCCGTACTCGGGCCCCGCCTCGCCGTACTGGGCCTCCAAGGGCTTCCTCGGCCTCCTCCTCCCCGCCGGCCACCCCGCCTGGACCGCCCCCGAGGAACCACTCCCCTCCGAGACCTCGGACGCCGTCCTCCCCGTCGGCCCGCCCAACTTCCTCCTTCAGTCCACCGTCTCCGACGGCCTGGTCCGCCTGCACAACCACGGCAGCAACCACGTCGGCCCCGAGGAGGACCCCGGCTACGCCCGCTTCGCCTACTCCACCCGCACCGGACCGTCCCACGAGACGGCTGACAACCACTTCTCGCTCGTCCTCGACGGCACGCACACCGGGCGCGGCCGCGCCGAACCGCTCTCGCACGGCCCCGACTGGGCCGCCTCCGCCCACACTCCCGCCCCCGGCGTCCGCGTCCTCTCCGCCACCGCCGCCCACGGCCGCACCGAGGTCCGCGCCCACCTGGTCACCGGCGCTCCGCCCGGCACCCGCGTCCGCCAGACCGGCTGGGCCACCACACCGGACCCGGACGCCCCCACCGCCCAGCTCCACCCGGTCCACGGCTACGCGAGCGGGCCGGAGCAACTCCGGTGCGGCCCGACCCAGTTCGGGCCGGCCGCCGAGTTGCTCGCCCTCCACGGGCGTACCACCGCCGAGCCCTCCCTCTTCGTCGCCCTGGCCTCCCTCACCGGAGACCCCGACCCGGCACCTGTGGCCGACCTCGCCCAGGTCCGCGCAACCGTCCAGTCACCCGGCGTCGAAGTCCGCGTGACCTGGCAGAACGGCACCACCACCCTGCTCCGCCTCATCCCGGAGGAACTGTGAGACACCGCTTCAGCACCGCCGCACTCGCCGCCCTGACCGCCACCGCCGGACTGGCCACCCTCACCCAGGGCGCCGCCCAGGCCGCCCCCAAGTCCCCGGGCAAGACGTACTACGTCGACTGCTCGGCCACCGGAGCCACCAACTCCAAAGCCGACTCCACCACGCCCAGCTCCACCACCCCCAACTCCGGCACCCGCGCCGCCCCTTGGACCACCCTCGCCGAGGCCAACTCCCACACCTTCGGCCCCGGTGACCGCTTGCTCTTCCAACGCGGAGCCACCTGCGAAGGTTCCCTGGAACCCAAGGGCGCCGGATCAGCGGCAGCCCCCTTCACCATCTCCGACTACGGCCGCTCCAAGGACCGCGCCAAGCTCGCGGGCAACGGCGCCCATGACGTCGTACTCCTCAGCAACACCCAGCACATCAAGCTCAACAGCCTCGAAATCACCAATGCGACCCTCCCCAACACCAACTCCGAGCGCAACGGTGTCCGCCTCCGTCTCACCGACTACGGCACCGCCCGGAACTTCGAGCTGAG
This sequence comes from Streptomyces sp. NPDC051561, assembly GCF_044454195.1. Taxonomy (NCBI): domain Bacteria; kingdom Bacillati; phylum Actinomycetota; class Actinomycetes; order Kitasatosporales; family Streptomycetaceae; genus Streptomyces; species Streptomyces sp. NPDC051561. The sequence goes on along the minus strand of NZ_JBITDM010000002.1, from coordinate 808,397 downwards.
CAACCTCTACATCCACGACGTCCGCGGTGGCGACGCCAAGAAGCTCACCGGCTCCAGCGGCATCCACATCGCGGTCGAGGGCACGGCCAGGGCCAGCAAGTACGACGGCCTGAACATCCACCACAACCGCATCGAGGACGTCGACCGCGAAGGCATTTACTTCAAGTCGACCTACTCAAAGCGCGACCTGGTCGGCAACCAGCAGGACCCCGTCGCCTACCCGGGCGAGTGGACCCCCTCCACCCGCGTCCACATCCACCGCAACACCCTGAAGTCCATGGCGGGCGACGGCATCAAGGTCGACACCACGGCAGGCGCGGTCATCGAGCACAACCGCATCGACGGCTTCCAGCTCCGCTCCAAGGAGGCCAACGCCGGGCTCTGGACCTTCAACACGGACGACACCCTGGTCCAGTACAACGAGGTCTCCGGTGGCGGCGGCACCCGCGACGGGATGTCCTTCGACGCCGACGGCGCCTCCCGGCGCACGGTCTTCCAGTACAACTACAGCCACGACAACCTGGGCGGGTTCCTGCTGATCTGCCCGTACAGCGGCGCGAAGACCGTCGACACGACCGTCCGCTACAACGTCAGCGAGGACGACGGCGAGCGCCTCATCCAGAACTGCTGGGGCCCCATCCTCAACACCCAGATCTACAACAACACCTTCGTCAACCGCGCCAAGGTGCCCAACTACCTGGTGCAGGACGACGCCACCAAGCCCGACACCACCCAGCACGAGCTGACGTTCCGCAACAACCTCTTCGTCGGCACCGGCACCGGCGGTTACGCCTTCAAGAACCCCACCGCCGGGCTCACCTTCGACCACAACGCCTTCCACGGCGTCCCGATGACCCGGCCCAACCCCGGCGGCATCACCACCGACCCCAAGGTCCGCCCCGACTTCCGCCTGGGCAAGGGCTCACCCGCCCTCACCGCCGGGGTCGAGATCCCCGACAACGGCGGCAAGGACTACTTCGGCAACCGGATCCCGGCCGGAGCACCCAACCTCGGCGCGTACGCGGGCCCCGGCCGCTGACCCGGCGTACGCACCACAATCCTTACTGAGGCCCGTACTTGCGGCCTGTCCGGGAGGTCATCCCCCCGAGCAGGCCGCGAGGCGCCACCTTCACCACACCCATCAGCGCCTTGTAGCGCGGGTCCGGAATCGACAGCGACTTGCCGCGCGCCAGGTCCTTCAGCGCCTCCGCCACCAGCTTGTCCGCGTCCAGCCACATCCAGGAAGGGATGTTGTCCGTTCCCATCCCGGCCCGCTCGTGGAACTCCGTGCGGACGAACCCCGGGCACAGCGCCATCAGCCGCACCCCGCTCCCCGTCATGTCCTTCGCGACACCCTGGGTGAACTGCACCACCCACGCCTTGCTCGCCCCGTACGTCCCTCGCGGCACGAAGGCAGCCACCGAAGCCACGTTCACCACACCGCCCCTGCGCCGCTCCTTCATCCCGGCCACCGCCGACGAGGTCAGCCGCAGCACCGCCTCGCAGTGCACCTTCAGCATCGCCAGCTCATCGGCCATCGGCACGTCCAGGAACTCGCCCTTGTTGCCGAAGCCCGCGTTGTTCACCAGCAGATCCACCGGGTGCGTACGGTCCGCGAGCCGGCTCTCGACGGCGCCGATGCCCTCCTCGGTGGCCAGGTCGGCGCTCAGCACCTCCACCTCGACCGCGTGCTTGTCGTGCAGTTCGGTCGCCTGCTCCTGGAGCCGGTCGAGGTTGCGTGCCACCAACACCAGGTTGTGTCCGTCGGAGGCCAGTCGCCGTGCGAAGGCGGCGCCGATGCCCGCGGTCGCGCCCGTGATCAGTGCAGTCGTCATACGGCCCACGTTAGTGCCCACCGTGCTCGCCCCCCGCCTTCACCGACGACGTCTGCCCCTTCTCCACGACCACGAACTGACCCATCATTCCCTGGTCCTCGTGGTACAGCAGATGACAGTGGTACATGTACGGCGTGCTCGGATCGGCCGGCCCGTCGAACCGCATCGCCAGCTTCACCGTGCTCCCGCCCGGCACGAACACCGTGTCCTTGGCCCCGCGCAGCGCGGCCTGCGGCGGCCTGCCGTCCACCTCAAGCACCCTGAACTGCACGTCGTGCACATGGAAGTTGTGCGGCACGCCGTCCTCGTTGCGGACCGTCCACGTCTCCGACGTCCCGCGCGTCACCGTCTCGTCGACCCGCCCCATGTCCATCTTCCGCCCGTTGATCCCGGACATCTTCAGCCCGAAGTACCGCCCCCGCGCCGAGTCCTTCCCGTCCGGGACCTCTAACTTCGTGAGCACGTCAGGAAGCGGGCCCGACTTCCGCAAGGTCTGCTGCGCCCTCAGCTCCAGTACGTCGAAGGAGTCGTCGCCGCCCCCGAAGCGCCGCTGCCATCCGTCCCCGTAGTTGTCCTGCGGAAAGCTGCGCAGCACGGTTTTCTCCCCGGCCCGCATCCGCACCACGACCTCCGCCCGCTCACCCGTCGAGAGCTGCACCCGCCGCAGGGTCTCCGGCTTCTCCAGCAGCCCGCCGTCGGTCCCGATCAGCGCGAAGCCGCGGTCGTCGGAGAACCCGAAGTCATAGATCCGCGCCGTCGAGGCGTTCAGCAGCCGCAGCCGCACCAGCTCGTCCCCGACCACCTGGTACGGATCCAGCGTCCCGTTCACCATCGTCCGCTCGCCCAGGAACCCGGTGCTCTGCAAGAACCCCTTCCCGTGGTCGAACTCCGCACCGTCGAAACTCACGTCCTGCACCACCACCGGCACGTCGTCCACCCCGTACCGCTTCGGCAGCCTCAGCGCCCCCGCCTTCGCGTCGTCCACCAGGAACATGCCCGCCAGGCCCCGCTGGACGTGCGTCTCTGACCTCCCGTGCGGATGCGGGTGGTACCAGAGCGTCGCGGCCGGCTGATCGACCTTCCAGTACGGAGTCCAGGTCTTCCCCGCCCCGACCTCCTGGTGCGGCCCGCCGTCCATCCGCGCGGGAACGTGCATCCCGTGCCAGTGGACGCCGGACGCCTCGTCGAGCCCGTTGGCGACCCGTACCTTCACCTTCTCGCCGCGCGCGGCCCGCAGTGTCGGCCCCAGATACGAGCCGTTGAAACCCCAGGTCGGAGTCTGCTTCCCGGCCTCGAACTCCGTGGTCCCCGCCTGCATCCGCAGATCGAAGACCCGGGTGCCGTCCTTCTCCACGGTCGACCTCGCCAGCGGCGGCACCTTCAGCGCGTTCCTGAACTCGACCTGCCCGGCCGTGCTGACCTGAGCCCCCGTCCACTGCGTCAGGAACAGACCGCCCACGGCGGCGACGAACACGGCTGCGAGCGTGCCGAGAAAGATGAGGACTCGCTTGAATCGGGACATGACACGACCCTCGCGCCGCACCCCGTCCCCGGGCATCGGGGGCGGCCCCCCGCCCGCCCCCGAACCCAACCCCCGTACCGCCTAAGGGATTTCCCCCAGCGCGTGGCGGGCCTACGCGACCCGGTCCTGCTTCTCGACGTACTCCAGCACCTTGGCCCGCACCTCGGGCTCCAGTGCCTCGCCCGCCTCCAGGAGCCGCGGCAGCAGTTCCCGTTCCAGCGTGTAGGCCCGGAAGAAGAGGTTCACCGTGATGTCGTGCTCGGGCCGGTGCACCACCTCGATGGTGTCCCCGGCCCGTACGGAACCGGGCTCGACCACCCTGAGGTACGCCCCCGGTATGCCTGCCTGGGTGAAGCGCTTCACCCAGGCCTTCTCGTCGAGTGCGGCCGCGAAGGTGCGGCACGGGATGCGCGGGCTGGTCACCTCAAGCACCAGTTCGTCGCCGATCCGCCAGCGTTCGCCGATCCTGGCGCCGTTCACGTCCAGGCCCCGGGTGGTCAGGTTCTCGCCGAACTGCCCGCCGGTCAGCTCCCGGCCCAGCTCGGCCTCCCAGTGGTCCAGGTCCTCGCGGGCGTACGCGTAGACCGCTTGGTGGGTACCGCCGTGATGACGCAGGTCGCACACCGCGTCCCCGGCGAGTCCGCTGCCGGCGGACCCCTTGGGACCCGGGTCGGTGACCCGTACGGCCCCCTCCACCGGCCGTTTGCCGATGCCCGTCACTCCCTCGCTCTGGTCGGTGTACTCGCTGGCCGTGGCCCGTCCCAGATTCACACTCAGCAATTCCATGGAACCGAACGCTAGCCCAGCCGATCTCAAAGCCTCCAGCGAATATTCGCCGTGCGGTACAAGCCTGACTTATGCTTGACCGTATGATCGAAGCCCGCCACCTCCGCGTCCTGCGCGCGGTCGCCTCCACCGGATCCTTCTCCGCCGCCGCCCGCGAACTCGGGTGCACGCAGCCGGCCGTCAGTCAGCAGATGAAGGCCCTGGAGCAGTCGGCGGGCACCCCGCTCCTGATCCGTGCCGCCCGCGAAATGCGCCTCACTCAGGCCGGCGAGGTCCTGGTCAGGCATGCGGCGGGCATCCTGGCCGGGCTCACGGCCGCCGAGGAGGAGGTCGCCGCCATCGCGGGCCTCCGGGCCGGCCGGGTCCGCCTGGTCTCCTTCCCCTCCGGCAGCTCCACCCTGGTCCCCACCGCGCTGGCCGCCCTGCGCGCCGCCCACCCCGGCACCCGCGTCTCGCTCGTCGACGCGGAGCCGCCGCGCTCGGTGGAGATGCTCCGCGAGGGCGACTGCGACGTGGCGCTGGCCTTCCGGTACGGGCCGGGCGGGGCCACCGAGGACTGGTCCGATCTGGTCGTACGTCCGCTGCTCACCGACCGCCTCGTCGGTCTGGTCCCGGAGGGCCACCGGCTGGACGGTGCGGGCACGGTCGGCATCGGCGAACTGGCCGGGGAGCCGTGGATCGCGGGCTGCCCGCGGTGCCGCCGTCAGCTGGTCGAGGTCTGCGAGAGCGCCGGGTTCGCGCCGCGGATCGACTTCGCCACGGACGACTACCCGGCGGTGATCGGGCTGGTCGGGGCGGGGCTGGGGGTGGCGGTCCTGCCGTCGCTGGCCATGGAGTCGGTGCAGCACAAGGCGGTGCGCACGGTGGCGGTCGAGCCGGCTGTGCAGCGGGAGATTGTGGCGCTGACACTGCCGGATCTGGCGCAGGTGCCGGCGGTGGCGGCGACGCTGGATCAGTTGGAGCGGGCTGCGGCGAGGTGAGGTGAGGCGAGGTGAGAGGGCGGGGGTACGGGGTCGGGGCCGGCCGGGGCGGGTGGGGTGCGACTCCGTCGGGGGCCGCCCCCTTGCCCGCCCGTTCCGCCCCCGGGAAGCGGCCCCTCCGCCCAAGTGGGCTACCGGGGGCTGCGGGGAGGGGCGGCCCCCGCCGCCCAAGTGGGCTACCGGGGGTGCCCCCGTACCCCCGCCTGGGTACACCTGCGCAGAAACGTTCCTTCGGAGGTTTGGCGGGGGTGGTTACTTCACGAGGGTGACCCGGCGGGTGTGTCCGCCGCTGTGTGCGGTCGGCGCCGTTCCGGGCTTTTTCGCCGGTGTCGCGCCGCCCGGCACCAGGCGGTGCCTCGCGCGGCCCATCAGTTCCTCGCGCTCGTCCTCCGTGAGGCCGCCCCACACCCCGTAGGGCTCGCGGACCTGGAGTGCGTGTGCCGTGCACTGTGCGCGCACCGGGCACCTCATGCAGACCTCCTTCGCCGAGTTCTCACGTGCGCTTCGCGCGGCCCCGCGCTCGCCCTCCGGGTGGAAGAACAGCGAGCTGTCGACTCCGCGGCAGGCGGCCAGGAGCTGCCAGTCCCACAGGTCGGCGTTGGGTCCGGGAAGGCGGGAGAAATCTGCCATTGGTTGTCCCCTTGCGTCTGTGCTGAGGCGGAAATTTGAGCGAAGCCGTACATCTACCGTGTGGATAGATGAAAATATGACTCATTGGAAATGTAGCCACAGACACCAGCAAAAAGGAAGGAATCGGACTAAATGGGGCACTGTGGCTGCGAGAGTCCGCATCCGGGGCCGTAACTCTTTCGAGTGACCGTCGTTGAGTTGGCAGAGGCGGTTGAAGGAAAGAGCGATCGGGCAGGTGTCCGAGAGCGTCAACCGCACAGGTGACGACTTGTATTCAGCCTGGAGGCCCAAGGTGACGCGCATCAGCTGTGCGAGCGGTGGAGGTCGGTCATGACATCCGTCCTCGTCTGCGACGACTCCCCGCTTGCCCGAGAAGCGCTTCGCCGCGCGGTCGCGACCGTGCCCGGCGTCGAGCGCGTAACGACGGCGGCCAACGGCGAGGAAGTCCTCCGCCGCTGGGGTGCCGACCGTTCGGACCTGATTCTGATGGACGTACGGATGCCCGGTCTCGGTGGTGTCGAGACGGTCCGCCGGCTCCTGTCCGCCGACCCCGGCGCCCGGATCATCATGCTGACGGTCGCGGAGGACCTCGACGGGGTCGCGCTGGCGGTCGCCGCGGGGGCCCGCGGTTATCTGCACAAGGACGCGTCCCGCGCCGAGCTGCGCGCGACCGTCACCCAGGCGCTGGCCGACCCGACCTGGCGGCTTGCCCCGCGCCGGCTGCGGTCCGCCGAGATGGGTGCTGCTCCGACGCTCACCGCGCGCGAGATCCAGGTGCTGGAAGGCATGAGCCACGGACGCTCCAACGCGGAGATCGGCCGCGAGCTGTTCCTCTCCGAGGACACGGTGAAGACGCACGCCAGGAGGCTGTTCAAGAAGCTCGGCGCCTCGGACCGCGCGCACGCGGTGGCGCTCGGCTTCCGCTGGGGCCTGGTCCGATAGGACCGGTTTTGTCTGCGTGAGATGGTCCCCCGTCCGCTTTCGCGCGGGCGGGGTGCAGGACGCCCGATCCCGGTTCGGCGACCGATGCCGCATCCTTGAGGGATGGGGTTCCTCGGGAACGGATCGGTCGAGCGGAAGGGGAGGGCGCGGGAGATGAGTCCTGGCGTACCTGCTCATAACGCTTCAGTGCACAACTACGGGCGCGGCGGCGCGGATGCCGGAACTCCGAGGCACCATGGACCGATGCGCGACGACGAGGCGGTGGCGGCCCACGGGGCCATCGGTGCACTGGTGCACCACGCCGTCGAGGGGGACGAGCAGGCCACCCACGACCTGCTTGCCCACGTTCATCCCCTGGCCCTGCGCTACTGCAGGTCGCGGCTGTCCCGGCTGCCCGGTGACGCTCGTCACTTCGTGGAGGACCTGGCCCAGGAGGTCTGCGTCGCGGTGCTGATGGCACTGCCGCGCTACAAGGACACCGGGCGCCCCTTCGAGGCGTTCGTGTTCGCCATCGCCGCGCACAAGGTCGCCGACCTCCAGCGCGCCGCGATGCGCCACCCCGGATCCACCGCAGTGCCCTCCGACGAGATGCCGGAGCGGCCCGACGACTCCCTCGGCCCCGAGGAGCGGGCGCTGCTCAGCAGCGACGCCGCCTGGGCCAAGAAGCTGCTCGCCAATCTCCCCGAGCACCAGCGCGAGCTGCTGGTGCTGCGGGTCGCGGTCGGACTGACCGCGGAGGAGACCGGGCAGAAGCTCGGAATGTCCCCGGGCGCCGTGCGTGTTGCACAGCACAGGGCGCTGAGCCGGCTCCGCGCCCTCGCCGAGCAATAGGCCCGGCCCCCGTCCCGCTCCGTGCCGTCCCCCGCCTCGACGCCGCTTAGCGCATCGACGTACCGCCGCACCGGAGAAACGTACAAACTCGGTCGCTTGTCATGATCGTGGAATCCGACACCCCAGGTTCCCGTTAGCATGGACATCCGCGCCGAGCAAGACCATTTGGAAGGTGTCATGACTGCGAACGTCGATGGAGTGCCGGAGAAATTCGCGATGCTCGGGCTGACCTACGACGACGTGCTGCTGCTTCCGGGTGCATCTGAAGTGCTGCCCAACGCGGTCGACACCTCGTCGCTCATCTCGCGGAACGTGCGCGTGAACATCCCGCTGCTGTCCGCCGCGATGGACAAGGTCACCGAGTCCCGCATGGCCATCGCCATGGCCCGTCAGGGCGGTGTCGGTGTGCTGCACCGCAACCTGTCCATCGCGGACCAGGTCAACCAGGTCGACCTCGTGAAGCGTTCCGAGTCGGGCATGGTCACCGACCCGATCACGGTCAGCCCGGACGCCACGCTGGGCGAGGCCGACGCGCTCTGCGCCAAGTTCCGCATCAGCGGTGTCCCGGTCACCGACCCGGCGGGCAAGCTGCTCGGCATCGTCACCAACCGCGACATGGCCTTCGAGTCGGACCGCTCGCGCCAGGTGCGCGAGGTCATGACGCCGATGCCGCTGGTCACCGGCCGGGTCGGCATCTCCGGCGTGGACGCCATGGAGCTGCTGCGCCGCCACAAGATCGAGAAGCTTCCGCTGGTCGACGAGGCGGGCGTGCTCAAGGGCCTCATCACGGTCAAGGACTTCAAGAAGGCCGAGCAGTACCCCAACGCGGCGAAGGACGCCGAGGGCCGGCTGCTCGTCGGCGCGGCCGTCGGTGCCAGCCCCGAGGCGCTGGACCGCGCCCAGGCGCTGGCGGGCGCGGGGGTGGACTTCCTTATCGTCGACACCTCGCACGGCCACAACAGCAACGCCCTCGACTGGATGGCGAAGATCAAGTCGGCCGTGCACGTGGACGTCATCGGCGGCAACGTCGCGACCCGTGACGGCGCCCAGGCACTGATCGACGCCGGCGTGGACGGCGTCAAGGTCGGCGTGGGCCCCGGCTCGATCTGCACCACCCGTGTGGTCGCCGGCATCGGTGTCCCGCAGGTCACCGCGATCTACGAAGCCGCGCTGGCCGCCCGTGCGGCGGGCGTGCCGGTCATCGGTGACGGCGGCCTCCAGTACTCCGGCGACATCGGCAAGGCGCTCGCCGCGGGCGCCGACAGCGTGATGCTGGGCTCGCTGCTCGCGGGCTGCGAGGAGTCCCCGGGCGAGCTGCAGTTCATCAACGGCAAGCAGTTCAAGTCGTACCGCGGCATGGGCTCGCTGGGTGCGATGCAGTCCCGCGGCCAGGGCCGCTCGTACTCCAAGGACCGCTACTTCCAGGCCGAGGTGTCCTCCGACGACAAGCTCGTCCCCGAGGGCATCGAGGGCCAGGTGCCCTACCGCGGCCCGCTCGCCAACGTGCTGCACCAGCTCGTCGGCGGACTGCGCCAGACGATGGGCTACGTGGGCGCCGCCTCGGTCGACGAGATGGAGACCAAGGGCCGCTTCGTCCGGATCACCTCGGCGGGCCTCAAGGAGAGCCACCCGCACGACATCCAGATGACGGTCGAGGCACCGAACTACAGCAGGAAGTAAGTCCCCGAAGACGCTCAGGGGCGGCCCCGGAACACCGGGACCGCCCCTTTCGTGCGTGTCGGGGATACTGGAACGGCAGACCAAGAGGGAAAGGCCACACAACGTGACTGAGATCGAGATCGGGCGCGGCAAGCGCGGCCGCAGGGCGTACGCGTTCGACGACATCGCCATCGTGCCGAGCCGGCGTACGCGGGACCCGAAGGAGGTCTCGATCGCCTGGCAGATCGACGCCTACCGCTTCGAGCTGCCCTTCCTGGCGGCCCCCATGGACTCGGTCGTCTCGCCCGAGACCGCGATCCGCATCGGGCAGCTCGGCGGCCTCGGCGTACTGAACCTCGAAGGCCTGTGGACCCGGTACGAGAACCCGGAGCCCCTCCTCGAAGAGATCCGCGAGCTGAACGACGAGGGTGCGGCCACCCGCCGCCTCCAGGAGATCTACGCGGAGCCGATCAAGGCCGAGCTGATCGGGCAGCGCATCAAGGAGGTCCGCGACTCGGGTGTGGTCACCGCCGCGGCGCTCTCCCCGCAGCGCACCGCCGAGTTCTCCAAGGCCGTCGTCGATGCCGGTGTGGACCTCTTCGTGATCCGCGGTACGACCGTCTCCGCCGAGCACGTCTCCGGCGCGGCCGAGCCGCTGAACCTCAAGCAGTTCATCTACGAGCTGGACGTCCCGGTCATCGTCGGTGGCTGTGCCACCTACACCGCGGCCCTGCACCTGATGCGGACCGGCGCCGCCGGTGTGCTGGTGGGCTTCGGCGGCGGCGCCGCGCACACCACCCGTAACGTGCTGGGCATCCAGGTCCCGATGGCCACGGCCGTCGCGGACGTCGCTGCCGCGCGTCGTGACTACATGGACGAGTCCGGCGGCCGTTACGTCCACGTCATCGCCGACGGCGGCGTGGGCTGGTCCGGCGACCTCCCCAAGGCCATCGCCTGCGGTGCCGACGCCGTCATGATGGGCTCCCCGCTGGCCCGTGCCACCGACGCGCCCGGCCAGGGCCACCACTGGGGCATGGAGGCCGTCCACGAGGACGTGCCGCGCGGCAAGCGGATGAACCTGGGCGTGGTCGGCTCCACCGAGGAGATCCTGACCGGCCCGGCGCACATCCCGGACGGTTCGATGAACCTCTTCGGCGCACTGCGCCGCTCGATGGCGACCACGGGCTACAGCGAGCTCAAGGAGTTCCAGCGCGTCGAGGTCACCGTCGCGGACTCGCAGCACCGCCGCTGACCCTGCGGGCACGTACCCGGCCGGGTGGCCCGGCACCTTCTCCGCGGAGAAGGTGCCGGGCCACCCGGCTGTCGTACCGCTGCCGCTAGCCGGCCTTCTTGGCGCCGGAGATGGCGCCGATGGGGCCGAGTGCGAGGAAGACGAAGGACAGGAAGTCCAGCTCCTCCTTCCAGCCGGCGGACAGATCGCCGAAGTGCTGGGTGAGGATCTCCATCACGCCGATCGGCGAGGACTTCGAGATGTAGATCGCCAGGCCCAGGATCTGGCCGAGGTAGACGGCGGCCAGCGAGAGGACCGCGCTCACCACGATGACCGCAGGGCTCGCGCCGCCGGCCTTGGCGGCCAGGAAGCCGATCAGGAAGCCCACGCCGACCGCGGCGTAGCCGACCTCGGCCTCGACGGCGCCCATGATCGCGCCGTAGATACCGGCCGCGACCAGCGTGATCACGAGGGCGGCCAGGATGCCGAGACCCAGGTTGCCGCGGCTCGGTGCCGGGGTGGGCGCCGGGAAGCCGCCGCCGAACTGGCCCTGCTGCGGAGGGAACTGGCCGCCGGGGAACTGGTTCGGACCACCCTGCGGGGGCTGGTTCTGGCCGTACGGGTTGCCTCCGGGCTGCGGGGGCTGGTTCTGGGCGTACGGGTTGCCTCCGGGCTGCTGAGGCGGCTGAGCGGGATAGGACATGAGCGGGTTCCCCCCTGGGAGCGTGTGGCGTAAAGCGCGCATAAGTTCGGTAGTGCGCGTTGACGGTAGCAGCCAGGTGGGACAGTTGGGGGTGGGATTCCTGGCTGGATTTCCACCCCCTTTCTTTACAAGCGGAACGCCGCGCCCGCCGGGCTGGCACCCCTGGTGTCCAGCAGGAGCTGGGCCTTCACGGCCAGTCCCTGGAGGTCGTAGGTGCGGTGGTGCTGGAGCAGGATCGTCAGGTCGGCGGCGGCCGCGGCCTCGTAGAGGGAGTCGGCGCGGGGGACCGGGACGTCGCGTACGCGCCAGTACGGGACATGGGGGTCGTGGTAGGTGAGCTGGGCGCCCATGTCGTGCAGCCGGGAGGCGATTTCGGGGGCGGGGGAGTTCTCCTGGTCGGCGAGGTCGGGCTTGTAGGTGACGCCGAGGAGCAGGACGCGGGCGCCGCGGGCGGACTTGCCGTGCTCGTTGAGGAGCGTGGCGGAGCGCTGGAGTACGTAACTCGGCATCCGGCTGTTGATCTCCTGGGCCAGGCCGACCATGCGCAGTGGGTGGCCGGGGGTGCGGCTGTTGTAGGAGAGGTAATTGGGGTCTACGGGGACGCTGTGGCCGCCGACGCCGGGGCCCGGGCGGAAGGCCTGGAAGCCGTACGGCTTGGTCTCGGCGCAGCGGATGACGTCCCAGAGGTCGACGCCGAGGTCGTGGCAGAGGACGGCCATCTCGTTGGCGAGGGCGATGTTGACGTGCCGGTAGTTGGTCTCCAGGACGCCGACGGTCTCTGCCTCGCGCGGGCCGCGGGCGCGGACCACCTTGTCGGTGAGGCGGCCGTAGAAGGCGGCGGCGGACTCGGTGCAGGCGGGGGTGAGGCCGCCGATCACCTTGGGGGTGCGGTCGTAGCCGCGGGTGCGGTTGCCGGGGTCCAGCCGGCTGGGGGAGTACGCCAGGTGGAAGTCGCGTCCGGCGCGCAGCCCGGAGCCCGCTTCGAGGAGGGGGCGTACGAAGTCCTCGGTGGCGCCGGGGTGGACCGCGGACTCCACCAGCACGGTGGTGTGCGGGCGCAGCCGGGCGGCCAGGGTGCGGGCGGCGTCGGCGACGGCGGTCAGGTCCAGGGTGCGGTCCTGGCCGAGCCGGGCGGGCGCGCAGATGACGGCGGTACGGACCCGGCCCAGCTCGGCGGGGTCGGTCGTCGGGCGGAAACCACCGGCAAGCATCCGGCGGATCTCGGCGGCGGAGAGCGAGCCGTCCACGGGTGGGCGGCCCGCCGCCAGCTCGGCGACCGGGCGCGGGTCACAGTCGTAACCGAGGGTGGTGATGCCGACGGCGACGGCGGCCTGGGCGAGGGGGAGACCGAGGTGGCCGAGTCCGATGACGGCGAGATCTGCGGGCATGGCGTGAGCCGTCCTTCCCTTGGGTCCCCTGTGACCTGCGGATTTTCCCGGCACCTCCTATAAGGGGAGGTGGGGCGGCGCGCAAGCCCTGTGGACAATTCGAGCCGAGGAAATGTCAGACTAGGCGTAAATATGAACGTTTTGAGGGATTTCGGGGTGGCCTGGTGGAGCCGCCCCTTCCCCGGGTTGTCCACAGGCGGTGGCTGAGACGGGAGCCTGGGTTGAGAATCGGGGGAGTGGCCCCGGGTAGACCCCTCCACAGGAAGCGCGAGCCGTACCGACCGCACCAACCGCACCAACGGGAGGCAGCAGTGAGGACAGCGACACTGGGACCGGCGGAGCGCGCGCAAGCGCTCGCCGCGATGGCCGAGCGGGAACTGGACGTGCTGGTGGTGGGCGCGGGCGTGGTCGGGGCCGGGACGGCCCTGGACGCCGTGACCCGGGGCCTGTCCACCGGTCTGGTCGAGGCGCGGGACTGGGCGTCCGGCACCTCCAGCCGCTCCAGCAAGCTCATCCACGGCGGGCTGCGCTATCTGGAGATGCTCGACTTCGCCCTCGTACGCGAAGCACTGAAGGAACGCGGGCTGCTGCTCGAACGGCTGGCCCCGCACCTGGTGAAGCCGGTGCCGTTCCTCTATCCGCTCCAGCACAAGGGGTGGGAGCGCTGGTACGCGGGCTCGGGCGTGGCGCTGTACGACGCGATGTCGGTGTCCTCCGGGCACGGGCGCGGGCTGCCGATGCACCGGCACCTGTCGCGGCGTCATGCGCTGCGGGTCGCGCCCGCGTTGAAGAAGGACGCGCTGACCGGGGCGCTCCAGTACTACGACGCACAGATGGACGACGCCCGATATGTGGCGACGCTGGTGCGGACCGCCGCCGCTTACGGGGCGCAGGTGGCGAACCGGGCGCGGGTGATCGGCTTCCTCCGGGAGGGCGAGCGGGTTGTCGGCGTACGGGTGGAGGACGTCGAGGCGCGGGGCGAGTACGAGATCCGGGCGAAGCAGGTCGTCAACGCGACCGGGGTGTGGACGGACGACACCCAGGCGCTGATCGGGGAGCGCGGGCAGTTCCACGTACGGGCGTCCAAGGGCATCCACCTGGTGGTTCCCAAGGACCGCATCCACTCCTCGACCGGGCTGATCCTGCGCACCGAGAAGTCGGTGCTGTTCGTCATTCCGTGGGGGCGGCACTGGATCGTGGGCACGACGGACACCGACTGGGACCTGGACAAGGCGCACCCGGCGGCGTCCAGTGCGGACATCGACTATCTGCTCGAACATGTGAACTCGGTGCTCGCGGTGCCGCTGACCAGGGATGACGTGCAGGGGGTGTACGCCGGGCTGCGGCCGTTGCTGGCCGGTGAGTCGGACGCCACCAGCAAGCTGTCGCGCGAGCACACGGTGGCGCATCCGGTGCCGGGGCTGGTGGTGGTCGCGGGCGGCAAGTACACGACGTACCGGGTGATGGCCAAGGACGCGGTCGACGAGGCGGTGCACGCGCTGGATGTACGGGTCGCGGAGTGCGTCACGGAGGACGTGCCGCTGGTCGGGGCGGAGGGTTACCGGGCGCTGTGGAACGCGCGGGCCAGGATCGCGGCGCGGACCGGGCTTCATGTGGTGCGGGTGGAGCACCTGTTGAACCGGTACGGATCCCTCGCCGAGGAACTCCTGGAGCTGATCGCCGCCGACCCGGGCCTCGGGGAGCCGCTGACCGGCGCCGAGGACTATCTGCGGGCGGAGATCGTCTACGCGGCCTCGCACGAGGGGGCCCGGCACCTGGACGACGTACTGACACGCCGTACCCGGATCTCGATCGAGACCTTCGACCGGGGCACCCGGAGTGCCCTGGAATGTGCGGAGTTGATGGCTCCGGTGCTGGGGTGGGACAAGGGGCAGGTGGAGCGGGAGGTGGAGCACTACGAGAAGCGAGTGGAGTCGGAGCGGGAGTCGCAGCGCCAGCCCGACGATCTGACGGCGGATGCGGCCAGGCTGGGGGCGCCGGACATCGTGCCGTTGTAGGGGACGGCAGCGGGGGTAGGCGGAAGCAGGGTGGGGCGCGGCTCGATTGTGCGCCCTGCCCCGGGGGTGTTGGCGCTCCGCGCGTGGGGGACAATGGGGGCTCTGCCAGGGCGGGTTGCCGCATCGCCGGGGAAACCGCCGTAGCGGCCACGTGATGCACGTACAGCCATGTACGCACATGGGTGGACATGCGCCACGGAGATGCAGGACGGCCGGGCACGGGGCGAAGATCAGGGATCGCAGAGGGGACGCATGTCGGACGAGCCGGAGCAGTCGCGGAACAGCACGCAGGACGCGGTGTCCGACGAGAAGGCCACCGCGCACAAGGCCGCCGCGGACGGCACCACTGCGGACAAGGCCGTTGAGGGCAAGGCCGTCGCGGACGAGGCCGTCGCGGACAGGGCTGTCGCGGACAAGGCCGCCGGGAGCAAGGCTGCCGGGGACAAGGCCGCCGCGGACCGGAGTGCCGCGGCAGCGGCCGTCGCCGAGGCCGAAGCCGTCGAGGCCGCCAAGGATGCCGCGTCGGACACCTCCGCGGAGGTCGAGGGCCGTCTGCTGGCCGGCCGCTACCGCCTGGGCGAGGTGCTCGGCCGAGGTGGCATGGGCACCGTCTGGCGGGCCGTCGACGAGACGCTCGGCCGGACCGTCGCGGTCAAGGAACTCCGCTTCCCGACCGCCATCTACGAGGACGAGAAGCGCCGTCTGATCACCCGGACCCTGCGCGAGGCCAAGGCCATCGCCCGGATCCGCAACAGCGGCGCCGTCACCGTCTTCGACGTCGTCGACGAGGACGACCGCCCGTGGATCGTGATGGAGCTCATCGAGGGCAAATCCCTCGCCGAAGCCGTCCGCGAGGACGGGCTGCTGACGCCGCGTCGGGCCGCCGAGGTGGGCCTGGCCATCCTCGACGTCCTCAGGGCCGCGCACAACCAGGGCATCCTGCACCGCGACGTGAAGCCGTCCAACGTGCTGATCTCCGAGGACGGCCGGGTCGTCCTGACCGACTTCGGCATCGCCCAGGTGGAGGGCGACCCCTCCATCACCTCCACCGGCATGCTCGTCGGCGCCCCCTCCTACATCTCCCCCGAGCGCGCCCGCGGCCACAAGCCCGGTCCCGCCGCCGACCTGTGGTCCCTCGGCGGACTGATCTACGCGTCGGTGGAGGGAGTTCCGCCGTACGACAAGGGCTCGGCCATCGCCACCCTGACCGCCGTGATGACCGAACCGGTGGACCCGCCCAAGCACGCGGGCCCGCTGGAGGAGGTCATCTACGGCCTGCTCGCCAAGGACCCGGAACAGCGGCTCGACGACCGGGGTGCGCGGGCGCTCCTCATCGACGTACTGCGGCAGCTCGACGCGGCGGACGCCGCCGGTGACGTACTGGCCGGGGCGGACGCCACCAAGGTGGTTCCGCTTCCGCCGGTGCCGCCCGTGGTGCCCTCGGGTTCGGGGAAGAAGCCGAAGCGCGAGAAGCCCGCGAAGGTGCTGCCCGCCGCGACGGCGGCTGCCACGCCCGCGGTGGCCGGTGCTGCGGCCGCGGGTGCGGCGACCACCGCGATGGGTTCCGGTTCGGGCGGCGGGGGCACGTCGCCGGGGACGGTCGGCGGGATGTCGTCCGCCGGGCGCAAGCGGGCGCTGCTGGTGGCCGCGCTGGTGGCGACGCTCGCGGTGCTCGGCACGGTCCTCGCACTCGCGCTGAACAACGACACCCCCGAGGGCAAGAACAAGGACGGCGGCAACCCGTCGAGTTCGAGCGGCGCCACGGCCGGCGGTGACGGCAAGAGCAGCGGCAAGGACGGCGGCAAGGAAGCCGGCAAGAACAAGGACCCCGAGAAGGGCACCGACCCGGACAAGGGCACCGCCACGGGCGGCTCCGGCGGTACGAAGCCGAGCGCCCCCGCCACCGGCAAGCCTGCCGACGGCGCGCTGCCCGCCGGGTTCGAGACGGTCACCGACTCGCGGTTCCACTTCACTATGGCGATGCCCGCCGGGTTCAAGCGGACGGACATAGCGGGCAAGAATTCGGGCGGGATATACAGCAAGGACGGCGGATTCCCGCGCGTTCAGGTCGACTTCAACGACAGCCCGAAGTCGGACGCGGCGGCCGCCTGGACCGCCGCGCGTGCCGTGGTGGCCGCCACCAGCAAGGGCTACGAGCACATCGGTATCAACCCCGTCGAGTACAACGGCTACCCCACCACCGCCGACTGGGAGTTCGCACGCGACCAGCGCGGCCAGCGTATTCACGTCCTCAACCGCGGCTTCAAGGTCGATGACAAGCGCGGCTACTCGATCATGGTGAGCTGCCCGGCCGACGCCTGGAACGGCGAGGAGTGCACCAAGCTCCGCGAGACGGCGTTCGCCACGTTCAAGCCGACTGACTGACCGGGATGCGTTGACACTGCCTCGCGACGGGGTATTGCCACGTATCGTGAGACCTCGCGGACCGTACGCAGCCGCAATACGCCGGTAAACGACCGGAATTGATGGTTTCGGGTACGTCCGAGGGTCAGCCCCGGGACCGGCGGCCGCCCTTCGAGGGCCGGTCGCCGGGGGCCGGGGACAGCGGGGAAGAGCGCGCTTCGGGGAGGCGACGTGGACGACTACGCGGGTCGGGTGCTTGCCGACCGCTACCGCCTGCCGTTGCCACCCTCCGACGAGTACGACCTCGTGGAGACGCGGGCCTTCGACACGTTCAGCGGGCAGGAGGTCCTGGTCCGCCAGGTGCCGCTGCCCGAGGTGGTGGACGCGGAGTTCCTGGACGCCGACGGCGGTCCGGTGCACCGGCGTCCGGCCGGCGGGCGGGGCACCGCGCGTCGCTCGGGCGATCCGGCCGTACGGCGCGCGATCGAGGCTGCCCAGGCCGCCGCGCAGATTCCCGACCACCCCCGCCTCGACCAGGTCTTCGACGTCTTCGAGGAGGACGGCTCCCTCTGGATAGTGAGCGAGCTGGTGGCGGCACGGCCGCTGGCCGCCCTGCTCGCCGAGGCGCCGCTCAGCCCCTACCGGGCGGCCGAGGTCGCCTCCGACGTACTGACCGCGCTGCGCGTGCTGCACGCCCATGGCTGGACCCACCGGAACATCACCGTCCGGACGGTGCTCGTCTGTGACGACGGGCGCATCGTGCTGACCGGGCTCGCGGCAGGCGCAGCCGAGGAGGCGCTGTGCGGCTATGCGCCGATCCCCGGGGCGGTCGCCGGGGGAGCGGCTGCTGGGGCGCCGGGTGCGGGTGGGGCGCAGGGCGGCGGCTGGGGCGAGGCTTCGGTGCCGGTGCCCCGGGGGCATGTGGCGTCGGGGGACGGGGAGTTCGGGGGGCCCGACGCGGGCCTGCCCGCGTTGCCGACCGACTTTCTGGGGCGTCCGGCGGAGCAGCCGCAGGAGCGGCAGGCGTTGCCGTCGGGTGGGGGAACGGGAGTTCCTGAGGGGCATGCGGGGTTCATGGGGCCTGCGGGGGCGTCGGGGTTCGGGAGTCCTCCGGGTGCCGGTGGTGCCTCCGGGACCGGCCCCGCCTTTCCTGCGACGGACGCGCGGGCGGCCCGTGCCGGTGCCATCGCCGCGTACCGGGCGGGTGCCAGGGCGGCGGCCAAGGCCACCGAGGAGCAGCGCCGCCAGGGAGTGGAGCCTTCGCGCAGCCCGTACCTCCAGGACTCCGGGAGCGGCGAGGGGTCCGGCGCGGTCTCTCCGTACGGTACGACGCCGAGCGCGACCGGCCCCGGCTCGCGCGCCATCGCACCGTACGGAACGGGCAGCGGTCCGGAGCCCGGGCCAGGCAGCGGTGGAGCGGGAACCAGCGGTGCCGGGACGAGCGGTGCCGGGACCAGTGGTGCAGGGACGCGCGGCGCCGGGCCGGGCGGTGCCGGGAGCAGCACCCGCCCCGGGGCGGTCTCCCCGTACGGGCAGCCGGGCCGGGCCGTGTCCCCGTACGGCGAGCAGCCCCGCAGCGAGCGTGGCGAAGGCGTCGAGCGGGTCACCGGGCAGACGTCCGGCGGGAGTTGGCACGGGGCGCTGCCCAGGGCCGGGAGCGGTGCGGGTGGCGAGGCCCTGCGCGCCGACGAGCTCCGGCACAGCCAGCCGGGCCCGGCTCACGCGCCGGACCACGCTCCGGGACGTACGGCGGGCCAGGGACGTGTCGCAGGACACTCCGCCGACGCCGGCCGCACCCGGGGCATGGACCGCATCGGGGCCGGCCCCTACGCCCAGGGCGCCCCGGCCGACCGGCCCGGAACCGACCTGACCCCCGCCCCCAAGTCGCCGGGCGGCGGCCGTTGGGACGACGTCATCGCCGGGCTGCCGTATCGCGGCCCCAGCACCCCGCTCGCCGCCGAGCGCTCCCGGCAGACCCGGATCGCGGTCGTCGGCGCGGTCACCGAGCGCTGGGCGCCCGAACAGGCCGGTCCGGTGTACGAGAACTGGCAGCTGGCGCCGCCGATCGGGCCCGCCACCGACCTGTGGGCACTCGGTGCGCTGCTGTTCCGCGTCGTACAGGGGCATGCGCCCTATCCCGAGGACAGCACCGCCGAGCTGGTGCAGATGGTGTGTGCGGAGCCGCCCGCCTTCGCGGAGGAGTGCGGTCCGCTGCGCCCCGTCGTGGAGTCGCTGCTGCGCCAGGACCCCACCGAGCGTCCGGACTTCGAGGAGCTGCGCGGCTGGCTGCGCTCGCTGGTGCGTTCGGCGCCGGAGCCGGAGGGCGGCACCAAGGTCGTACCGCTGCCGTCGCCGCCGGACGCTGCCAGGCTGCCGATCGTGCGGCGCAGGGGCGAACTGGTACGCAAGCGCAAGGGCGGCTCGCAGCACGGGCGGCACCGCAACAAGCAGGCCAAGGGGCGGGAGCGGCCCGCGAAGCCGCCGCGCGCGCCACGGGTGCAGCGCGAGCCCCGGATCGGCGCGCGGCAGCCGCGGTCGCTGGGGAAGTGGCTGCTGCTGTTGATCATGGTGGGGCTGGTGGCGGCGGTCGTCTATGCCGTGATGGTGCTGCCGAAGGACAAGGCCGGGTCGCCGGGCGGGCAGAACACGGGCAGTGGACAGCCCGCGCGGTCCGGGCAGCCGCAGCAGCCCGCACCCGGGCGATCCGACGACCCGTCGGCCGGTCAGCCGCCCGCCGACGGCAAGGGCGACCAGGGCGAGGCCAGCAACACCCCGACCGCCCAGGAACCGCCCGCCCAGCAGAACCCCGCGTCCGACCTGCCGCCCAACTACACCCTCACCGAGCCCCGGGACGGATTCCGGGTCGCCGTCGACAAGAGCTGGCAGCGCTCGCCGATGAACGACAGCCGGCAGGTCCGTTACCAGGGGAACGACATCGAGCTGCTCATCGTTCCCGGCCGCGACACCGTCAAGGACAAGGGCAGCGACCCGATGGCCTATCAGCTCAAGGAGGAGCGCGAGTTGCAGCCGCTGCGCGACTCCACCTGGGCCTCCTCGGGCGGTCTGCGCCGCATCAGCGTCGGCCAGCAGGCGATGGCGGAGGGCCAGTTCACCTGGAAGGACAGCAGCGGCCGGGACGTCTTCGTGCGCAACCGGGCGATGATCGTCGACGGGAAGTACCACATCGTCCAGGTCATCGGCCCGGAGTCGCAGCGCGACGAGGTGACCCGGGTGTACGAGGCCGCGGTCCTTCACTACCGCTCCACCAAGTGAACGCACCCTCTCCTCCATAGCGTTACCGGGCCTCCGGCAGCCGCGTGCCGCGGTGTCGGCCGCCCGGTCACAGTGCGGTCTCGTGATCGCCCCTGTGTTCCACCTCCGCAACCCTGATCCGTAACCTTGGTCCCCTGAGACACGGGGTGGTGGGCTGGAAACGTGGAGAACGCCAACAGCAATACGGGCGGTACGAGCGGGGTCGGCGGGTCCGGCAGCGGCATCAGCGAGGGGCATCTCCTCGCCGGCCGCTACCGGCTGGGCGACATCCTCGGCAGCGGCGGGATGGGCCGCGTCTGGCGCGCCCGCGACGAGGTGCTGCACCGCACCGTCGCGGTCAAGGAGTTGCGGGCCGGGCTGTACGCGGCCGAGGCCGACCGCGCCGTACTGCACGCGCGCACCCAGAAGGAGGCGCGGGCCGCCGCCCGGATCAACCACCCCGGGGTCGTCACCGTCCACGACGTACTGGAGCACGACGACCGGCCGTGGATCGTCATGGAGTACGTCGACGGGCCCTCGCTCGCGGACGCGCTCAAGCAGACCGGGAGCTTCGACCCGCGCGAGGCCGCGAGGATCGGCCTGCACGTGCTCGGCGCACTGCGCGCCGCGCACACCGTCGGCGTACTGCACCGGGACGTCAAGCCGGGCAACGTCATGCTGGCCAGGGACGGCCGGGTGCTGCTCACCGACTTCGGCATCGCCGCCATCGAGGGCGACTCCACCATCACCAGGACCGGTGAACTGGTCGGCTCCATCGACTACTTGGCGCCCGAGCGGATCCGGGGCGAGGACCCGGGGCCGGCCTCGGACCTGTGGGCACTGGGCGCGACGCTGTACACGGCGGTCGAGGAGCGCTCGCCGTTCCGCCGTACCTCGCCGATCGGCACCCTCCAGGCGGTGATCGCGGAGGAACCCGAACCGACGTACCACGCGGGGGCGCTGGCCCCGGTGATCGTGGCGCTGCTCCGCAAGGAGGCCGGGGAGCGGCCGGGGGCGGCCGAGGCCGAGCGGATGCTGCTGGACGCGATGGAGGGGCGGCAGCCGCAGCAGGCGCAGGCACACATCCCGACGCGGCAGGTGTCCGAGGAGGAGCTGTACGCGGTGGCCCCCGCGGCTCCGACGACTCCGATGGCGGTGCCCCCGCCGGGACCGGCGGTCCCCGCGTACCCGGACGAAGCGGCGTACCCGCAACCGCACTCGCAGACCCACGCACACCAGCACCCCCAGCCGCACCCGCCGTCACCCTCGAAGGGCAACCGGCGCAGCAAGATCGTGCTGGGCGTCGTCGCGGCGGCGGTGCTCGGCGGCGGGGTGGCCTTCGGGGTGAACCAGTTCCTGGAGGAGCGGGACCCGGGCCTGGGCAGCCTGCCCGCGGACTCCGCCGGCCCGAACGACGGTCAGGGCGGCAAGCAGGACCCGAACGGCACGCAGGGCGACCCGAAGAAGGACCAGGGCAAGGACACCGGCGGCACCACGGAGGACCCCAAGAACGGGGACACCGAGCCCGACACGGGTCTGCCCGCCGACTGGCGCATGGTGCAGGAGGAAGGCTTCAGCCTCCCCGTCCCCAAGGGCTGGCAGCGTGAGGAGACCGGGCCGGGCCAGTTCGACTACACCCGGGACAACGGCCGCAACCGCATCCGCGTCAACGTCGACCCGGAACCCGACTTCGCCACCCCCTACCAGCACTTGACGGACCTGGAGCGGGCGATCTCCAAGAGCCTGCCCGAGTTCCGCCGGGTGCGGCTGGCACCGATCAACTACCGGGACCGGGCGAGCGGCGTGCTGGAATTCACTTACCGGGAGAAGACCGACAACCCCGGCAAGCGGTTCGCCATCGATCAGATGCACTTCGGCGGCAAGAACGGACCCGAGTACGCGATCTATGTGTCGGGCCCGTGGGAGGACCGGGAGAAGACCCGGGAGCGGTTCAACACGGTGGCACGGGGCTGGCAGAACGACGGTTAGCGGCCAACGCCGGGCGCGGGCGGCCCGGTGACGGGTCGTCGTGGATGCGGTGTGGGGTCTGTTACGGGTCTGCATCGCTCAACCGCCCCGGTGGTACCGGGGAGCGCACGCCCGCCAGGATGGGGGCATGACGAACGACGGGGGACAGGCGTACGAGCCCACCAGCTACGGGCTCCAGCCGCCACAGCACACGCCGCAGCAGCCACATCCGCAGCACCCCGGAGCCCCGGGCGAGCAGCCCACCCAGGTCCATGTGCCGACCCGGGCGACCCAGTTGACCGACCCCGAGGTCGGCCGGGTCATCGGTGGCCGCTACCGGCTGGTCTCCCGGCTCGGGCACGGCGGCATGGGCACGGTCTGGCGGGCGCACGACCAGGTGGTGGACCGGGACGTCGCGGTGAAGGAGCCCCGGGTCCCCGACCATCTGCCCGAGCGCGAGCGGCAGAACGTCTATCTGCGGATGCAGCGCGAGGCCCGCGCCGCCGCCAGGATCACCCATCCCTCGGTGGTCACCATGCACGACGTGGTGGTGGAGGAGGGCAAGCCGTGGATCGTCATGGAGCTGGTCCCCGGCCACTCCCTCGGTGACCGTCTCCAGGAGGGCACCCTCGACGTCCGCGACGCCGCCCGGATCGGGCTCGGCGTGCTGGGCGCGCTGGAGGCCGCGCACCGGGTCGGCGTCCTGCACCGCGACGTCAAGCCCGACAACGTCCTGCTCGGCGAGAACGACCGGGTCGTCCTGAGCGACTTCGGCATCGCCCAGGTCGAGGGCGAACAGGGGCTGACCGAGACCGGCGGCTTCGTCGGCTCGCCCGAGTTCATCGCCCCCGAGCGGGTGCTGGGCCAGCGCCCCGGTCCCGCCTCCGACCTGTGGTCGCTGGGTGTGGTGCTGTACGCCGCCGTCGAGGGCATGTCGCCGTACCGGCGTTCCAACACCCCCGCCACCCTCCAGGCCGTGCTGTCCGCCGAACCGCAGAACCCCGCCCGGGGCAACGGCGCCTTCGGTGCGCTGGTCGTGCGGCTGCTGCACAAGGACCCGGCCGCCCGACCGGACACGGCGACCGTGCGCGCCGAGCTGGAGAAGGCCGCCGGGCAGACGCCGCCGCCCCCGGTCGCGTACACCAGAGTGATGCAGCCGGGCACCGGCTCCGGCTGGGTGCCGCCGGTCCTCCAGCGCAGCAGGAAGGCGCGGTTCGGGCTGCTCGGTGGTGCGCTCGTCCTCGCGTTCGCCCTGGTGCTGATCCTGGTGAACCCCTTCGCGGGCGACGCCCCGCCGGAGAACTGGAAGGTGCACCAGGCCCTCCAGAGCGTCACCTCCAGGATCTATCTGCCGAACGACTACAAGTCGTACGACGACAGCACCGACAACACCGAGAACTTCTACGAGCCGGGCAACGTCTTCCAGGTCTATGTGGTCCGCGTCGTCATCGACAAGGACAACCAGCCGCCGGCCAAGGGCGACCGCGAGGCGTACTACACGGCGGGTGGCAAGGACAAGACGGAGATGAAGGACGCCGAGGCCAAGGTCTCCGACAGCACCCAGCAGGGCCGCCCCGCGTTCGACGCCGTCGTCGACTACACCGGCTACTCGGATTCCGACGAGGACCCGGTCCGGCGCCGACTGCACGAGCGGGTCGTGGTCGGCGAGTCCAAGAAGGCGTACTGGCGGATCACCGTGACCATGCCGTCCAACGGCAAGTTCCGCGACGAGGGCGAGCAGCTCTTCGCGGACGTCACCAAGTACCTGGAGATCCTCGAACTCAAGACCCCCTGATCGGGAAGCGCCCCTGATCAGGCCTTATGTGCCAGCAATCGCTGGCACGGTCGTGAGAGCCCGGTGAAAAGCCATTACCGATGGGTACCAAAACAGTCCGGTGGGCCATACGCTCGCCCGTATGACGGACTCCCAGGCTCTCACGGCACCCCTCGGCACCAACCCCGTGGCCACCCCGCCCACCGGCGCGCGTACGGCCGCGGACGTGATCACCCCTGAGGTGATCGCCCAGCTGACCCGGGGCGTGGTCGGTTCCGGGCGGACCGCCAACCACGGGCCGCTGACCGGCGAGAAGCTCGCCGACCTGCCGGAGTCCACCCCCGAGGACGTCGCCATCGCCTTCGAGCGGGCCCGCGCCGCCCAGGTCGCCTGGCAGACCGTCCCGGTCAAGCAGCGGGCCGCGATCCTGCTGCGCTTCCACGACCTGGTCCTCCAGCGGCAGGCCGAGATCCTCGACCTGATCCAGCTGGAGACCGGCAAGGCCAGGCTGCACGCGCACGAGGAGATCCAGGCCGTCGCGATGGCGGCCAGGCACTACGGCCGCGCCGCCGCGAGCTACCTCAAGCCCAAGCGCCACCAGGGCGCGGTGCCGACCCTCACCAAGGTCACCGAGCAGCGCCAGCCGCGCGGTGTGGTCGGCCAGATCTCGCCGTGGAACTACCCCTTCGAGCTGTCCGTCGGCGACTGCCTGCCCGCCCTGGTCGCGGGCAACGCCCTGGTGATGAAGCCCGACACGGAGACCGCGCTGTCCGCCCTGTGGGGCCGCGATCTGCTGATCGAGGCAGGGCTGCCGCCCGAGGTCTTCCAGGTCGTCCTCGGCGAGGGCCCGGTGGTCGGCCCCGAGGTGGTCAAGCACGCCGACTACGTCTCCTTCACCGGCTCCACCCGCACCGGCCGCGAGATCGCCCAGAGCGCCGGCGCCCGGCTGGTCGGCGTCTCCCTCGAACTCGGCGGCAAGAACGCCATGCTGGTCCTGGAGGACGCCGACGTCGAGAAGGCCGCCGCCGGTGCCGTCCGTGCCTGCTTCGCCTCGGCCGGCCAGCTCTGCATCTCCATCGAGCGGCTGTACGTCCACGAGTCGATCGCCGACGACTTCGTGCAGCGCTTCGTCGCCCGCACCAGGGCGATGCGCCTCGGCAACTCCCTCGCGTACGGCGCCGACTTGGGCTCCCTGGTAGGCCCGCGCCAGTTGGAGACCGTCACCCGGCACGTCGAGGAGGCCGTCACCAAGGGCGCCACCGTCCTCACCGGCGGCACCCCCCGCCCGGACATCGGTCCGTACTTCTACGAGCCCACCGTCCTGGAGGGCGTCGAGGCCCCGATGGCGGTCTGCTCCGAGGAGACCTTCGGCCCGGTCGTCTCCATCTACCGGTTCCGCGACGAGGACGAGGTCATCGCGGAGGCCAACGGCACGCCCTACGGCCTCAATTCGAGCGTCTGGACCAAGAGCGGCAAGCGCGGCCATGCCGTCGCCGCCCGACTGCGCACCGGCACCGTCAACATCAACGAGGGCTACGGCGCCGCGTACGCCAGCGTCCGCGCCCCGATGGGCGGCATGAAGGAGTCCGGACTGAGCCGCCGGCACGGCTCCGAGGGCATCCTCAAGTACACCGAGGCGCAGAACGTCGCCCACCAGCGTCTGATCCCGCTCGCCCCGTCCTTCGGGATGGACGACGAGAAGTACGCGGCGTTCATGACCACCAGCCTGAAGGTCATGAAGGCACTGCGCCTGCGCTGAGGCCAGGGGGCCCGGACCGCCGGTCCGGGCCCTTCGCGTCTCTCTATTCACTTTTCAAAGAACGAGGAGTGCACGTGTCCCAGGAGAGCTCTGCCCAAAATCCCTCCGGCGAGGGGGAGCCGGCCGACGGCGCCCCGGTCGATGACGCTCCGTACGGCGACGCTCCGTACGACGACGCTCCGTACGACGACGCCTCGTACGACTACGACGTCCTCGTCGTCGGCTCCGGCTTCGGCGGTGCCGTCTCCGCGCTCCGGCTCACGGAGAAGGGGTACCGCATCGGCGTCCTGGAGGCCGGGCGCCGCTTCACCCGCGAGACCCTGCCCAAGACTTCCTGGGACCTGAAGAACTACCTGTGGGCTCCCGCGCTGGGCCTCTTCGGCATCCAGCGGGTGCACCTGCTGGGAAACGTCATGGTCCTGGCAGGCGCGGGCGTCGGCGGCGGCTCACTGAACTACGCCAACACCCTCTACGTACCTCCCGCTCCCTTCTTCGAGGACCAGCAGTGGGCGGGCATCACCGACTGGCAGGACGAACTCGCTCCGTACTACGACCAGGCCAAGCGGATGCTGGGCGTACGCCTCAACCCGACCATGACCCCGTCCGACGTCCACCTGAAGGCGACCGCCGAGGCGATGGGGGTCGGCGACACCTTCCATCTCGCCCCGGTGGGCGTCTTCTACGGCGACGGGCGGGACGCCGACGGTACGTCTGCCTCTGCAACGACCGGCCCCGGCAGAGAAGTTCCCGATCCGTACTTCGGAGGCAAAGGTCCGGCCCGCACCGCCTGCACCGAGTGCGGCGAGTGCATGACGGGCTGCCGCCACGGCGCCAAGAACACCCTCAACGAGAACTATCTCCACCTCGCCGAACAGGCCGGCGCCGTCATCCACCCGATGACCTCCGTCCTCGGCATCTCCGAGCACCCGGACGGCGGCTACCGCGTCGCCACCGCCCCCACCGACGCCCGCCGCAAGGGCACCCGCAAGATCTACCGCGCCCACCGCGTGGTGGTCGCCGCCGGAACGTACGGCACCCAGACCCTGCTGCACGCCATGAAGGACGACGGCCACCTGCCGCACATCTCCTCCCGGCTCGGCGAGCTGACACGTACCAACTCCGAGGCCCTGGTGGGGTCCCAGACCACCGACCGCCGCTACCGCAAGGCACACGGCCCCCAGCTCGGCGCCTCCAGCGGCAGGAAGAAAGTCGACTTCACCCGAGGTGTCGCCATCACCTCCTCCATCCACCCGGACGCCAACACCCACATCGAGCCGGTGCGTTACGGCCGCGGCTCCAACGCCATGGGCGCGATGTCGATCCTCCAGGTGCCGTACGCCGAGAAGTTCCCGCGCGCACTCGGCTGGGTGGCGAACGTGGTCCGGCACCCGTCCCTGGCGGCCCGGTCGCTCTCCAACCACCGCTGGTCGGAGAAGACCATCATCGGGCTCGTCATGCAGTCCCTCGACAACTCCCTGATCACCTACCGCAAGCCGAGCGGTGTCGGAAAGGGCCTGCTCACCGCCCGCCAGGGCCATGGCGCGCCCAACCCCAAGCAGATCCCCGAGGCATCCCGCGCGGCCTCCCTGCTCGCCAAGGAGATCAACGGGTTCGCGGGCAGCAACATCGGCGAGCTGATGGGCACCCCGCTCACCGCGCACTTCCTGGGTGGCTGCCCGATCGGCGCGAGTCCCCAGGAGGGCGTCATCGACCCGTACCACCGCCTCTACGGGCACCCGGGGATCTCCGTCGTCGACGGCTCCGCGGTCTCCGCGAACCTCGGCGTCAACCCGTCGCTGACGATCACGGCGCAGGCCGAGCGGGCGATGTCGCTGTGGCCCAACAAGGGGGACCAGGACACCCGGCCCGAGCAGGGCTGCGGGTACGTCCGGCTGGCCGCGGTGGAACCGAAGAATCCGGCCGTTCCGGCGGATGCGTTCGGGGCCCTGAAGCTGCCGTTCCTGGGGATGCCGACGGTGCCGCCGAAGCCGGAAAAGGGTGAGAAGGAGAAGCGGGGCTGACGGTTCCGGCGTACGCCGCGAGGTGCCGCCGTACGCCAAGAGGGCTGCATCCCCCTCCGAATGCAGCCCTCTTGGGTCACGCTCCAGTCGCGTGCGTACACCTACAGCTGACTAGCAGCTGACTAGGCGTTGGTCTTCCTGCGTCGCACCAGCACCAGCGCACCGGCACCCAGCACCACGGCCGTGCCGCCCGCGATGCCGAAGATCGGCAGCTGCGAGGAGGCGCCGGTCTGGGCGAGGTCGCCGGTCACCGGGATCTCCTTGGCGCCGCCCTGCGGCTTGACGTCCGGGACCGGCTTGGTGCCGGGCTTGCCGTTGTCCGGCTTCCCGGGCTTGTCGTTCCCACCGGGCTTGCCCGGCTTGCCGGGGCGCTCGCCGGTCGGCTTGGAGTCGTCGATCTGGCCCGGGTTCTTACCGGCCGCGACGATCTCGAACTCGTAGAAGTCACCGCCCGAGTTGCACAGCGACTCGTCGGCCTCGGAGAGGTCCATGCCGGCTGCCACGGCGACACTGCTGCCCGCCGGGGTCGCCTTGTCGAGGCTGACGCGCAGCTTGACGTTCTCGGTGGCGCCCGCCTTCAGCGCGAACGTACCGACGAACAGGCCGTCCGGCATGCCCTCCAGCAGGTAGTCGTTCGTCCACACCTTCTTGACCGGGTCGAACATCTCGAAGTGCGCGAACTTGGTGACCAGGTCCTCCGCCTTCTCCTCCTCGTCGCTCGCGGAGAACGCGAAGACGGACGCCTCCATTTCGGCGATGTCCTTCTTGGTGTGGTTGGTGACCGTGTAGGTGAACTCCTTCCAGCCACTGCCCGCGACGATCTTGTTCGGGAAGCCGGTCAGCGCGACGCTGACGGTCTCCTCGGTGCAGAAGTCCTCCAGGTCACCGTCCTCGCCGCCGGTCTCGTCCTCGCCGCCGAGCTCGTCCTTCGGCGGGGTGACCGGCTTGTCCTTCGGCGGGGTGACCGGCTTCGGGGCGGAGCCGTCGTCCTTCTTGGGCTCCTCGCCCTTCGGCTGCTCGGGCTTCTGCGCCTCTCCCGGCGCGGGCTTCTCGTCCTTCGCCGGTACGTCGGCGGGCTTGCTCGGCGTGGCGGACGGCGTGGCCGTCGCCGACGGCGTCGGCGTGGTGGTGACGGTGGTCTCGGCGTGCACGGCCGTGGCCGAGAGCAGCGAGACCGGGGCTATGACGGCCGTGGCGGCCGCGAGGGCCAGGGAACGGCGAAGCTTCATGGGACCTCAGAAAGTCTGGCGCACCGATCGCTGTGGCGGCTCGGCGCGAGATGTGAGGGGCCTGCGGTGCGAAAGTGCACCGGAGATACCTGTGGTTACGCAGGGGAGACCGTTGTCCGTGGACGAAGGTTGTAGGTGCACTCACGAAATCTTCACGCAGGTGGCGTGGGCTGCGTCACAGTGGGCGGCGGATCCCTGCCGACCGGCTCCGAGCGTCCCCGGAGCCGACCGCCTGGGGCGACCGGTATGGCTGTCCCCTGCCCTCCGGTCACACATGCTGGAGCGAGGTCCCACGACGAACAGGCCCACAGGCCCGTACGTCACACGCCCCAGCCGGGCCACGCGTGGCACCGGGACCAACGAAGCTGCCGCCCCGGCGGTCACGCGCCGTACGAGTGAGTGCGGGAACGCACGCGCTCCCGCTCGCATCCCGCACCGGGCTCAGACGCGGCCGCGGCACAGCTCCAGCAGCGTCATCGCGAGCGTGGTGCCGGGCTTGCCGAGGGCGTCCCTGTAGTGGGCCAGCACATCCATCTCGCGGGAGAGGTTGACCCGGCGGCCGCCCGAGGTGATCCGGGCCTCCTGGATGACCGCCGAGACGGCCATCCGCTCCTGGACGAGGCCGATGATCCGGTCGTCGAGACCGTCGATCCGCTCGCGGGCCCCGGTGATGAGGGTGGCGGCGTCCTCGGTGCGGGCGCCGGTGATCTCGGTGGCGGGCTGGGCGGGGGAAGCGGTGCTGCTCATGTCCGTACTCCTGAGGTGTCGGTCGTGAAGTGTTTGTCGTGACGTGTTTGTCGTGACGTGTTTGTCGTGGACAGCGCCGCGGCCGTTCAGGTCCGGAAAACGACAAGCGCCCCGAGCCTGTCGGCCCGGGGCGCCTGGGAAGTCGCTTGTCAGTTGCTACAAGCAGCACGACCGTGGCAGCCGGACGGGCCGGGTGCCATAGGTAAAGACGAAGGTCTGGTGCTTGCGCATGGGTTCAGTATTGCCCAGGCCCCGCGCGCAGCGTCAAGCCGGTTCGTACGGTGAGACGGGAGCGGGCCCCCGGCGCGCCGGTAGAATCGACAAAACCGACCCCCTGCTCCCACCGCCGGAAGGCCGCCAGTGTCATCTGCGTCCCCCGCTGCCGCGCCCGACGTCGTTCTCGTCGTCGACTTCGGTGCCCAGTACGCCCAGCTCATCGCCCGCCGCGTCCGAGAGGCCCGGATCTACAGCGAGATCGTCCCCAGCACCATGCCGGTGGCCGAGATGCTGGCCAAGAACCCGAAGGCGATCATCCTCTCCGGCGGCCCCTCCTCGGTGTACGCCGAGGGCGCCCCGTCCATCGACCGCGCGCTCTTCGAGGCCGGTGTCCCGGTCTTCGGCATGTGCTACGGCTTCCAGATCATGGCCACCACGCTCGGTGGCACCGTCGACGACAACGGTGCCCGTGAGTACGGCCGTACGCCGCTGAAGGTCACCCGCTCCGGCTCCACCCTCTTCGAAGGCACCCCCGACGACCAGTCGGTCTGGATGTCGCACGGCGACGCCTGCTCCGCCGCTCCCGAGGGCTTCACCGTCACCGCCTCCACCGACGTGGTCCCGGTCGCCGCCTTCGAGAACGACGAGAAGAAGCTGTACGGCGTCCAGTACCACCCCGAGGTGCTGCACTCCACGCACGGCCAGCAGGTCCTGGAGCACTTCCTCTACCGCGGCGCCGGCATCGAGCCCACCTGGACGACCGGCAACGTCATCGAGGAGCAGGTCGCCCTCATCCGCGAGCAGGTCGGCGACAAGCGCGCCATCTGCGGCCTCTCCGGAGGTGTCGACTCCGCGGTCGCCGCGGCCCTCGTGCAGAAGGCCATCGGCTCCCAGCTGACCTGCGTTTACGTCGACCACGGGCTGATGCGCAAGGGCGAGACCGAGCAGGTCGAGAAGGACTTCGTAGCCGCCACCGGCGCCCGTCTGGTGGTCGTCGACGCCGAGAAGCGCTTCCTGGACGCGCTGGCCGGCGTCTCCGACCCGGAGACCAAGCGGAAGATCATCGGCCGCGAGTTCATCCGCGTCTTCGAGCAGGCCCAGCTGGAGATCATGCAGGAGGCGGGCCCCGACGTCGCGTTCCTGGTACAGGGCACCCTGTACCCGGACGTCGTCGAGTCCGGCGGCGGCACCGGCACCGCCAACATCAAGTCGCACCACAACGTGGGCGGCCTCCCCGACGACATCGAGTTCGAGCTCGTCGAGCCGCTGCGTCAGCTGTTCAAGGACGAGGTCCGGATGGTCGGCCAGGAGCTTGGCCTCCCGGAGGAGATCGTCCAGCGCCAGCCGTTCCCCGGCCCCGGCCTGGGCATCCGCATCGTCGGCGACGTCACCAAGGAGCGGCTCGACCTGCTCCGTGACGCCGACGCGATCGCCCGCGAGGAGCTGTCGGCGGCCGGTCTCGACCGCGAGATCTGGCAGTGCCCGGTCGTGCTGCTCGCCGATGTGCGCTCGGTGGGCGTGCAGGGCGACGGCCGGACGTACGGCCACCCGATCGTGCTCCGCCCGGTCTCGTCCGAGGACGCCATGACGGCGGACTGGACCCGGATGCCGTACGACGTGCTCGCCAAGATCTCGACGCGGATCACCAACGAGGTGGCCGACGTCAACCGCGTAGTGCTCGACGTGACGAGCAAGCCGCCGGGGACGATCGAGTGGGAGTGACCTTTCGGTAGGTCAACTCTGTAGGTCAACGCCGATGCCGTCACTCTCTCGTGTGGGTGGCGGCATTGCCGTACGTCGACGAACCCGGCCCGCACGCCGCCCCCTTTCCACCTCACGTACCAAGCGGTAGCTTCCGCCCCATGACCGCCGAGATACCCGCGCTGCCCGCGCCCCCGCCCGTCCCCGTCGACCAGCTCGACTTCGCGATGCCGCCCGTCCACGAGGACCCGGCGGACGAGCGTCGCTATCGCAAGGAGCGGCTGGCCGGAGCGCTGCGGATCTTCGGCTCGTACGGCTATGAGGAAGGCGTCTCGGGGCACATCACCGCCCGCGATCCCGAGTACGCCGACTGCTACTGGGTGAACCCCTTCGGGCTCGCCTTCGCCGATGTCACCGTCAGCGATCTGATCCTGGTGAACGGGAACGGCCAGGTCGTGCAGGGCCGACGGCACGTCAACCAGGCCGCGTTCACCGTCCACGCGCAGGTCCACAAGGCACGCCCCGATATCGTCGCGGTCGCCCACACGCACTCCGTCCACGGGCGGGCCTTCAGCGCGCTCGGCGAACTCCTCGACCCGATCACCCAGGAGGCGTGCGCCTTCTACGAGTCGCATTCGCTGTACGACGCGTACACGGGCGTCGCGGTCGACCCCACCGAGGGCCGCTGGATCGCCGGGGCGCTCGGCAGCCACAAGGCGGTGGTGCTGCGCAACCACGGGCTGCTGACGGTGGGGGACTCGGTGGACGCCGCCGCCTGGTGGTTCCACACGCTGGAGCGGTCCTGCCAGGTGCAGTTGGCGGCGAGGGCGGCGGGAAAACCGGTGCTGATCGGGCACAAGGAGGCGGTCGAGACCCGGGATCAGATCGGGAGCGATCTGGTGGCGTGGATCAACCACCAGGCGATGTGGCGGCGCATCAGCCGGGCGGAGCCCGAGCTGTTGGGGTAGGTGCTCGACGGGGCGGCATCCGGATGCCGTGTTCGACGGAGCGGCATCCGGTGCCGGATGACGTCAACCCGCTGACCGCGCCCTCACCCCTGACCGCCTCCCCAAGCGCCGCGCCGGCCCCTCCGTACGGCACAATTCCCTTTCATCACATGCACGTTCAAAGGTTCATAGTGAGCCGGGCCCACCGTGGGCCGGTCGGGGGAAGGGCGGCACTCGTCGTGGCGGTGCAAGAGGCCGGAGAGAGCACGCACGGCGGGGGCTGTACGTGTGGCGACTGCCCGCACGGATCCCGTGAGGGACACCGGCGTGCGGTGGCGGCATTCCTCGCGAAGCGGGACGAACTCGCCACGGGGGAGGGTCTGCCGGCGGCCGTCGCGCACTCGGCGGGGGCGTCCCGGCAGTGGGTGTCCGACGAACTGACCGAGTCCGCACGGGTGGTGGCCGAACGGTCCCGTGAGGCCGGGGAGGTCTGGCTGCGACAGCTGTGGCGCAGGACGCTGGTGGTGGTCTGGGGGGCCGTGGTGCTCCTGCTGCTCGGCGAGGCGTTCACCGCGATCGGGGCCGGCTGGACCGTCGCCCGTACGGCAGGACTCGTCGCCGCCCTGGTCACCGCGGGCCTGCTGACCGGCGCGGCCAGGGTGCACCGGGCGCGCGGCGGACTGCTCGCCCCGCTCATCGGCGAGGACAACCGGCTCTCCACCTCGCGCGCGGTCGCCGCCTCCTGGGTGCTGCTCGCCGTCTTCGCGGTGCTGGTGCTGGCCGTGCAGCTGGCCGGTGCCTCCGGCCCGGCGGACCGGGACGCGCTGATCGCAGGACTCGAACTCGCGCGTGGCGCCGGTGTGTTGACGGTCCTCGCGCTGACCTGCGCGATCGCCGTGGTGGTACGTCGCGTGGTGGGTGTCCGGGTGCTGAGGCAGACCCTGCAGAAGGTGCGGGCGGACCGGCCGCGCACCGCCGATCTGCTCACCGACGACTCGGGGCGCGGGAACTTCGGGGACATCCAGTTCGTTGTGATGTCGACCGTGGCAGTGCTCTTCGCCGCTGTACGCCTCGCCCGGCGGCCGGAGCAACTGCCCGATCTGCCATGGGGGCTGGCCCTGCTCGTGGTGGTGTCGGCGGCGACGTACTTCGCAGGGAAGTTCGCCGAGGGCGGCCGTCCCGTCGTGCTGTCCGTCGTAAGGGCCAGGGAAGCCGGGGACCTCGACGGCCCGATCCGCACCGGTGACGACATCGAGATCCGGGGCGCCGGATTCGTACCGCCGGGGGCGCAGACGCCGGACCGGCTGGCGCGGATGGTGGTGCGCATCGGGACGGTGCACGTCCATGTGCCTCTGGTGCCGGTGCCGGGTGGGTTCGCCAACCCGACCGACGGTGTGCTGACCGTGCCGGTGCCGGTCGAGGTGGAGCCGGGGGAGGTCGACGTACAGGTGGTGACGGCGGCGGGGGTCGAGACCAACCGCTGCCGGATCGACGTCACCGACTGAGCCCCGCCCAGAGCCCGGTCCACCCGTCGAACGTATGGTCAAAGTGACGCGGACGCGGCGAGCACCAGAAAGGCAGGCCGGGGCAGATGGCATACGGATACGGGACGGCGGGCACGCGGGCTTACGGGACGAACGAACAGCGGGGCTGGAAGCACAGCGCGAGCCGCTTCGCCCTGCTCCCGCTGCGTCTCTTCCTCGGTATCACCTTCGTCTACGCGGGCCTGGACAAGATCACCGACAGCGCCTTCCTGTCCGCGACCGGCAACGGCTCGATCGGCGAGACCATGCGCGCGGTGCGCGACAGTTCCGCCGTGCCGTGGCTGGTCGACCTGGCGCTGAAGGCCCCGGTGGGCTTCGGCACCGCGATCGCCGTGGGTGAACTCCTGGTCGGCATCGGCACCCTGCTCGGGCTCTTCTCGCGGGTGGCCGCCATCGGCGGGGCCCTGATCTCGCTCAGTCTGTGGCTCACCGTCAGCTGGCAGGTCACGCCCTACTACTACGGCAACGACCTCGCCTACCTGATGGCGTGGCTCCCGCTGGTGCTGGCAGGCCCGACCGTGTTCTCGCTGGACTCGATGGGCCTCCTGCGGCGGCGCCGACGGATGCTGTAGACGGTCATTCCGGCGAACGACGCCAGGCACACACCGACGGCGACCACCGGGATCAGCGCCCACCACGGGGTGTCCCAGGAGCCGGTGGCATCCGCCGCGTACAGCCCGGCCGCGCCCAGGAAGGTCAGGCCGAGGATCGCGCGGCCCGGCTGGAACTCATGAAACGGCACGGCGCACCTCCACCTGTCCGAGGCCCACTTCGAGCTTGAGCTTCAGGGTGCCCGCCGGTTTCGCGCCGGCCGGCGGGGCCAGGGTGACGTTCTCCTTGGCGTCGCCGCGCACGGCGTGGTCCGTGGCGTTGGGCTCCGGCAACTGGATGTTGCCCAGGCCGACCTCCAGGTCGAGCTGCACGGTCACGTCCTTGGGGACCACGACACGCAGCACACCGGCCCCGACCTCCGCACTGGTGGTCACGGTCTCTCCCTTCGGCACCGGGACCCGGCCGAGGTCGAGATTGCCCTCGCCGGCGCCGAGTTCGTAGACCGGCAGGACCGATGCGGCGGTCGTGGGGCGCCAGTTGGAGACGCCCAGGTCGGTGGTGATGTCCTTCGGGATCGTGGCGGCGGCCGTCAGCAGACCCGCGGTGACCAGCGCCAGGAAGATGGTGCCCGCGCCGATACGTCCGAGGAAGGACGCCAGCACCAGACCCAGACCGAAGACCGCGAGCGCGCAGGCGAGACCGGTCGCCAGGCTGGTGCCCAGCGGGTGGTCGTGCCAGGTCAAATAGGTCCCGGCGGCACCCGCGAGCAGAGCGGCGAGGAAGGTGATGCCGCCGATGGAACGGGGGCGGGGCTCGTGGTGACGGACCTGCCCGCCGTACTTCTTGGCGGCGGGGCGCCGGTCGGCGGGCGGGTCGTCGTCGGCCGGACCCCAGAGGTAGCCGTGCGGGACCGGACCGGTGGTGCCGTCCTTGACGATCGGGTCGCGCCACCAGGAAGGGGCGCCCGGAATCGGCGGGGCCTTGGTCTCCGGAGGTGCCGCCACATCGGCGGCCTGGGGCATGCCGTGCTCGTCGGAGGCCGCGGCGGCCCGGCGCTGCCGGGACCACATGGTGCTGGCCCCGACGACCAGCAGAAGCATCACGGAGAAGCCGAAGGCACCACCGTTGTTCAGCATTGACAGGAACATGCCGCAGCCGACCAGCGCGAGCAGCACGGCGACCAGCGCGGGGCCGTCGACGCGGCCGGTCAGCAGCCGCTTCGCCTCGTTCTCCTCGTCGCGTTCCAGCGGGATCAGCAGCCAGGCGAAGCCGTAGGCGATCAGCCCGATGCCACCGGTCACGGCGGTCACGCCGAGGACGACCCGGAAGATCACCGGGTCGACGTCGAAGTGCTCGCCGAGGCCGCCGCAGACCCCGCCGAGGGTCTTGTGACGGCGGCTGCGGCGCAGGTGGGGGCGGGGGTCGGCGGAGGCGGTGCTGTTGTTGGAGGCGGTGCTGCTCGCGGCATCGACGCTGCTGGCGCCATCGACGCTCCTCGTGGAGCCGGTGCTGCCTGTGGAGGCGACATGGGCTGTGGTGCCGGCGCTGCCTGTGGGGTCGGCCCGGTGGCCGGCCGGGCCGCCGGTGCCCGCTCGCTCCGCCGCGTCCGTCGGCCCGCGGCCGTCGTCCGGTACCGGCCCGGCCGCCTTGAGGCTGCCCGGTGCGCGATCCTCCGGCTCCCGGCCGGACCCCTCGTCGTGGACTTCTGTCATACGCCCCATGGTGAGGGGCTTTCACGGCGTGCGGCACCTGGGACAACCCTGGCTGATCCCTGATTTCCGTGGGGTGCACCCTGCGGTTTCCCTCAGGGGATTCTGGGGTTTTCCCCCATGTGCCGGGCCACTGGACCGTGTGACCATCAAGTCATGTCGTCCATTGCCCCGGGCCGCCGAGCGGCTCGCACACTCGCCTCCGAGCAGGACTCGGCGGGCCCGCCACCGCGCAAGCTCTACCGCAGCGCGGACGGGCGGATGCTCGGCGGGGTCGCCCGGGGCCTCGCGGGGCATCTGGGGCTGCCGGTCACCTGGGTGCGGATCGCGTTCTTCGCGCTGTTCCTGATGCAGGGGCTCGGGGCGCTGCTCTACGCGGTGTTCTGGTTCTTCGTCCCCCTGGGCGTCGGAGGGGTCGGGGCCCAGCCGCGCAGTGCCTTCGAGATCGGGCCCGACGGGCGGCGCAGGCTGCGGATGCCCGACAAGGGGCAGATCTTCGCCCTGATCGCGCTGTGCATCGGTGCCTCGATCTTCGTCGGCAGCGTCGACACGGCCGGCACCGGCCGCTATGTCTGGCCGCTGCTGCTGACCGGCGCGGGTGTCGTGCTCGTCTGGCGACAGGCCGACAACGCCCGCCGTGCGCACTGGCAGGAGGACGGCGGCAGCCGCCGCCGGATGCTCCAGGTGCTGCGCGGACTCGCGGGTGTGGCCCTGGTCGGGGTGGGTCTGACGGTCTTCCTGGTGGTCCGCGGCTCGGTGGCCCAGCTGGGGAACGTACTGACGGCCGCGCTCGCTGTGATCGCCGGGGTCGGGCTGCTGGCGGGGCCCTATCTGGTCCGGATGACCCAGGACCTCTCCGAGGAGCGGCTGATGCGCATCCGCGCCCAGGAGCGCGCCGAGGTCGCCGCCCACGTCCACGACTCCGTACTGCACACCCTCACCCTGATCCAGCGCAACGCGGACGACGGCTCGGAGGTACGACGGCTTGCCCGCGCCCAGGAGCGCGAACTGCGCAACTGGCTGTACAAGCCGGAGGGCACCGGCAAGGACGCCGCCGAGGAACCCACCACCCTCGCCGAAGCCGTGAAGCGGTCGGCGGCCGAGGTCGAGGACAAGCACGGGGTACCGCTGGAGGTCGTGGTCGTCGGCGACTGCCCGCTCGACGAAAAGCTGACCGCACAGATGCAGGCAGCACGCGAGGCAATGGTGAACGCCGCCAAGTACGGTGGCGAGGGCGGAGCGGTGCAGGTTTTCGCGGAAGTGGAAGGCCGTTCGGTGTTCGTGTCCGTGAGGGACCGGGGACCGGGCTTCGACCTCGACACCATTCCGGACGACCGGATGGGCGTACGAGAATCGATCATCGGCCGGATGGAGCGCCACGGCGGCTCCGCGCGACTGCGGTCCGCGCCCGACGGGGGCACGGTGGTCGAGCTGGACATGGAGAGGGCGGCGGACGCATGACGGAGCAGGGCATGAGCGAGGGCACGGACGCGGCGGCACCGGAGCGGCACGTGCGGGTGGTGCTGGTCGACGACCACCGGATGTTCCGCACCGGGGTGCAGGCGGAGATCGGGCAGACCGCGACCACCGGTGTCGAGGTGGTCGGAGAGGCCGCCGATGTGGACCAGGCGGTCACCGTCATCACGGCGACCCGGCCCGAGGTCGTACTCCTGGACGTCCATCTGCCGGGCGGCGGCGGGGTCGAAGTGCTGCGCAGGTGTGCGCCGTTGATGTCGGACGCCGAGCGGCCCGTAAGGTTCCTGGCGCTCTCGGTGTCCGACGCGGCCGAGGACGTCATCGGGGTCATCCGGGGCGGGGCGCGGGGATACGTCACCAAGACGATCACCGGGACCGACCTGATCAACTCGGTGTTCCGGGTGCAGGACGGGGACGCGGTGTTCTCGCCGCGGCTGGCCGGGTTCGTGCTCGACGCGTTCGCGTCGACGGATGCGCCGCCGGTCGACGAGGACATGGACCGGCTCACCCAGCGGGAG
This sequence comes from Streptomyces sp. NPDC051561, assembly GCF_044454195.1. Lineage (NCBI taxonomy): Bacteria > Bacillati > Actinomycetota > Actinomycetes > Kitasatosporales > Streptomycetaceae > Streptomyces > Streptomyces sp. NPDC051561. Next base: position 770,095 of record NZ_JBITDM010000002.1, on the reverse strand, counting down.
CGCGAGGTGCTGCGGCTGATCGCGCGCGGCTATGCGTACAAGGAGATCGCGAAGCAGCTCTTCATCTCGGTGAAGACGGTGGAGTCGCACGTCTCCGCCGTGCTCCGCAAGCTTCAGCTCTCCAACCGGCACGAGCTGACCCGGTGGGCGACGGCACGCCGACTGGTCTGATGATCGGTGATGGCTCTGACCTGCGAAGGTAATCCGGCGGGGCGTGTGGTGCGGGTGTGAGGCACGTGACAGTGACGTGAATCGGGGCAACCGGGTCCCGCACCCGCGCCTCTAGTACTCATGTGATGAGTCTGACCGGGACCCCCTTCCTCGTGACCGCGGCAGCCCTGCTGGTGGTGGCGTTCGTGCTGCCGCTGGCGCTCTGGAGCCGACTGCGGGGGCCCGCCGTGGTGCGCGGTGCGCTGCGGCTGCTGATGCTGCTGTTCGCGCAGGTCACCGCCATCACCCTGGTTTTCGTCTCGGTCAACAACGCCAACGGCCTGTACGACACCTGGGAGGACCTGCTCGGCACCGGCGACCACGCGGGGACCGCCGCGGACCTGGGCCCCGACGGCACAGGCGGCCAGAAGCTGTCCGAGCAGCCGAAGCAGCGGGCGAGCTTCAGGCCCGCCGGTGACGCCAGGATGGGCGAGGGCGTGCAGGTCACCCAGCTCAAGGGCCGGATCTCGGGAGTCGAGGGCGAGGTGTATGTGTGGCTGCCGCCGCAGTACGACGACCCCGCCCACAAGGACAAGAAGTTCCCGGTGGTCGAGCTGCTGCCCGGCTACCCGGGCTCCGCGAAGGCCTGGTTCGGCACCCTCCAGGTCAACAAGCAGCTCAAGCCGCTGATGGAACAGGGCACGGTCAAGCCGTTCATCCTGGTCTCGCCGCGCACCACCCTGCTCGGTGACCAGCAGGACACCGGCTGCACCAACACCCCCGGCAAGGTCAACGCCGAGACCTGGCTGAGTGTGGACGTACGCAAGATGGTCACCGACACCTTCCGCGCCTCGGACCGGGCGGCCGACTGGGCCGTCGGCGGCTACTCGGCGGGCGCGCACTGCGCCGCCAAGCTGGCCGTCGCCCACCCCGACCGCTACCGGGCCGGCGTCAGCCTCTCCGGCTTCAACGACCCCAGCGGTGAACCCGCCGCCCTCACCGCCGCTACCCCGGAACTGCGGCGCGCCAACAACCCGTACCTCCTGCTCAAGAAGGCGACCGCGGCCGGAAAGCCGCCGCGCACCGCACTGTTCGTCTCGGGTGCGGCGGGCGACGGCTACGAGAGCGGCACCGCTCTGAAGGGCGTGGCGAAGGCGCCGACGACGGTACGGACCGTGAAGCTGACCGGGCCCCACGGCACCAGCGTGTGGAAGCAGCAGGTGCCGGAGGTCTTCCGGTGGCTGTCGGAGCAGCTCGGCAAGTAGCGGTGTCAGTGCAAGTACAAGTAGCGGTGTCAGTGCAAGGAGCGGTGTCAGTACCGTCCGCCGCGACCGGCACGTCCGCCGCGCAGACGGCCCAGGAGCTGCCTGGCCTGGGAACGCCTGCGCGGGTCGGCGGCCTCGCGGCGGCCCCGGGCGATGGTGCGACGACCCTGCGGGCTCCGGGCGTAGTTCTTCAGCTTGCTGATGATGCCGGGCATGAGAATCCTCCCTCGTCGAGGACGCATCGGATGCGTCCTCGACGAAGCGACTACCCCGACTTGGGCGCCCGACCCTGTCGATCACGCCGCTGGTCACACCGACGGTCACGCCGGCCGCGTGGCCCCCGTCAACGGCATCTGGTCGATCGGCGCGATCCGTACCGGGGCGCCGGGACGCGGCGCGTGAATCATCTTGCCGTCGCCGATGTACAGGCCGACATGGGTGATGCCCGAGTAGAAGAACAGCAGATCTCCCGGCGCCAGTTGGGAACTCGACACCCGCTGCCCCGCGTTGATCTGGGTGTACGTGGTTCGCGGCAGCGCCACTCCCGCCGAGCGCCAAGCGGCCTGCGTCAGACCGGAGCAGTCGAAGGAGGAGGGGCCCGTGGCACCCCAGACATAGGGCTTGCCGAGCGCCGAGTAGGCGAACGAAACGGCTTGCGCGGCACGGGCGTTGGGCGCCCTGGTGCCGCCCCGGGGCATCTCGGTGCGCGCGGACCCCGACCGGTCGGCGCGCTCGCCGTCACCGTGCCCGTCCTGGGCGGCGTACCGGGCGCGGTCGTCGCCGGAGAGCCGGGCCAGCAGCTCCTCCGCGCCCGCGATCTTCTGCTGGATCTCCGCCTTGTGCTTCTTCAACTCTGCCTGTTCCGAGGCGAGTTCGGTGAAGCGCTGGTGGGCGGCCCCGCGCAGCCGGGTGATCTCGGCGAGTTGCCTGCGCGCGCCCTGCACCTTCACCGACTGCCGTTCGCCCGCCCGTCCGGCGCGCGCGGCCCGCTCCAGATAGCCGTCGGGGTCCGAGGTCAGCGCGACCTGGAGCGCGGGTTCCATGCCCCCGGTGCGGTACTGCGCGGCGGCCAGCGAGCCGAGCGACTCGCGGGCCTCGTTGAGCTTCTCGGTCCTGCGGGCCGCCTGGTCCCGCAGCGCGTCCAGGGACTTCTTGGTGCGCTCGGACTTCTCCTTCACCCCGTTGTACGTCTCGGTCGCGGTCTCCGCGTCGTGGTACAGCGCGTCGACCTTGGACTTGATCTGCGCCGGGGTGAGGTTCGGCTCCGCCTGTGCGGTGCCTTCCAGGGCGGTGGTGCCCGCGGCCCCCGCCAGTGCGAGGGCGACCGCTGTGGTGCGGGCGGTGCTGCCGGCCAGTGAGCGCTGCTTGGGCTTCCGGTGCGCTGCCACGAGGGCGTTCACGTCCTTCCACGGGTACGTCCGTCGCGTACGCACGAGTGGTGCGCACTCTCCGAACGCGTCCGGCGGCGGTCCCGTACAGGGGGGAGCGGGACCGCCGCCGGATTCTCTCGGCGGTGGCGACCGACGACCGTTCCGGGGTCGGAACGGCGTGGGGTGTCGGCCACCTGGGGAGGGACGCTAAACCTGGCCGTCACGGCACAGCCTTCGAATGGCCGTAGTTGAGTGAAAGTGGCGCACCAATGATCAGGAGTGATCGGGCGCCACGAGGTGGAATATGTACTTCCGCGCTCTCTGTGACCGAGGGGACGGAAGTTCCCGCCCTGCCGCAAGAAGCCTGCTATCGCCTCGTTAGGCTCCGCCCCATGGACGTACTCACCCATGTCTTCGTGGGCCTGCACATCATCGGCATCGCCGCGCTCCTCGGCGGCTTCCTCACCCAGATGAAGGCGATGGGCACCGGTACCGCGCGCTTCGGCCCCGCGATGCTGCACGGTGCGCTGACGATGCTGGTCACCGGCATGATCCTGGTCGGCCTCAACCAGGCCCAGGACCACTCCGTCAACAACATCAAGATCGGCGTCAAGCTGGCGATCCTGGTGGTGATCCTGGGTCTCGTCTACGTCAAGCGCGACGAGGAGAAGGTGGAGAAGGCCGTGTTCGGCGCGGTCGGCGGGCTGACCATCGTCAACATCTTCATCGCCGTCCTCTGGACCTGACGGGCCGGCCCGCCTCCGGCGACCGGCCCGTCCCGCGCGACCAGCGTCCTCAGGCGGGCCGCACGCTGCCGTAGATCGGCATGTAGTAGATCGACTCCTCGCGCACATTCGCGCCCGGCTTCGGTGCGTGGATCATCATCCCGTTGCCCTTGTAGATGCCGACGTGGCTGATGTCGTCGTAGAAGAACACCAGGTCACCCGGCTTGAGGTCCTTGGTCGCGACCCGGGTGCCGACCTCCACCTGGTCCCAGGTGGTGCGCGGCAGATTCACCCCGGCGTCCCGCCAGGCGGCCTGCGTCAGCCCCGAGCAGTCGTACGAGCCGGGGCCGGTCGCCCCCCAGACGTACGGCTTGCCGATCTGGGCCCGCGCGAAGGCCAGCACCTTCGCGGCCTTGGTGTCGTACGAGCTGTCGCTGCCCGTGCCCGTACCGGAACCCGTGCCCGTACCGCCGCCGGAACCCGTGCCCGTGCCGGAGCCGCTGTCCGCGCCTCCGCCGCCCTGGTCCTTCTCCTTCTCCTTCTCGGCGGCGGCCTCCTCCTGCTTCTGCCGCTCCGCCTCCGCCGCGGCCTGCTTCCGTGCCAGCTCGTCCGCCTTGCGCTTGGCCTCCGCCTCGCGCTGGCGCTCCAGCTGCGCGAGCTTCGCCTTCTCCTGGGCGTTCAGCCGCGCGAGCAGATCGCGCGCCTGCCCGAGCTTGTCCTGCACCTCCTGCTTGGACCGGCGCAGCGCGGCCTGCGAGGTGGTCAGCCGTTCCAGGCTGCCGGTCGCCTCGGCCCGCTTCGCCGCCGCGGACCTCTGCTGCTCGCTGTACTGGCCGACCAGCTTCTTCTGCCGGTCGGTGGCCCGGGACATCAGCCGGCGCGACTCGAAGTACGACTGCGGGTCCTTGGCCAGCAGCATCGCCGCCGTCGAGCCGACCGAGCCGCTGCGGTACTGCGAGGCGGCGAAGGAACCGAGCGCGCGCCGGGCCTCGTTCAGCTTGTCGGTGCGCTTGGCGACGTCGTCGAGCAGTCCCGAGACCTTCTCGCGCTGCTGCGCGGTGGCCTCCTTGGACTGGTTGTACTTCTGGGTGGCAACCCCGGCCTGCCGGTACAGGTCGTCGACCTTCTTCTGTACTTCCTCGACGGAGGGCTTGGGCGCGGCGGGCGCGGCCTGCGCGGACTGGGTGACCAGACCGACCGTGACCAGCGCGGCGGTCGTCACGCCGATGCCGGGCGCGGAGGACCGGATCAAGGACGACGCGCTGGGGCGCGGCTTGCGATGCGATGCCAAGACAGGCATTCCTTCCGTGGACCGCCTACCGGGTTAGCTGTCGGGTTCGGGCAGGAAACGGAAGGCGCCCTACGGCCCAGGTCGTGGGGGTACGGGCCGATTCACCCCGGTCGTGCGTGTGGGTCCCCGGTTCCGAACCACCGGGTGGGTGGCGCGAATTCGGCGTGAGCGGCCCGCTTCGGCGCGGTTCGCCGAGGGGGGTACGGGCTGCTCGCGCAGCACCGTAGCCAATCGCTGTGACGGGTGGGAAGCCTGATGTTCGATATGCCCGATACATTTTCGTGACCTGGCTGTGATGTCGACAAAGCCCTCACAGAGAGCCACGGAGAGTCGACCCAGGGGCATGTGTGGACAGGTCGACGCGTCACCGGCAGAGGGTGCGGAATTCGTTCTGGCGGAATCCGGACCGGGCTGTCAGTGGGGCCGCCTAGACTCGGTAGGCGATGAGCAGCCTCTTTGACGACAGCTTCCTGGCCGATCTCCAGTCCAAGGACGACCCGGCCCCGCCGCCCCCGGAGGACACCGAAGAAGGTGCCCCTCCGGAGGAGGTCCCGCACGACCTCTTCGGGGGCAGGTTCGACGGCCCGCCGCCGCCCCGCGACGCCCATTACCGGAACGGTGCCCCCCGCCCGGTGGTCGACGCCGCGGCCCTCCTGGACGGGCTGAACGAGAACCAGCGCGCCGCCGTCGTCCACAAGGACACCCCGCTGCTCATCGTGGCCGGCGCCGGCTCCGGCAAGACCCGTGTGCTGACCCACCGCATCGCGCACCTGCTTGCCGCCCGCGGTGTGCACCCGGGCCAGATCCTGGCGATCACCTTCACCAACAAGGCCGCCGCCGAGATGAAGGAGCGCGTCGAGGCCCTGGTCGGCCCGCGCGCGGGCGCCATGTGGGTCTCCACCTTCCACAGCGCGTGCGTGCGCATCCTGCGCCGCGAATCCAAGAAGCTCGGCTTCACCAGCTCGTTCTCGATCTACGACGCCGCCGACTCCAAGCGCCTGATGTCGCTGGTCTGCCGCGATCTGGACCTCGACCCCAAGCGCTTCCCGCCGAAGTCCTTCAGCGCCAAGGTCTCCAACCTCAAGAACGAACTGATAGACCCCGAGACCTTCGCCGGCCAGGCCGCGGACGGCTTCGAGAAGACCCTCGCCCAGGCATACACGATGTACCAGTCCCGCCTCAGCGAGGCGAACGCGCTGGACTTCGACGACATCATCATGACCACGGTGCACCTCCTCCAGGCGTTCCCGGACGTCGCCGAGCACTACCGGATGCGCTTCCGGCACGTCATGGTCGACGAGTACCAGGACACCAACCACGCCCAGTACACCCTGGTCCGTGAGCTGGTCGGCCCCTCGGGCCCCGGTACCGCCCCCGGCGAACTGTGCGTCGTCGGCGACGCCGACCAGTCGATCTACGCCTTCCGCGGCGCCACCATCCGCAACATCCTCCAGTTCGAGGAGGACTACCCGGATGCGACCACGATCCTCCTGGAGCAGAACTACCGCTCCACCCAGACGATCCTCACCGCCGCCAACGCCGTCATCGAGCGCAACGAGAACCGCCGCGCCAAGAACCTCTGGACCGACGCCGGCGCCGGATCACTGATCACGGGTTACGTCGCGGACACCGAGCACGACGAGGCCCAGTTCATCGCCGAGGAGATCGACCGCCTCACCGACGCGGGCGACGCCAAGGCCGGTGACGTCGCCGTCTTCTACCGTACGAACGCGCAGTCCCGAGTCTTCGAAGAGATCTTCATCCGGGTCGGTCTGCCCTACAAGGTCGTCGGCGGCGTCCGCTTCTACGAGCGCAAGGAGGTCCGGGACATCCTGGCCTACCTGCGCGTTCTCTCGAACCCCGAGGACACCGTCCCGCTGCGCCGCATCCTCAACGTCCCCAAGCGCGGCATCGGCGACCGCGCCGAGGCGATGATCGACGCCCTCTCGATGCGCGAGCGGATCAGCTTCCCGCAGGCGCTGCGCCGGGTGGACGAGGCGTACGGCATGGCCGCCCGCTCGACCAACGCCGTCAAGCGTTTCAACACGCTGATGGAGGAGCTCCGGACGATCGTCGAGTCCGGCGCCGGACCGGCCGTCGTCCTCGAAGCCGTGATGGAGCGCACCGGCTACCTCGCCGAACTCCAGGCCTCCACCGACCCCCAGGACGAGACCCGCGTCGAGAACCTCCAGGAACTCGCCGCCGTGGCCCTGGAGTTCGAGCAGGAGCGCGAGGGCGACGAGCCCGGCACCCTCGCCGACTTCCTGGAGAAGGTCGCGCTGGTCGCCGACTCCGATCAGATCCCCGACGAGGAGGAGGACGGCTCCGGTGTCATCACGCTGATGACTCTGCACACCGCCAAGGGCCTCGAATTCCCGGTGGTCTTCCTGACCGGCATGGAGGACGGCGTCTTCCCGCACATGCGCGCGCTCGGCCAGGTCAAGGAGCTGGAGGAGGAGCGCAGGCTCGCCTACGTCGGCATCACCCGTGCCCGCGAACGGCTCTACCTCACCCGCTCCACCCTGCGCAGCGCCTGGGGTCAGCCCTCGTACAACCCGGCCTCGCGCTTCCTGGAGGAGATCCCCGAGGAGCACCTGACCTGGAAGCGGACCGGCGCGCAGATCCCGGCCGGTCCGGTGTCGGGCTCGCGTCGCGGTGGCTCGGGCGATGGCGTCGCCGCCTCGCTGTCCTCCACGCTCAACGCGCAGAAGGCGCGCGGTGGCCCGTCCGGTTTCGCGACCGGCAGGGCGAAGGACAAGCCGGTGATCAATCTTGCCGTCGGTGACCGCGTCACCCACGACCAGTTCGGTCTCGGCACGGTGATGACGGTGACCGGCTCCGGCTCGGACGCCCAGGCGACGATCGACTTCGGCGGCGACCGCCCGAAGAAGCTGCTGCTGCGGTACGCGCCGGTCGAGAAGCTGTAGTCGCTGCTGCTCTGCGCCCACGCCTGGGTTTGCGTCTGCGTACCTACCAGAAAGGGCCCGCGCCGGAGTCGGTGCGGGCCCTTCCTGGTGGTGTTGCTTACGTCGGGTCCAGCCCGTGGCTGCGGAACCAGGCCAGCGGGTCGACTGCCGAGTCGCCACCGGGACGCACTTCGAAGTGCAGGTGGGGGCCGGTGGAGTTGCCGGAGCTGCCGGAGTAGCCGATGACGTCGCCGGCCTTCACCGGGCCGGAGCGGATCTTGGTGGTGGAGAGGTGGCAGTACCAGGTCTCCACACCGCTCGGCGAGACGACCTTCATCATGTTTCCGTATGCGACGTTGTACTCGGCGCTGACTTCACCGTCGGTCGCCGCCATCACGGGCGTACCGAGGTCGACGGGGAAGTCGATGCCGGTGTGTACGGCCGCCCAGTTGACGCCGGCCTGACCGTAGTAGGCGCTCAGTCCGTGCTCGGCGACCGGAAGCGCGAACTTCGGGCGGGCCGCCTCCTTGCGCTTGGCCTCTGCCTCCTTGCGCTTCTTCTCGGCGTCCTGGCGTTCCTTGAGGTCGATGCGCTCCTGCGTACGGCTGGCGCGGTCGCCGAAGTCGCGGGCGTTGGTGCTGACACCGGCGAGCTGGGTGTCCAGCTTGTTGTTCACGGCGACGGGCTTCACGGTGGCCGGATCGGCGGCGGTCATCGCGACCGGTTTGGCCTTCGCCTCGTCGGCCCCGGCGATTCCGCTGACCGAGGCGGCCGCGATTCCTGCGACGCCCATGACACAGGCGGAGGGCACGGCGACGGTGAGGAGTGCGGAACGCTTGGCGGGGGTCCGGCGGCGGCTGCGGCTTGCGGGGGCTCGGCGGGCGGCGCGGGGGCCGACCGCCGTGGGTTCGGGCTCGGGGCCGGGGCCTGAGCCGTCGGAACCGTGTGAGTCGTCGGAGCCGTGTGAGCCGTGTGAGCCGTGCGAGTCGTCCGAGCTGGGGGAGTCCAGCTTCACGACGGGGAACTCATGGGTCCCGCGATCCGTCGCGCCGTCGAACTCTCCGTGTACGTCGGTGAGTTCGGGTTCCGGGGCTGCTGTACCGGTGTTCCACGCGGTGGCGTCGAAGGTCCCCGTCTCGGGGGCGCCCCTCTCGAAGCTGCCTGCATCGAAGGTGGTGGTCGCGAAGGAGCCGGTGTCGAAGCTGGTGGTGTCGAAGCCGGTGGTGTCGAAGCTGCCGGTCTCCAGGCTCGGGTCGTACGGCTGCCACTGGTTGCCGTACGAGGTGTCGCCCGCGTGTCCGAACTGAGCGGTGTCGAACTGCCCCGCCTCGAACTGCCCCGCCTCGAACTGGCCCGTCTCGAAGGACGACTGGTGCGCCTGGTGGGGCTGGTGGATCTGGTCCGCCTGGTTCCAGGCGTCCGCGTCCCACTGACCGGTGGTCAGCGAGTCGGCGGCATAAGCGGTTTGGGCCGGGATGTCCGCGCTCTGCTGGTAGCCCCCGAGCTGGGTCCAGCTGCCGGTGCCGTCGTGGCCCTGGTCCTGGACCTGCTGCTGGGAGTGGGCTCCGTAGGCGTCGTACCCGACGTTCTGGTGCGAGCCCGTGTCCCAGTGCGTGGTGTCGTACTGGCCGCTGTGCCCGCCGGAGTCCGTGCCGGGCAGCCCGCCGAAGAGTGGATCGGTCTCGAAACTACCGGTGGGGTACGTGTCGTACCCGGCGTGGGGTTGCTGGTCGTTCACCAACGTCTCTCTCGCCTCGGCAGTAGGACGTGCTTTCCGGGGTAACGGGATACCCAGAGTGAAAGCAGTGGCGCGACTGTACCCGGCGGTATGCGGCGACGACAATCTCCGGCAGGTTTTAGGCATTCAGGAAACGGGCATTCGGCCGTCTTCTGGTGGACGCCGGGCATCGCTTTGGCGCTGCGTTCGGCGAATGTTCGAGAAATGCGACGTTCTTGATCACGCCACTTTCACTGTGCGTGCACGGCCTCTTCGGTTTACGTCGCCGGGTTAAGCCACCGAGAAGCTACCGGCGGTCGCATCGGCCGTCTCCCGGGCCTGCAACACCTGCCGGATTTCGGCGGCGACGGCCGGGTGAACCGGCATCGCCAGATGACCGATCCCGCTGACCTGCACGTTCTGCGCGATCAGATCGGGGTGGTGGATGCGGGCCGTTTCCACCGGAAGCATCAATTGATCAAGGTCGCTCCAGAAACTCACGAAGCGGGTGCGGCAGCCCGGGGCGGGCCGGGAGAGTTCTTCGATCACCGAAGATCCGGGACGCATCTGACGCACCAGCGGATGTGCGCTCAGTGGCGGGGCTACACGTGTTCCCTCGTGCGGAGTTCCGAGAGTGATGAGCGTGCGTACCCGCGTGTCGCCGCCCAGTCGCTGCGCGTAATAGCGGGCGATCAGGCCGCCCAGGCTGTGCCCGACGATGTCGACCTGGCGGTGCCCGGTCCTGGCGCAGATCTCCTCGACATGGCGGCCGAGCAGTTCGGCCGCCGTGCGCAGGTCGCAGGTGAGCGGCGAGTAGTTGAGCGAGGTGAGGTGGCACCAGCCGTGCCGGGCCAGCGAGCGGCGGAGCAGCACGAACACCGAGCGGTTGTCGATGAATCCGTGCAGCAGGACGACAGGCGGGCGGTCCCGTCCGGTGCTGGGGAGTTCCGCCGAGAGCGCGGGCCCGGCGGATCCGGCGGTGCGCTCCGGCCGGATGCCCGAGGGGTAGAGGAGCAAGTGCCCGAAGAGGATGGCCAGTTCGAGGGTGGTGGCGCGCAGCAGTGGGGAGAGGGCGGAGAGGGATAGGGATGGAACCGGGAAGAACTTCATGGCGGCCGACCTCCCGAACGGCACGCGGGGGGACGGCCTTGTCCCCCGTGTGCCCTCATTTGGGGTGCCGTGACGGAGGTCGGTGGCGGCGGCCTCGGAAGACTTCCGAACCGGGCCCCGATGAACGGAGTGGGCCGTACCACCGTGCCGTGCGGCTGACGGCGCGGTGGTACGGCGACCTCGTTGCGGCTCCCCGTGCGACGTCCCGCTGGCGGTCGCAGCGCGGTGACTGCGGTGCCGGCCGGTGCGGGTACGACGCACAGTGAACATGTCCCAACGTGTGATTTCCCCCTCCCCGGTCTCCGTGAAACGGCGGCATGGGCGATGCTGTAGATAACGTTCGTTCACTTCCCTGCCCCTTCTGGGGCGGGGGACGTTGCGCGCCAACGGCGGCGCGGTGCGTACTGGGAGGCAGCAGCGATGGGTGTTACTGGACCGATCCGTGTGGTGGTCGCGAAGCCGGGCCTCGACGGGCACGATCGCGGAGCGAAGGTCATCGCGCGGGCCCTGCGGGACGCCGGCATGGAGGTCATCTACACCGGTCTGCACCAGACCCCCGAGCAGATCGTCGATACCGCGATCCAGGAGGACGCGGACGCGATCGGCATGTCGATCCTCTCCGGCGCCCACAACACCCTCTTCGTCAAGGTCATCGACCTGCTGAGGGAGCGCGACGCCGCAGACATCAAGGTCTTCGGGGGCGGGATCATCCCCGAGGACGACATCGCTCCCCTGAAGGCGAAGGGGGTGGCCGAGATCTTCACGCCGGGCGCGACGACAACGGCCATCGTCGACTGGGTCCGAGCAAACGTCAGGCAACCCTCGGACGCCTAGCCCCCACCTCCCACCTGCTCCTTCAAGGGACGCGGGTCTGGGTCCCCGTGCGGCCGGGGGGGGGCGGCCCCGCAGCCCAAAGGGGCTGGGGGTGGTGGCATAGCGGGAGGTGCGGGCCCGCTGCCTGCGCGGGAGGTGCGGATGAGGGAGTGGAGGGCCGGCCCCGGCCGAACACTGCCTCACGTCCCGTTTAGTTCTTCCAGCATGGCCGCGCGCAAGCGCAACGTCCCCACCAGTCGCTGAAACGCCTCGGACCAATACCCCGCCGCCCCCGGAGTCGCCCCCTCCGCCTCCTCCGGCGTGGTGGTCAGTACCTCCAGTCGGTCCGCCTCCCCCGAGTCCAGACACCGCTCCGCGAGCCCCATCACCCCACTGAAACTCCACGGATAGCTCCCCGCGTCCCGCGCGATGTCCAGCGCGTCGACCACCGCCCTCCCCAGCACCCCCGACCACGGCACCACACACACCCCGAGCAGCTGAAACGCCTCCGACAGCCCGTGCGCCGACACGAACTCGGCCACCCACTGCGCCCGTTCCTCATCCGGCAGAGTCGCGAGGAGCTGAGCCCGCTCGGCCAGCGAGGCCGTCCCCGGGCCGGAGTCCGGTGGCAGTGCGGGCTCCCCGAGCAGCGCCCGCGCCCACTCGGAGTTCCGCTGCCGTATCGCCGCCCGGCACCAGGCCGCGTGCAGTTCCTCGCTCCAGCCGTCGGTGACGGGCAGTGCGACGATCTCCCGTTCCGTGCGCCCCCCGAGCCGAGCGCGCCATGCCCCCAGCGGCGCCGACTCCACCAACTGGCCTAGCCACCACGACCGTTCACCTCGCCCGGCCGGCGGTTTGGCGACGATCCCGTCCCGCTGCATCGCCGCGTCGCACTCATGAGGTGCCTCCACCACGATGCCGCCGCCGTCGCCGGTACGGTCCAGGCTGACGCAGGAGACGGCCCGGCCCGACATCCGCCCGGCGAACGCGGAGGCAGGCAGCGCGGACAGCAACTCGGCCGCGACCGCCCGCACGTTGCGGCTCCGGTCGGCCAGCGCCGCTTCCAGAAAGTCCTCGTCGTCCGCGCCGAGCCCGGTCCGCAACGAGTCCAGGAACATCAGACGGTCCTCGGCCCGCTCCGTCCCCCAGGTGCCGGCGAGCAGTGCCCGCGCGGCGGGCGGATCGTCGGCCCGTACGGCGCCGAGGAGTGCGACCCGTTCGGCGAACAGTCCTTCCTCCCAGAGGTTCCGTACGGCTTCGGCGTCCCGTACGTCGGGCAGCGTGGTCCCGCCCGACGTACCCCTGAGGGCGAACTTCCACTCCGGATTGAGCCGGGCCAGCCACAGACCGCGCGATCCGGCGAACTCCAGTGTCTGCGGACGCAGATCGGTCCTGGCGCGGGCCGCGTCGAGCAGCGCAGGAAGCAGGGCGGGCGGAGCCTGGAACCGGCGCCGGTTGGCCGCCGCGAGCCACTGCGGCAGCAGTTCCGTCAGGTCGGGCGCGCTGCCACGACGGCCGCCCGACTGGGCCGGAGCCGCCCGGTCCGCCAGCAGCAGGGCCAGGCGGCGGCGGGCGGCGGCAGGGAGCGCGGCCCGGTCGTCCGGCGGCGCGAGGGGAACCGGGTTGCCCGCGGCCGTCGGAGTCAGCGCGGCCCGACGGCGCAACGTGTGGCGGGCGGCGGCGTCGAGGAGGGCGAGCGGGGCGTCCTTGGCCGGTCCGGATGCCGGTCCTGAACCGAAGGCCGGCGGACGCCGGTCGGTGCCCAGCAGGGCAGAGGTGAGCAGTTCCTCCCAGGCGGGAGCCTCGGTGGTCTCGGTCATCAAAACCCTCCTGAGGTACGAGAATTACGTGGTCGGCAGGTGCCTGTGTGTCGTGCCGGGGGAGGGCGATGGCGGCCCGCCCATGGAGTGACGGTGAGGCGGCGGGCCCGCCCACGGAGCTGCGGGGCGATGTCGGTCCGCCCGCGCCACCGCTAGGTGAGCGGCACCGGCACCGGGGAGGACGGCGACCAGGCGGTCAGCGGGTGGAAGCCCTGGTGGCCGGACTCGCCGAAGACGGTGACGGGCGTGCCGCCGGAGAGGGCGGCGAGCTTCCACAGAGCCGGCCGGTTCAGGGCTCTGGAGGCGACGGGCAGGGCCGACTCGCCCTCGGGGTCGGTGAGTTGCCAGCCCCCGGTGCCGGGGGCCGGTATCGCCGCGGTCAGGGTGACCGGCCAGGACTCCAGCCAGGGGTCCTCGGACAGGGCGCGGCCATGAGCCTCGACCGCGTCCGTGATGCTGCCGCCCGGCGGCGGGCCGGTGGCCGGGACCGGTGCCCCGAACTGCTCGCCCAGCGTCGCTCTCAGCTGCCCCGCCCCGCCGTGCGGCAGCAGTTCGGCGTCGACCGAGAGTCCCACCGGGAGGCTGGCCTCGGGTGCCCGGCCGGCCGCTCCGAAGGACAGCACCAGTGCGGTGCGGCCCGACCCCTGCCCGTACAGCCAGATCCGGCGGGTGGTGACCTTGCTGTCCGCCTGGTCGTACTGGGCGAGCACCGTCCAGCGGTCGCGGACCGCCGGGCCCTGCGGCGAGGACGGCAGGCCGACCCTGGTCCGTACCGTCGTCGCCAGCGCGCCGGGCAGTCGGTCGCGTCCAAGCCAGGCCTCGTCCAGCAGGTGCAGCAGTGCGCACTCCTCCAGGAGCCGCACCGGCCAGCCGGGCCCGGACGACGGTATCGAACCCAACTCCCGCACCCTGGCGGCCAGCCCGGGCGCCTGGGCATCGACCATGCGTGCCGCGGTCTCCTCCCACATTCCGTACCCCGCCCGCTCTGCGGCGGCCAGTCCGCCGCGCAACAGGTCCGTCAGTCGCTGCTCCAGCTCCGTCGCACCCGAGGTGATCCGCGCTTCCCGGCGCTCGGCCCGCCGCCTGGCGGCCTCCGGATCAGCGGTCCCGGCCGGCGCCGAACCCCCTTCGGACTGCTTGTCCCTGGCCTTCTCCCCGGCCTTGGCCGTGCGCTCCCGTCGGTCCTCGATCCACTCCGATGCCCAGTCCGGAGGCTCCGTGCCCCCTTGCACCACCGGGTCCTGGGCCGCCCAGAGCAGGAGCAGCCCCACCGCGTGCTTGCAGGGGAACTTCCGGCTCGGGCAACTGCACTTCGAGGCCGCCCCCGGCCCCGACAGATCGACGACCGTGCGGTACGGCCGGTTGCCGCTCCCCTTGCACTGCCCCCACAGCACACCCCCGTCCCGGCACCCCGCGTCCGACCACGGCCCGGCGGTGCCGAGCCTGCTTCCCGCTTTGCGTGAGGCGTCGTCAGGAGCCAGTGCCAGCACCTGATCCGACGTCCAGCGCACCCCCGTCTGATTCATGTCACCGACGTTAGACGCCACCACTGACAATCGCTCTGACCTGCGATTCGGCCCCCGAGGGTCAGATTGACTTTACCTTCTCTTTGCGATTGAGTGCGAGCTCTCACAGCTTTCGATCCGGGGGATCACGCATATGAACCGCACTGCTCGCACCGCCCTTTGCGCCACCGCCGTCACCGGCCTCCTGTTCGGCCTCGGTGCGTGCGCCGAAGCGGAGAAGGCCGTCAAGTCCGGTGCCTCCGCGGCGGCCGAGGACTCCGCCAAGGAGCTCGACAAGATCGATCAGGTGGACAAGGCGCTGAAGACGGAGTTCGAGGTGACCTACGAAGTCACCGGCAAGGACGTCGACTCCATCGAGTTCGCCGGCGGGGCGGGCACCGCGACGGCGCCCAAGAACGAGTCGGTCAAGAAGCCGGCCCTGCCGTGGAAGAAGACGGTGAAGCTCAAGGGCCTGATGCCCCCGGCCGTCATCCCGATGACCGACAAGGTCGTCACCGTCCCCGACCTCACCTGCAAGATCGTCTACAAGGGCAAGGTCCTCAAGGAGGCCTCCGGCGAGAAGGCCATGGCCGGCGGCTGCATCGCCCCGGCGCCCGTCGGCCAGTAGCCGACACGTCGGCCGCCCCCGTGCGAAAGACGGCGGGCGGCGCGTGCGAAGTACCGCCCCGCAGCACCCAATTGGGGTCCTGACCTGCGGCGACGCTTGATTGTCAGTGGCATGGTGCACCGTGGAAACCACATCCGGGAAATCTGGAGGGGGATTCCATGACCACGCCCGCATTCGACACGACCGGAGCACCGGGGGCCGGTGCCGACGAGGCGCCCGAGGCGCTCCGGCCGCACGCCGAGGACGCGTTCGCCGGAGAGCTCAAGGCGCTGGCCGCGGCCGACGACCGGCCGCGCCCCGCCCGTTGGCGGCTCTCGCCGTGGGCCGTGGCCACCTATCTGCTCGGCGGCACACTCCCCGACGGCACGGTGATCACCCCGAAATACGTGGGCCCGCGCCGCGTCGTCGAGGTCGCCGTCACCACGCTCGCCACCGACCGCGCCCTGCTGCTGCTCGGGGTTCCCGGCACCGCCAAGACCTGGGTCTCCGAGCACCTCGCCGCCGCCGTCAGTGGCGACTCCACCCTGCTCGTCCAGGGCACCGCGGGGACACCCGAGGAGGCCATCAGATACGGGTGGAACTACGCCCAGCTCCTCGCCCACGGCCCCAGCCGCGACGCACTCGTGCCCAGCCCCGTCATGCGGGCCATGTCCGAGGGCATGACCGCCCGCGTCGAGGAACTGACCCGCATTCCGGCGGACGTGCAGGACTCCCTGATCACGATCCTGTCCGAGAAGACCCTGCCCATCCCCGAGCTGGGCCAGGAGTGCCAGGCGGTGAGCGGCTTCAACCTCATCGCCACCGCCAACGACCGCGACCGCGGCGTCAACGACCTCTCCAGCGCCCTGCGCCGCCGGTTCAACACGGTGGTGCTGCCGCTGCCCGCGACGCCGGAGATGGAGGTCGACATCGTGTCCCGGCGGGTCGACCAGATGGGGCGCTCCCTCGAACTGCCGGGCGGCGCGGACGCCGTCGACGAGATCCGCCGCGTCGTCACCGTCTTCCGCGAACTGCGTTCCGGGGTCACCGAGGACGGCCGTACCAAGCTCAAGTCCCCCTCGGGGACGCTGTCCACGGCCGAGGCGATCTCCGTGGTCACCGGCGGACTCGCGCTGGCCGCCCACTTCGGCGACGGCGTGCTGCGCGCCGGGGACGTCGCCGCCGGAATCCTCGGCGCGGTGGTCCGCGACCCGGCGGCGGACCGGGTCATCTGGCAGGAGTACCTGGAGACGGTCGTCCGCGAGCGCGACGGCTGGAAGGACTTCTACCGCGCCTGCCGCGAGGTGGGCGTATGACGACCACCCCGGCGCCGGCCGCGATCGACTCCGCCGAGGCGCCCAGGAGCGCCGTACCGCAAGGGCCTTGGCTGCTGGGGATCCGCCACCACGGGCCCGGATCGGCCCGGGCGGTGCGCGACGCGCTCGACGCCGCGCGCCCCCGCGTCGTACTGATCGAAGGACCGCCGGAGGCCGACGTACTGCTGCCGCTCGCCGCCGACCCGCAGATGCGGCCGCCGGTGGCTCTGCTCGGTCATGTGCTGGACGACCCGGGACGGGCTTCGTTCTGGCCGCTCGCGGAGTTCTCCCCGGAGTGGGTCGCGATCCGCTGGGCACTGGCGCACGGCGTGCCGGTGCGCTTCGTCGACCTGCCCGCTGCCCACTCGCTGGCGCTGCGGGAGGAGGAGGGGACCGAGGGCGAGGGGTTCGGGGAAGACGGGGAGCCGGGCCGCCCCGGGGCGGGGGACGCCGGGGCGCTCGCCGTCGACCCGCTCGCCGTGCTCGCCGAGGCCGCCGGATACGACGACCCCGAGCGGTGGTGGGAGGACATGGTCGAGCACCGTGGGGAGCCGGGCGGCGATCCGTTCGCGCCCTTCGAGGCGGTCGCCGACGCCATGGGGGCGTTGCGGCAGGAGTACGGGGACGGGGGACACCGCCGCGACCCTGTGCGGGAGGCGTACATGCGGATCCAACTACGGTCCGCCAGGAAGGAGTTCGGGGATCAGGTGGCCGTGGTCTGCGGGGCGTGGCACGTGCCCGCGCTGACCGGGAAGCCGCCGACCGTCACCGCGGACCGCGCCCTGCTCAAAGGACTCCCCAAGGTCAAGGCCGAACTGACCTGGGTGCCCTGGACCCACCGCAGGCTCGCCCGCCGCAGCGGGTACGGGGCCGGGATCGACTCGCCGGGCTGGTACGCCCACCTGTTCGGCGCGGGAGACCGGCCCGTGGTGCGGTGGATGACCAAGGTCGCGGGGCTGCTCCGGGACGAGGGCCGGCCGGTTTCCTCCGCGCACGTCATCGAGGCGGTACGGCTCGCCGAGTCCCTCGCCGTGATGCGGGGCCGGCCGCTCGCCGGGCTCACCGAGACCACGGATGCGATCCGAGCCGTCATGTGCGACGGCTCCGATGTACCGCTCTCGCTGGTGCGGGACCGGCTGATCGTCGGCGACGTCCTCGGCGAGGTCCCGGACGGCGCCCCCGTCGTACCGCTGCAACGCGACCTCACCCGGCAGCAGCGCACCCTGCGGCTCAAACCGGAGGCCCAGGACCGGGAGTTGGACCTCGACCTGCGCAAGGACACCGACTCCGCCCGCAGTCGGCTGCTGCACCGGCTGGCCCTGCTCGGTGTCGACTGGGGTGAGCGGGACAGGTCGCGGGGGAGCACCGGGACGTTCCGGGAGGGGTGGCGGCTGCGCTGGGAACCGGAGCTGTCGGTGCGGGTCGCGGAGGCGGGCGTGTGGGGGACGACCGTCCTGGCCGCCGCCACCGCCAAGGCGCAGTCGCAGGCCGTCTCGGCCACCGCGCTGGTCGACATCACCGCGCTGGCCGAGCAGTGCCTGCTGGCCGAACTGCCCGACGCACTCCCGGTGGTGATGCGGGCGCTCGCCGACAGGGCGGCGCTGGACAGCGACGTCGGCCACCTCGCGCAGGCGTTGCCCGCCCTGGCCCGCACCCTCAGGTACGGCGATGTGCGGGGGACCGGTACGGCGGCGCTCGGTGAGGTCGCCGCCGGACTCGCGGAGCGCATCTGCGTCGGACTGCCGCCAGCCTGTACGGGGCTGGACGCGGACGGGGCCGCCGAAATGCGGGGCCATGTCGACGCGGTGCACACCGCGATCGGTCTGCTGGACGGAAGAGGGCGGCCCGAGGACGCGGACAGGTCGCCCGACCTGCGCGGCCGTTGGGACGCGGTGCTGCGCAGGCTGGCCGGACGGGATGCCGTGGCCGGGGTGATCCGGGGGCGGGCGGTGCGGCTGCTGCTCGACGACGGGCGACTGGGCGAGGACGAAGCCGCACGGCTGATGGGACTCGCCCTGTCGGTCGGTACGGAACCCGCCGAGGCCGCCGCCTGGATCGAGGGGTTCGTCGGAGGCGCCTCGGGGTCCGGCATGCTCCTGATCCACGATGAGCGGCTCCTCGGGCTGGTCGACGCCTGGCTCACCGGGGTCACGCCGGACGCCTTCACCGACGTACTGCCGCTGCTGCGAAGGACGTTCTCGGCGTACGAGCCGGGTGTGCGACGCACTCTCGGCGAGCTGGTCCGGCGCGGGCCGGTGGTGTCCGGGGACGGTCCCGGTGCGGGGGCCGGCGGTGCGGAGGTGGCGCAGCCCGGGTTCGGTGCCGCACTCGATCCGGCGCGGGCGGACGCCGTACTCCCGCTGCTGGACCTGATCCTCGGCCGTGCCGAGCTGCCCGGAGGACCCGGAAAACCCGGCGGCCAGGGCGAGAGGGACGAGAACGACGACCAGGGGGTGGCAGCACGATGAGCACCGGTACAGGTACGAGCGCGGGCGCGGACACAGGCGCAGGAACGACGGGGACTCCGGGACAGGAGCGGCTGCGCCGTTGGCGGATGGTGCTCGGCGGGGACTCCGCCGACGGGACCGGGTGCGCGCTCGAAGGCAAGGACGCCGCGATGGACGGTGCCCTCACCGCCCTCTACGGCAACGAAGGGGCCGGCGGTGGCGGACGTACCGGCAACAGGAACGGCGACCGGTCCGCCGGACTCGGGGCGTCCGCACCGTCCGTCGCGCGCTGGCTCGGTGACATCAGGACGTACTTCCCGAGTTCCGTCGTGCAGGTCATGCAGCGTGACGCCATCGAGCGGCTGGGCCTGTCCGCGATGCTCCTCGAACCCGAGATGCTGGAAGCGGTGGAGGCCGACGTCCACCTGGTCGGCACACTGCTCTCGCTCAACAAGGCGATGCCCGAGACGACCAAGGAGACCGCGCGGGCCGTTGTGCGCAAGGTGGTCGAGGACCTGGAGCAGCGCCTCGCGACCCGCACCCGCGCCACCCTCACCGGCGCCCTGGACCGCAGCGCCCGGATCAACCGGCCCCGCCACCGGGACATCGACTGGGACCGCACGATTCGCGCCAACCTCAAGAACTACCTGGAGATTCCGGGCGACAGCGGGGCCGGCACCGTCGTCCCCGAGCGGCTCATCGGGTACGGGCGGGCGTCGCAGTCCGTCAAGAAGGAGGTCGTGCTCTGCATCGACCAGTCCGGATCGATGGCCGCCTCCGTCGTCTACGCCTCCGTCTTCGGGGCAGTGCTCGCCTCCATGCGTGCCATCGACACCCGGCTGGTCGTCTTCGACACCGCCGTCGTCGACCTCACCGACCAGCTGGACGACCCGGTCGACGTGCTCTTCGGTACCCAGCTC
This sequence comes from Streptomyces sp. NPDC051561, assembly GCF_044454195.1. Classification (NCBI taxonomy): domain Bacteria; kingdom Bacillati; phylum Actinomycetota; class Actinomycetes; order Kitasatosporales; family Streptomycetaceae; genus Streptomyces; species Streptomyces sp. NPDC051561. The sequence goes on along the minus strand of NZ_JBITDM010000002.1, from coordinate 750,133 downwards.
GGCGGCGGGACCGACATCAACCGGGCGCTGGCCTACTGCCAGTCGAAGATCACCCGCCCCGCCGACACCGTCGTCGTACTCATCAGCGACTTGTACGAGGGCGGGATACGTCACGAGATGCTGAAGCGGGTGGCCGCGATGAAGGCGTCGGGTGTGCAGTTCGTCGCACTGCTCGCACTCTCCGACGAGGGCGCGCCCGCCTACGACCGTGAGCACGCGGCCGCTCTGGCCGAGCTCGGGGCGCCGGCCTTCGCCTGCACCCCGGACCTGTTTCCCGAGGTCATGGCGGCGGCGATAGAGAAACGTCCGATACCGGTGCCCGACACTGCGTGACATGGATCATGGCTGCGAGTGGCACTCTGTGACAGGTATCACCGCGCAGGTGTGACCTGCGATTTAGGGACCTACGTCCCTCGGGGATAACCTGCGAGACGGACATGCCGCGTACCGACACCGTGTACGCCTCCCTCTGTGACAGCGCCGTCACGTTGCCTTCGCGGCACGCCCATCGCATTCAACGCAACGAACCGCGATCAGTAGAAAAGGGACGGACGCGCGTGGACCTGTTCGAGTACCAGGCGAGGGACCTCTTCGCCAAGCACGGTGTACCGGTGCTGGCCGGTGAAGTCATTGACACGCCTGAGGCGGCGCGCAAGGCCACTGAGGAGATGGGCGGCAAGTCCGTCGTCAAGGCTCAGGTGAAGGTCGGCGGCCGTGGCAAGGCCGGTGGCGTGAAGCTCGCCGCCACCCCCGACGAGGCCGTCGCTCGCGCGACGGACATCCTCGGCATGGACATCAAGGGCCACACGGTCAACAAGGTGATGATCGCCGAGCTGTCGCCCGAGATCGAGGCGGAGTACTACGTCTCGTACCTCCTCGACCGCACCAACCGCACCTTCCTGGCCATGGCCTCGGTGCAGGGCGGCATGGACATCGAGGAGGTCGCGGAGAAGACCCCCGAGGCCCTCGCGAAGGTCCCGGTCAACGCCGTGGACGGCGTGGACATCGTCAAGGCGCGCGAGATCGTCGCCCTGGCGAAGTTCCCGGCCGACGTGGCCGAGGGTGTCGCCGAGGCCATGGTGACCCTGTGGGACACCTTCGTCGCCGAGGACGCCCTCCTCGTCGAGGTCAACCCGCTGGTGAAGACCAAGGACGGCCGCATTCTGGCCCTCGACGGCAAGGTCTCGCTCGACGAGAACGCCGACTTCCGCCAGGCCGACCACGAGGCGCTTGAGGACAAGGCAGCGGCCAACCCGCTCGAAGCCGCTGCCAAGGCCAAGAACCTCAACTACGTCAAGCTGGACGGCGAGGTCGGCATCATCGGCAACGGCGCCGGCCTGGTCATGTCGACCCTGGACGTCGTCGCGTACGCCGGTGAGAACCACGGCAACGTGAAGCCCGCCAACTTCCTCGACATCGGTGGCGGCGCCTCCGCAGAGGTCATGGCGAACGGCCTGGAGATCATCCTCGGCGACCCGGACGTCAAGTCCGTGTTCGTCAACGTCTTCGGTGGCATCACCGCTTGTGACGAGGTCGCCAACGGCATCGTCCAGGCTCTGGAGCTGCTGAAGTCGAAGGGCGAGGAAGTCACCAAGCCCCTCGTTGTCCGTCTCGACGGCAACAACGCGGAGCTGGGTCGCAAGATCCTCTCCGACGCCAACCACCCGCTGGTCCAGCGCGTGGACACCATGGACGGTGCGGCCGACAAGGCCGCCGAGCTCGCCGCAGCTGCGAAGTAAGGAAGAGGGAATCCAAACACCATGGCTATCTTCCTCACCAAGGACAGCAAGGTCATCGTCCAGGGCATGACCGGTGCCACGGGCATGAAGCACACCAAGCTCATGCTGGCCGACGGCACCAACATCGTCGGTGGCGTCAACCCGCGCAAGGCCGGCACGACCGTCGACTTCGACGGCACCGAGGTCCCGGTCTTCGGCTCCGTGGCCGAGGCCATGGAGAAGACGGGCGCCGACGTGTCCGTGCTCTTCGTGCCGCCGGCGTTCTCCAAGGCCGCCGTCGTCGAGGCGATCGACGCCGAGATCCCCCTCGCTGTCGTCATCACCGAGGGCATCGCGGTGCACGACTCCGCCGCCTTCTGGGCGTACGCCTCGGCCAAGGGCAACAAGACCCGCATCATCGGCCCGAACTGCCCCGGTCTCATCACCCCGGGCCAGTCCAACGCCGGCATCATCCCGGGCGACATCACGAAGCCGGGCCGCATCGGCCTGGTCTCGAAGTCCGGCACGCTGACGTACCAGATGATGTACGAGCTCCGTGACCTCGGCTTCTCGTCCGCCGTCGGCATCGGTGGCGACCCGGTCATCGGTACGACGCACATCGACGCGCTCGCCGCGTTCGAGGCCGACCCCGAGACCGACCTGATCGTCATGATCGGCGAGATCGGTGGCGACGCCGAGGAGCGTGCGGCCGACTACATCGCGAAGAACGTGACCAAGCCGGTCGTCGGCTACGTCGCGGGCTTCACCGCCCCCGAGGGCAAGACGATGGGTCACGCCGGCGCGATCGTCTCCGGTTCGTCGGGCACCGCCCAGGCGAAGAAGGAGGCCCTTGAGGCCGCCGGCGTCAAGGTCGGCAAGACGCCGACCGAGACGGCGAAGCTGGCGCGCGCGATCCTCGCGGGCTGAGGTTCGCGGCACTGCGGCTTCGGCCTGTAGCACCTGTAGTACCTGCTCGTTGTACGCGGAAGGCCCGCACCCCTTTGCCGGGGTGCGGGCCTTCCGCGTTGCGGTCGGTGGCTGGTTGTGCGCGGTGCCTGGTTGCGCGGGAGGCTCGGCTCAGCGGGGCTGTGGAAGCAGCCGTTCCGGACCGTTGGAGGGTTCGGCGCGGAGCTTGGCGCGGAGTTGCTTGTCGTACGTCGACAGCCGTTGCGGACCGCTGAGCGCGGGGAGGCCGCCGACGGGTTCGCCGGGCGGGCGCGCGGACTGGTACTCGGTGGGGGCCGTGGCCAGCGTGAACGCGGTCGCGCCGACGATCAGCGTGGTGAACGCGATGGCCGCCCTGGTCCAGAAGCGGGTTCGGCGCTCGCTCCTGATGCGGACTCTCTCGCCGGGTGGGAGGTCGTCCGTGCGCTGTGCCCTGGCGAGGTTGCTGAGACGTTCCTGCACAAGGGTGGACTGCTCTGCGGGGGTACGTGCCTCGGCCAGTTCCGGCAGCTCGCGGGCGATGACGGTACGGGCGTGTTCGAGGCGGTTGGCGGTGGCCGGGGTGGTGGCCTCGGTCTCGGCGGCGGTCTCGGGGAGGTCGAGACCGAGTCCGTCATAGAGGACGAGGGTGCGGCGGTACGGGGGCGGGAGTTCCAGGAGGGCGTTGAGGAGGGCGAGTTCGCCGGGGCCAGGGGTGGGGGTGGGGTCGGACGCCGGCTGGGTCCCGGTGTTGCTTTCGGCTTCGCCGTCCTTGCCGGGTGGGTGCGGTGCGGTCGGGGGGTCGATGCGGCGGTGGCTGCGGCGGAGGCGGTGCCAGGGGGACATCGCGTACTCGTACGCCGCCGCGCGTACCCAGCCGGCTGGGTCGCGATCAGTCGCGACTTCCGGCCAACGCTGCCAGGCCAGGTCGAAGGCGTGCTGGACCGACTCGTGGGAGAGGCGGTGGCGGCCGGTGAGGAGGTAGGCCTGGCGGAGGAGGGAGGGGGCGGTGTGGGCGTACAGCTGGTCGAAGGCGTGGGCGGGGGCGGCGGGGTCGGTGAGGGTGTCGTCGGGGTTGGCTGGGGCGGCCGGGTCCGACGGGTCTGCCGAGGCGGCGGGGGCGTCGAGGGCGACGGGGGGTGCGGCCGGGGTGGTTGGGGTGGGAGTTGCTACGGACGTTTCCGGGGCGGCTGGGGTAGGCGGAGTGGCCAAGGTTGCCGGTGCCGCCGGTGCCACCGGTGCCGCCGGTGGATTCGGGGCAGTCGGAGCCAGGCTTGACGGAGTTACGGGAGTTACGGGAGTTACCGGAGTTGCCTGGCTTGCCGGGACCGTTGGGCCGACCGCGCTTTTCACCGCGAGGGAGAGGTCCGCCGGGTCGGTCGTGGCCCGCGCAGGGGCGGCCGGGGCGGCTGCGTCTTGCGAGGTGCGGCCGGGGGCGGCCGGGTGCTTCGCGGCACGGGCCCGTTTCTTCGCGCCGCGTGCCGAACGGGCTGGGGCTGCCGTGCTGTGGGCCGAGTCGTCGGGGGTGGCTGTGCCGCGGGCCGGGCTTGACGGGCTGGGTGTGGTGCTGGACGGGGCGGGGGAGTCGCTCGTGTTGCGAGTCCGGTTCTTCGCCGGGGGGGCCGGGGCGCCCTGGGTGGGTGCTTCGTGAGGTGAGGGGTTGTTCGTGGGGCGTGTCGGGGTGCGGACCGGAGTGGCCGTGCCCGTGGTGCGGAGCTCTTCGGCGATGCCGACCAGGAGGCGGGCGTATGTTTCGCGCTTGCGGCCGCGTGGGCTGGTGCGGCCGTTCTCCCAGGAGCGGACCGTTTCGCGGGTGACGCCGACGATCGCCGCGACCTGGGCCTGGGAGAGCGTCTTCGCCTCGCGCAGTCTGCGGCGTTCCTTCGGGGGCGGCAGCGGTACCGGTGTGCCGGTGGCGGGTGGGGTGGTGGTGAGGGAGGAGTCCTGGTAGCTCGGGCTCATGGCAGTACCCCCGTGATTCCCGCGGTCCCGGTGACCCCCGCGATCCCCGTAGTGCTGCGCCGGGCGAAAAAGTACATAAACGTATATTGGGCGACACGTCGGCCATTCGCCCGTTACGCGAAGATGGCGCGTGTCGTGGGCAGCATGGCCGCGTGAATCCGAACCCAGCGGTCGAGCGGCAGGGCCAGCAGCACCCGCACGCGCACGAGCACCGGCACGAGTACGACCCCCAGGGCCCCCAGCAGCACGGGGGCGACGACGCGCGCGGGGGCGAGGACGTGTACGGGAGCGAGGACGTGTACGGGGGCGAGGGGGCGCACGAGGGCGTGGGCCGGCGCGGGAAGGGGAAGCAGCGGCACAGTTCGGCGGTGGCGGCGGCACCCGGCCCGCCCGAACCGCTCGCACACCCCCAGCACCCTCAGCACTCCCGGCCCCCCGAGCCCTCCGAACCTGTCGCGCGCTCCGAGCGCTCCGAGCACGCGGGCCCCTCCGGCTCCTCCGAGCACGCGGGCCCCTCCGGCTCCTCCGAGCGCGCCGCCCCCTCCGGGCCCCTCGCGCGGCCCGACCGCTCCGAGTTCGCAGCCCCCTCCGCCCCACTCGCCCCCGGAGGCCCCTCGATCTCGGCCCCGCCCTCCTCCGCGTCCCCCTCCCCCCATGCCACCCGGAATCGTCAATCCGCCTGGGCTGTCTGTTTGCTGCGGGGGGTGTTGGCTGCTGGGCTGGGGCTCGGGGGGTTTGCTGTGGTGGTGATGGTGTTGTGGATCAGTTCGCCGTATCCGGACGCGGGGGCCGGGGCGGCGCTGCATATTGCCGCTGGGTTGTGGCTGCTCGCGCACGGCGCCGATCTCGTGCGCACGGAGACTCTGAACGGTGGCGCCGCGCCTGTGGGGCTGACGCCGTTGCTCTGCACCGCACTGCCCCTGTGGCTGGCCCATCGGGCGGCCCGCGACGCGCTGGAGGAGGAGGCCGAGGACGGCGACGGGGCAGAGGTCGTCCGTAACGTGCCGTCGGGCTGGGCGGCCTTCGGCGGCGTAACTCTCGGGTATCTGGCCGTCGGGGCTGCCGCCGCGCTGTACGCGGCCGGGGGCCCGCTGCCCGCTGTGCCCGTCAGTGCCGCGGTGCAACTCCCGCTGGTCGTCTGCCTGGCAGCCGCGGCCGGAGTGTGGACCGCGTTCGGCCGCCCGCACGCACCGCTTCCCCGGTGGGCGCCCCGGGGCGTACGGCGTGCGCTCACCCACCCCCGGCTCACGGCCGCGGCGCGCGCCGCGGTGGCCGGGACTGCCGTGCTGATGGGGGGCGGTGCGCTGGCCGTCGGGGTGTCGCTGGCCATGCACATCGACCTGGCACAGGAGTCGTTCCTGGACCTGGCGGGGGAGTGGTCGGGGCGTTTCGCCGTACTGCTCCTCGCGCTGCTGCTGGTGCCCAACGCCGCGATCTGGGCGGCGTCGTACGGCATCGGAACCGGCTTCGGCCTCGGTACGGGAGCGGCCGCGACCCCCCTGGGCAGCGCGGGCACGGCGGCTCTGCCGCACTTCCCGCTGCTGGCCGCCGTCCCGCAGGACGGGCGCGGCACACCTCTCAACTGGGCGGTGGCCGCGGTGCCGTTGGCCGCCGCGCTGACAGTCGCCTGGTTCACCGTACGAGTGGCCGCGCCGGCCTATTCCGTACGCGAAGAGGCGTGGGGGCGGCGGCAGACGGCGGGTGCCGTGGCCCTGGGGGCGGTGGGCTGCGGGGTGTCGACGGCGGTGCTCGCGTCGGCGGCGGGCGGGTCGCTCGGCGTGGAACGGCTGGCGGAGTTCGGGCCGGTGTGGTGGCAGGCGGGGCTGGGGTCCGTGGTGTGGACGGTGGTGGTGGGGGTGCCGGTGGCGTTGCTGCTGCGGGGGTGGCGGGTGCGGGAGAGATCGCCGTTGCAGGTGGTCCGCAGGGGCGCGGGCGCGCTCGGTGTCTTCGGCTTCGGCGGTGGTACGGAAGTGCCTTCCCCGGCCCGGGAGTTCACCGGGTTCCCCGCATCGGCTCCGGCGCCGTACCTGCCCCCGCCCACAGCTGTGCCCCCGCCCCCTGTCGCGGCCCCGGCCGCCGATGTCACGGCGTCCACTCCCCCATCCACTCCCGCGCCCGCCCCCGCGTTCCCCGTCGAAGCGGAGTCCGCATGGCACGACAGCGGAGCACGCGAGGTGCGGTGGGCCGCGCTGCGGGAGGCGTCCGGTGGGCTGATGGCCGATCTCCCTGATGAGGAAGAGGCACCCCGGCCCGGGCCGACCGATCAGTAGCGGGGCCCACGCCCCAACGCGGACCCCGCCCGCTCTGCGAACCCCGCCCGCTCTGCGAACCCCGCCCGCTCTGCGAACCCCGCCCGCTCTGCGAACCCCGCCCGCTCTGCGAACCCCGCCCGCTCTGCGAATCCCGCGTGCGCCCCAACTGAGGGGCGCCCGCTACTCCTTCACGCCGAAGACCGGTACCAAGGACTTCGGCAGCTCGTCGTTGCACGACATCTGGGCCGACTTGGTCAGGGAGTCCGCCACACAGGTGTAGTAGTCCCGATACACCATCTGCACGGTGAACGTCGCCGCCACGATCGCCAGCGCCAGCACCGCCGTCACCAGCCCGCTCACCGCGGCCGTCGTCTGCGGCCTGGTGGAGGCGGGCGTCGCCGGTGCGGGGCTCACGGCGGTGGCCGAAGCGTCTTCTGGCTTCTTCTTGTCGCGGAGCGCACTGATGCCCCAGTACAGCGCCAGCGCCCCGAGCAGCATGGCGATCTCCCGCTGGGTGAACACCGCGAAGAAGAAGGCCCACATGCCCGCGAGCAGCGCATAGCGGGCCCGCCGCTGCGCCGGATCCGTCGGGTCCCAGCGCAGCCCGGCACCGGGACCGGCGCCGGGGCCCTCGGGTCCGCCCTGACCGCGCCCCGGGCCGTTGCCGCCCGTACCGCCGAAGCCGCCGTCGGCCCGGCCCGGCTGGCGGTTGCTCCACTGACCGCCCCAGGAGGATCCGGAGGTGGAATCGGGGGAGTCCGGGGCGGAGTTGCCGTCCTGCGCCCGCTTACGGGGCCGCCACGGCTGATCCGGCCTGCCCTCGGGCGGCGGCGCGAACGGGTTCGTCTCGTCCGTGGAGGTGCCCTCGCGAGGAGTGCCCTCGGGTGCCTGCCCCTCGGGTGCCTGCGGGGACGAGGAGGAGGACGAGGAAGAGGAGGACGGTCCTTCCCGGAGCGACCGTCCCGCTCCCGGGCGGTCGGCGGGGAGTCCGCCGTCCGCCGCCGGCAGCGGCGGGAGCAGGAGCGGGCGGCGGAGAGCCGCGATGCGGCGGCGTCGGTCCGTCATCAGGTGAACGTCTTCCCCTCGGGCCCTCCGGCAGTTCCCGGAGCGTTGTGCTCCGCACTGCGGAAGGTCTTGTGTCGGCCGGCTCCGCTTCCGTTGCCGTACTCCCGCGCGCGGGCGGGGCGGCAATGGGACGGAGTCCTGCCCTGACGCTACCTCCCGTGCGTGCACCCGTCCCGTGGGGGCGTCCCGGTGTGCCGGTATCGTTGCGAGCGGTCGGCGCCTTCGTAGGGTTCCCCGTATCGCAGGGTGCGACTCGTTCGTACGACCATACAAACCGCACCACCCGCGAGAAAGAGACCCGCCGTGGCCTCCCCGCCCCCCTCCGTCACCCCCGGAACCATGCAGAACACCCCCGACGAGCACCCCCGGACCCGCGCCCGGCTGGTCGTACTCGTCTCCGGCTCCGGTACGAACCTCCAAGCGCTGCTCGATGCCATCGCCGCCGACCCTCAGGGTTACGGCGCCCAGGTCGTCGCCGTCGGCGCGGACCGGGACAACATCGCGGGCCTCGAAAGGGCGGCGAAGGCCGGGCTGCCCACCTTCGTCGTCAAGGTGAAGGACCACGCCACCCGTGAGGAGTGGGACCGGGTGCTGGCCGCCACCATCGCGGCGTACGCCCCGGATCTCGTCGTCTCGGCGGGCTTCATGAAGATCGTGGGCAAGGAGTTCCTCGCCCTGTTCGGCGGGCGGACGGTCAATACGCACCCCGCCCTGCTCCCCAGTTTTCCCGGAGCCCACGGCGTCCGCGACGCACTCGCGTACGGCGCCAAGGTCACCGGGTGCACGGTCCACTTCGTCGACGACGGCGTCGACACCGGCCCGATCATCGCCCAGGGCGTGGTCGAGGTGCGGAGTGAGGACGACGAAGCCGCTCTCCATGAGCGCATCAAGGAAGTCGAGCGCACGCTGCTCGTCGAGGTCGTGGGGCGTCTGGCCCGGCACGGCTACCGCATAGAGGGACGAAAGGTACTAATTCCGTGAGCACGGTGCTGAAGCCCATCCGTCGCGCGCTGATCAGCGTCTACGACAAGACCGGTCTGGAGGAGCTCGCCAAGGGCCTCCACGCGGCGGGCGTCGAGCTGGTCTCGACCGGCTCCACCGCGTCGAAGATCGCTGCGGCCGGGGTGCCGGTCACCAAGGTCGAGGAGCTCACCGGGTTCCCCGAGTGCCTGGACGGCCGGGTCAAGACCCTGCACCCCCGGGTGCACGCCGGCATCCTCGCCGACCTGCGCCTGGAGGACCACCAGCGGCAGCTCGCCGAGCTGGAGATCAAGCCGTTCGACCTGGTCGTGGTGAACCTCTACCCCTTCACCCAGACCGTCGCCTCGGGCGCGAGCCCCGACGAGTGCGTCGAGCAGATCGACATCGGCGGCCCCTCGATGGTCCGCGCCGCCGCCAAGAACCACCCGTCGGTCGCCGTGGTCACCAGCCCCGAGCGGTACGCCGATGTACTCGCGGCCGCTTCCGGCGGCGGCTTCGACCTCACCGCCCGCAAGCGCCTCGCCGGTGAGGCCTTCCAGCACACGGCCGCGTACGACGTCGCGGTCGCCGCCTGGTTCGCCGACGACTACGCCGCCGCCGACGACAGTGGCTTCCCGGACTTCATCGGCCGGACGTACAGCCGCAACAACGTCCTGCGCTACGGCGAGAACCCCCACCAGGGTGCCGCGCTGTACGTCAACGGCAACGGCGGTCTCGCGGAGGCCGAGCAGCTGCACGGCAAGGAGATGAGCTACAACAACTTCACCGACACCGACGCCGCCCGCCGCGCCGCCTACGACCACACCGAGCCCTGCGTCGCGATCATCAAGCACGCCAACCCGTGCGGCATCGCGATCGGTGACGACGTCGCCGAGGCGCACCGCAAGGCGCACGCCTGCGACCCGCTCTCGGCGTTCGGCGGCGTGATCGCCGTCAACCGCCCGGTGTCGGTCGCCATGGCCGAGCAGGTCGCGGAGATCTTCACCGAGGTGATCGTCGCCCCGGGTTACGAGGACGGGGCCGTCGAGGTCCTGGCCCGCAAGAAGAACATCCGGGTACTGCGCTGCGACGGCGCCCCCTCGGACACCGTCGAGGTGAAGCCGATCGACGGCGGCGCCCTCCTCCAGGTCACCGACCGCCTCCAGGCCGACGGCGACAACCCGGCCAACTGGACGCTGGCCACCGGCGAAGCCCTCTCGGCGGACGAGCTGAACGAGCTCTCCTTCGCCTGGAAGGCCTCCCGTGCCGTCAAGTCCAACGCCATCCTGCTCGCCAAGGGCGGCGCGTCCGTCGGCGTCGGCATGGGCCAGGTCAACCGCGTCGACTCCGCCAAGCTGGCCGTCGAGAGGGCGGGCGAGGAGCGGGCGCGCGGCTCGTACGCCGCGTCCGACGCGTTCTTCCCGTTCCCGGACGGCCTGGAGATCCTGCTGAACGCGGGCATCAAGGCCGTGGTCCAGCCGGGTGGTTCGGTCCGCGACGAGTTGGTCGTCGAGGCGGCGAAGAAGGCCGGCGTGACGATGTACTTCACGGGCACGCGTCACTTCTTCCACTGACAGCTGACAGCTGACAGCTGACAGCTGACAACTGAGAGCTGTCAGCTGTCAGTTGACGGATATCCGCTGACGGGTATGAGTTGACGGATGTCAGATATCAGATGACAGATAACAGCTGACGGATATTGAAATCTGTCAGCTGTTATCTGTCAGTCCTGCTCTCCGCGGGCTCAGCGACTCAGCAGCGCGGCGGCGGACAAAAGGCCGCCAACTCCTCGCGACGAGCGAGGAAGTGGCGGCCCGGTTTCCGGTACGGGACCGGAGGGGTGTCCGTGCTGTGTCAGCTCGGCTCTGCGGTCAGCCGCGCGGGCGGTTGAACCACTGGCCGCCGGCCGTGTTGGCGCAGAAGACGATGATCATGATGCCCAGCGCCAGGCTGATCAGCGCGAAGATGTTCATCGTCAGCAGGCTGAATACGCTGAGCAGCGTGAGGATCGAGGCGTAGATGATCGCCGAGACACGGATGCCACCGCGGCCGGTGCCGAACTTGGCGGCGGTGAGGATGGCCCACAGCGCCACGCCGATCATGATCACACCGAAGAAGATCATGATGCCCGCGCCGACGCCGCTGACGGTGTCGATGTCTTCGCTGTTGAGGCCCTGGGTGTTGCCGGAGTCCGCCATCAGCTCGCTGAACCAGGCGCTGGCGGCCATCATGATGACGCCACCGATGGCCTGGAGACCGCCCAGGATGAAGAGCATCACGCGGGCCGCCTTCACCCCGCTCGGCATCTCCATCGGGGTGAAGCCGCCGCCGTACATCGGCCCGCCCTGCGGGGCCTGCTGCGGGTAGCCGTATCCGGGCTGCTGCTGGGGGTAGCCGTAACCGGGCTGCTGGCCCTGGGGCTGCTGGGGCTGGCCGTAAGGGTTGTTGGGGTCGCCGAAGCTCACGTGCGATTCCTCCGTTGGTGGTGCTTTGGGGACGGTGCGGGCCAAGCGGAGGAAGTACGTGGATCGAGCGGTGTTCCCCCCTGTGCTGCCGCGTAACTGCGCGCCACATCGTTGTATTACGGTCGGCTTTTTGTCCAGCCGAATGTTCTATGTGTTGTGTAAGTGCAACGTTTGATTCCAGCTGGTGACATGACGGACGGCACAGGGGCGGGGCCGAATTGGAACCCTGGCCCGGTCTTCCGCGAAGATGGGTCCATGACCGCCCAGATTCTCGACGGCAAGGCCACCGCAGCCGCGATCAAGTCCGAACTCAACGGCCGCGTCGCGGCCCTGATCAGCCGGGGAATCGTTCCCGGGCTTGGAACCCTGCTGGTCGGTGACGACCCGGGCAGCAAGTGGTACGTCGCGGGCAAGCACCGCGACTGTGCCCAGGTGGGCATCGCCTCCATCCAGCGCGAACTGCCCAGCACCGCAACCCAGGAGGAGATCGAGGCGGTGGTACGGGAACTCAACGAGGACCCCGCGTGCACCGGCTACATCGTTCAACTCCCGCTCCCCAAGGGCATCGACACCAACCGCGTCCTGGAACTGATGGACCCGGCCAAGGACGCCGACGGCCTGCACCCGATGAGCCTGGGCCGGCTCGTCATCGGTGAGCCCGGTCCGCTGCCCTGCACCCCGTACGGCATCGTCCAGCTGCTCCGTCACCACGGTGTCGAGATCGCCGGCGCCCATGTGGTCGTCGTCGGGCGCGGCATCACCATCGGCCGCCCGATGCCGCTGGTCCTCACCCGCAAGTCCGAGAACGCCACGGTCACCCAGTGCCACACCGGCACCCGGGACCTCTCCTCCCACCTGCGCCAGGCCGACATCATCGTGGCCGCCGCGGGTGTGCCGCACCTGATCAAGCCCGAGGACGTCAAGCCGGGCGCGGCCGTTCTGGACGTCGGCGTCAGCCGCGACGAGAACGGAAAGATCGTCGGCGATGTCCACCCGGGCGTCGCGGAGGTCGCGGGCTGGGTCGCCCCCAACCCGGGTGGCGTCGGTCCGATGACCCGTGCCCAGCTCCTGGTCAACGTCGTTGAGGCGGCGGAGCGGGCAGCCGGTTCCGCGTCCGCGGGCTGAGCCACCACCGTACGGACGAGGAGCGAGGACGATGGCCGGCAAGGCAGCGAACGAGGGTGGCTCCGTGGGAGCCGAGGACCGGGCGACGGCCGCTCCGGGGCAGGTGACCGGGGGAGAGCCGGCGTCCACGCCCGGGAATGGTTCCGGCCCGGGGGTGGAGTCCGCGCGCGCGGCCGGTGCGGTGACGGAGCCCAAGTCCGTTGCGGAGGCTGCCGGTCCGGGGGCTGCGGAGGTCGCGCCCTCGTCCGACGGTGAGCCCTCGTCCCACAGTGAACCCGAAGCGGATCCCGAGCCCGCCCCCAAGGCGGATCCCGAGCCCGCCGCCCCCGAAGCGGACCCCGAGCCCGCCGCCAAAGGTGCCGTCAGTGCTCCCGGTCCCGACGGTCCGGTGAAGTCGTCCCGGCGGTTCCCGATGCTCACCAGGGACACCGCCAGGCCCGAGGGCGGTGGCCGGGCTGCCGGCGGGGACGCGCCCGCGCCCGCCAGACAGTGGCCGTTGATCACGGTGCTCGGCATGGCCGGCGTCGGGCTGCTGCTGGTGGCGGTCGACGCGTTCGACATGGGGTTCCGCCTCGGTACCGTGCTGATCGGCGTCGCCATGCTCACCGGGGGAGCGATGCGTTGGGTGCTGCCCTCGGTGGGGATGCTGGCGGTCCGCTCCCGGTTCACCGACATCGTGACGTACGGAGTGCTGGGTCTGGCCATCACGATGCTGGCGATGATGACGCAGCCGGACCCCTGGCTGACGATCCCGGTCCTGGAGACGGCGGTCCGCTTCACGGTGCGCTGACAGGCGCGTCCGTACGGAACGGTCGCACCCGCACTGGACGATGGCCCGGTCCCTCCCCCGAGGGGGGACCGGGCCATCGACGTACCGCCTACCGGCCGGCGATCAGCCGTCAGCCGCCGTCAGCCGCCGTCAGCGGCCCTCAGCGGCAGGTCGGGCTGTTGCGGATGTTGATCGCGTACGGCATCCATCCGGCCTTCAGCCCGTAGCTCCTGCCGGGCCTGGCGCACTCCCAGTGCTTCCCGGAGCCGTTGTAGCGCTGGACGTAGATGCGGGCGCCGTCGTCGCGGCGGGTGTTGACGATCCGGTTGGACGAGCGGCCGCGCGCGCCCAGGTACTGGAATCCCTTGTCCTTGTAAGCCGCCTTGAGGGTGCCGTACCGGTAGAAGCAGACGCGCGGCCAGTTGCAGCGGGCCTGGGCGTTGACGCCGGTGGTGGCGACCTCGGACCCGGCCTGCGCCGAAGTCGCGCCGGCGGACTGCACGGTCCGGGCCTGGGCCGGTGCGGCCGCGGCGCCGGACGCCGGGCCGACGGCGAACAGACCGCCGACCGACAGGACCGCCGTGGTGAGCGCGACGGCTCGCTTGTGGGTGTGGGCTCGCATGTGGTTCCTCCCCGTTGCCGTACTGCGATTCGCGGTACGTCCACCACGGTGCGGGTCCACTTCCGGTCGCCGCCAGAGCGGTCGCCGCCCCCGGGTCAAGGTGGGACGTCCCACGCCGTCACCTGCGGGGACACCTCGTCCCAGGACGTCCGGAGGGGATGCGCGGGATGGTGGGGGCGCCCGGAGAATGTCCGGAACATGCCTCGGTGCGCCGTGACCGGGAACCCTCCCGGCGGCCCTCCGCATCCTGAGTGGGGACTGCCGGGGGTAGGAGTTCGCCCCGGTTCGGGGGTCCGGGCGCGGTGTGCCCGGAGAAGCACAAACGCGTACGGGGTGAACATGTCGCGTTGGAAGGCACTGCCGTCACAGCTGGGCGAACGGGACCGTCAACTGGTCGTCCAGCTCAGGCGGTTGAAGGACCACAGTGGCCTCAGTCTGGCCGCCCTGGAGTCCAGGACCGCCAGCAGCCGCTCCTCCTGGGAGCGTTATCTCAACGGCCGCACACCCGCCCCCAGAGAGGCGGTCGGGGAACTGGCCCGGGTCTGCGGCAGTGACCCCACCCGGCTGCTGGTCCTGCACGACGTCGCGGCCCGCGAGCGGGAGGGGCGAGCACGCGGCCTGACGGAGGAGGGCGTACCTGACGAAGGCGTACCGGAGGGCGGCGTACCGGAGGGCGGCCTGCCGAAGAGGCAGGCACCCGGCCAGCCGCAGGAGCCGCCCGCCGGCGGCCCGTCCACCCGCACCCTCCCCCTCGGCCCGCCCCTCCTGAGCGTCCTCGCCCTCGCCCTGCTCGTCGGCCTCGCCGCCGGGTACGCCCTCGCCGAGGCGGCCCGCGACGAGGCGGCCGACCCCGGGTCGTACACCTACACCTACCGGGAAGGCCGTACCTATCCCTGCGGGACCGGCCGCAAGGACGGCGGTCTCTACGCCGGACACAGCGTCAGCCGGGACGCCCTCCTGATGCCCAACACCGAGGGCTGGGACGTGGTCGAGGCGCAGTGCCTGCTGCGTCACCACGGGCTGGATCCCGGCACGGCCGACGGGCTCTACGGGACCAGGGCCGAGGACGCGGTCAAGGCCTTCCAGCGACGGCACAAACTGGTCGTGGACGGAATCGTCGGGGAGAACACCTGGCGGGAGCTGCGCCGATGAGTACCGAGCGGGCCGAGCGCCCGGAGCGGGCCGAGCCGACCGAGCGCCCGGAGCGGACCGAGCCGACCGAGCGGCCCCAGCAGGCCGAGCGGACAGAGCGGGCAGAGCCGACCGAGCGCCCCGAAAGGCCCCGGCGACCCGCTCGACACGTGACCGGGATGGGCGGTGACTGTGCCCATCTCGCACAGGAATTGCGGGAGTTGAAGGCCGGTACCGGTCTCAGCCTGGCCGCGCTGGCCGAGCGGACTCCGTACAGCAAGTCCTCCTGGGAGCGCTATCTCAACGGGAAGAAGCCGGTCCCCAGGCAGGCCGTGGAGGCGCTGTGCGCGGTGGCCGGCGCGCCGTGCCCTCGGATGTTGGCGCTCTGGGAGCTGGCGGACGCGGCGTGGAGCGGGCGGTCGGGGAGCCCGGAGGCGGGGGCGCCGCCATGTGACGGTCCGGTGTCCGATGTGCCCGAGGTGCCGGAGGTATCCAGGGAGCCCGAGGCGCCGGATGCCGTACGTCGGCGGAGGTGGCGGCCGCACACCCTGATCGGGGTCGGGGCGCTGGCCGGTGCGGCGGCCGTATTCATCGGGCTGGCCGCCTTTGGGGCGGGAAACCCGCAGGTCGTCGAGGGCGGCGAGCCGACCAGGCGGCCGACGGGCGCGGCCGGGGCGACCGGTGTGGAGGCGGGCTGTCTCGGTGCGCGGTGCGAGGGGCGGATGCCCAGGGGGATGGGGTGCGGGCAGCAGGGGGCGGCCACCTCGCTGGTGGACCGGTACGCGAAGGGCGGGCAGCGGCTGGAGATCAGGTACAGCGAGGTCTGCCGGTCGATGTGGGTGCGGGCCTCGAACCTGAAGGTGGGGGACAAGGTCGCGCTGTACCCGGCACTCGCGGACGAGGGCGAGGACGAGGGTGCGGAAGTAGAGGGCGGCGGCAAGGGTGAAGCTGGGAATGAATCGGGCGAAAATGGTCGAAAGGTGATGCGTGCGGAGGCGGTTGATGTGGGGGATGCCACAAGTTACGTCGTCACGCCGATGACCGCGCCACGTGATCCCGCCGGTGCGCGGGTCTGTCTGGAGCCTGCGGCGGGGGGTGCTCCGGAGTGCTTCGACAGGTGATCCAAAAGTGATCGACAAGCACAACTGGAGGGAACCATTTCGGGATTGAGGGACGTCTTGAGGTCCGGCGTTCCGGAATGGATCACCGCAATGATCTTGTTTTGTGCGAAGAAGGTGGAAGAGGCGACTTGTTGGGACATAGTGGGTTACCGGGGCGAGAGCCCAGGGCTCCGGCAATCCGCACACAGCAACGATGGGACACTGATACAGGCGATCGGAACGGGAGCGCGCAATGGGGTGCGCCAGAGTTCCGATTTGCTCCCGTGCGCTCCCACCCCAGGAACTGACATCCTGGCTTCGCGCATCCCTCTCTGGGTAGCCAGGTTTTCCCCAGGTCCGTAGGGACCTGGGCAGGGGGCAGGGGAAAGAGCGCGGGGCACATCAGGAACGTACGGGGGGACAAGGGGGAAGCAATGCCTCGTTGGAAAGCGCTGCCGGAGGGACTCGACCCGCAGGTCAGGGAGTTCGCGAACCAGTTGCGCAGGCTCGTGGACCGAAGCGGCTTGAGCGTCGCGGCCGTCGCGGACCGCACCGGGTACAGCAAGACGTCCTGGGATCGCTATCTCAATGGACGGCTGCTCGCACCCAAGGGCGCGGTCGTCGCGCTGTCCGAGGTGACCGGGACCAATCCCGTTCACCTCACCACCATGTGGGAACTCGCGGAGCGCGCCTGGAGCCGCTCCGAGATGCGCCACGACATGACCATGGAAGCCATCCGGATCTCCCAGGCGCGTGCCGCCCTGGGTGAGTTCGGCCAGCCCGCGGCGGCGAAGAACGGGCGCGCCCGCAAGCAGTCGAGCGCCGCCCCGCCGTCGTCCGCGTCGTCGTCCGCGCGCGCGGCCGGTCCCGGCGCGGTCTCCGACCGTGCCGCCCGCCCGGGGGCATCGGGTGCGTCGGGTTCTTCCCGTACGTCCGAGACGCCGCGCGCCGCCCGGCCGCAGAGCCCGGCGAACAGCGACGCGTTCGACATGACCACCAATCTCTCCACCGGCCTGCCCAAGCAGCGCCCCGCCTCCGGTTCCGGAGCGGGACGCCCCGCGGCGGGTGCGGGTGCGGGCACGGGTGTCGGTGCGGGCGCCAGGAGCACCGGCCGTCCCGAGCACGAGCGGGACTACGCCAGCGACTTCGAGCGCGGCTTCCACCAGGGCCAGAGCTACAACAGCTCGTCCAAGCCGTCCTCCTCGTCCGCCAACCCGGCTCTCGACGACCCGACCTACGGTCGCCCGCCGGGTGCCGCGGCCGCTCGTTCCAGCACCCCGCCGCCGCCCAACTCGGCGCCGGACCGCCAGCGTCAGCGGCGCAAGCTGACGATGTTCCTGGCGGGCGTCGTCGGCGCACTCCTGGTGATCGTCGCCGCGGTGCTGCTGACCGGTGGCGGTGACGACAAGCCGAAGGCGGGCAACACCCCGGCGCCCTCGAAGGCCAAGACCACCGCACCCAAGCTCCCCGCGGGCGTCAAGTGCAGCGGTGACGCCTGCGAGGGCAAGGACCCCGAAGCGATGGGCTGCGGCGGCCAGTACGCCATCACCTCCGCCCGGGGCACGGTCGGCACCACCAACATCGAGGTCCGCTACAGCAAGACCTGCGGTGCGGCCTGGGCCCGGATCACCGGCGCCGCCAACGGCGACAAGGTGACCGTCTCCTCGGACACCTCGGCGGCCGGCCAGAAGGGCCTGGTCAACGCCGCCTCCGACGCCTACACCCCGATGGTGGCCGCGGCCACCGCCGACGAGGCGAAGGCCTGCGCGACCCTGAAGACCGGCAAGAAGGGCTGCACGGTCGCCGAGTAAAAACCTGCAAGAAGGGAGGAATGGCCTCCGCTCCTCGGGGCAGAGGCATCACATCCCCCCACGGGTGCACAACCCGAGACGGCCGTCCGCGCTATCCCCCCTGGCGCGGGCGGCCGTCGGGCTTTCCGGACGCGAGACGCCCGTACGTCCCCGTGCTGGACGCCCCTGCGCCCCCGTGCCGGACGCCCGTACGTCCCGGTGTGCGCGGTCCCACACGGGTCCGGGGGCCGGGCCCCTCCCGGGTCCGATAGCCTGACCGGCGGATGTCTCTCCACATCGAGATATCCCGCACTCAGGGGCAGGAACCCCCGCCACTTCGCTTGTCTTACGGAGATCGCCATGACCCGCACTCCCGTGAATGTCACCGTCACCGGCGCGGCCGGACAGATCGGCTACGCGCTGCTCTTCCGCATCGCCTCCGGTCACCTGCTCGGCCAGGACGTGCCGGTCAAGCTGCGTCTCCTGGAGATCCCGCAGGGCCTGAAGGCCGCTGAGGGCACCGCCATGGAGCTCGACGACTGCGCCTTCCCGCTGCTCCAGGGCATCGAGATCACCGACGACCCGAACGTCGGCTTCGACGGCGCCAACGTCGCCCTCCTCGTCGGCGCCCGCCCCCGCACCAAGGGCATGGAGCGCGGCGACCTGCTCTCGGCCAACGGCGGCATCTTCAAGCCCCAGGGCAAGGCCATCAACGACAACGCCGCGGACGACATCCGCGTCCTGGTCGTCGGCAACCCGGCCAACACCAACGCGCTCATCGCGCAGGCCGCCGCCCCGGACGTACCGGCCGAGCGCTTCACCGCGATGACCCGCCTGGACCACAACCGCGCGCTCTCGCAGCTCTCGAAGAAGACCGGCACCCCGGTCTCCGAGCTGAAGAAGCTCACCATCTGGGGCAACCACTCGGCCACCCAGTACCCGGACATCTTCCACGCCGAGGTCGCGGGCAAGAACGCCGCCGAGGTCGTCAACGACGAGCAGTGGCTGGCCGACACCTTCATCCCGACCGTCGCCAAGCGCGGCGCCGCGATCATCGAGGCCCGTGGCGCGTCCTCCGCCGCCTCGGCCGCCAACGCCGCCATCGACCACGTCCACACCTGGGTCAACGGCACCGCCGCCGGCGACTGGACCTCCATGGGTATCCCCTCGGACGGTTCCTACGGCGTCCCCGAGGGCCTCATCTCGTCCTTCCCGGTCACCTGCACCGACGGCAAGTACGAGATCGTCCAGGGCCTGGAGATCAACGACTTCTCCCGCACCCGGATCGACGCCTCGGTCCAGGAGCTCAAGGAAGAGCGCGACGCCGTGCGCGAGCTCGGCCTGATCTGAGCCAAGTCGCTTCACCGACACCGCCCCCGGCAGCTCCGGCCACCGGGGGCGGTGTCATGCCCGGACGTACGCGGAGCCCGTGTCTCGCCCCCGGAGCCCGCGTCTCGACGAATCGCCTTACTCTCCGGCCCTCGCCGACCTACGATGTCCCCCCGCTCGTACGGGAGTTCCTACGGAGGGGGTCCGGTGGTGGAGTACGAAGAGGGCCCCGCGGGGCCCGGCGGGGGTGAACTCCCCGCCCCTCGTTCGCCGTTCAGTACGGGCAGCGCCCGCCGCCGGGTGACCCCGACGGCCGCGCTGATGGTGGCGGGCGGGCTGGTGCTCGGGGTGGGTACCGGGTGGCTGGTCAACGGTGGGAGCGGGGGTACGTCGCCACCGCCGGCCACTCGGCTCGCCCAGCCCCAGCAGTCCCAGCAGCCCTCACAGTCCCAGCAGCCGCCGAGACCCACGCCCGTAGTGACCCCCACACCGGCCGCCTCGCCCACCCCCACCGTCCCGGCCGACTTCGCCGTGGTGCGCGATGCGTCCGAGGTCACCCTGGCCGTTCCCGCCGGGTGGCGGCGGACCGAGGGGGCGTCCGTGTACTACCGGTCGGGGGACGCCCCGTACAGCAGGTTCCTCCAGTTCTGGCCACTTGCCGAGCGGGACATCAGCGTGACGCGGGCACTGCGGATCACGGTCGCCACCCACCGGAACCTGCCCGGCTTCGAGCTGGAGGCGCTGCACCCGACCGGCCGCGGCGCCGCCGAACTCCGTTACTCGTACGACAGCACCCGCACCGGCAAGCGGCTCACCCTGCTCCAGCGGGTGTTCACGGCGGGGGACGGGCAGCGGTACGCCTTCGCCGTGGTCGGCCCGGCGTCCGAGTGGCCGTGGCAGCGGACCACGCTCACGGCCGTGCTGGCACCCTTCGAAGCCGGGGCCGACCCCACGGGGGCCGAGATCAGTACCGGTCCCACAGAGACTGGAGGTAGTCCTCCAGGCGACGAGTGAGGAGCTCGGGAGTCAGGTCGCCGCGGCCGACCTCGCGCCACGGTACGGCGACCTTCTCGGCGTCCGGGGCGAAGCCGAGGGCGTCCAGCAGGCGCCAGTGGAGGTGGTCGGAGGGGGACTCGGTGAGGGTGCCTCCGGCGGCGGTGTAGCGGTCGGCGAAGCGCATGCCCGCGTCGGCGCCGTGCAGCAGGGCGAGGGCGGTGGAGCAGTGGGCGACATCGAGGTCGGTGGGGCCCCAGGAGGTTTCCACCCAGTCGACGACTCCGCTGATACGGAGGTCCGGGCCGGTGCCGGTGAACAGGACGTTGCCGGGGTGGAAGTCGCGGTGCAGGAACCGGCCCCGGTGGGCCGGGGGCTGCCGGCGCAGGGCGTCGATGGAGCGTGCCCAGAGCTCCGGGCGGGTGGTCCGGGCGGGGACGGTCACCCGGTCCGGGGAGGCCCAGGGCTGGTAGGCGCGGGGGCGGGTGGCGTCGGTGACCGGGGTGCGGTGGATGGCGGCGAGCTGCCGGGCCAGCAGGTCGGCTCGGGCGTCCGCCTCGGTGTCGTCAGCCAGCCGTATCGAGCCCGGCAGCAGGGTCATCAGCAGGGACGGGTGGTCGCAGTGTGCGGCCGTGGCGTCCAGTGCCACCGGTCGCGCCACCGGTACGCCGGTGCCGCCGAGCAGTCCGAGGATGTCCGCCTCCCGGGTCAGCAGGGCCTGGGCGTGCGGCAGATAGAACGGCTTGGTGAAGGAGCGCAGGACCAGTGAGCGCGGGCCGCCGGGGCCCTCCACGTACAGCCGGCGCATGTCCGAACTCCAGCCGCCACGAAGCCGCACCGCGTCCACCAGGCGTTCCCCCGTGGCCAGCTGCTTCTCGGCCCAGATGCGGGTCGCCCGCCAACTCACGCTGTCACCCCTGCTGTTCACCATCCCCGCAGGTTAGTCGCCGCACCGTATGCAGGCACTGATGAACGACCCCAGGGGAAAGGCCCTGCACGCCACCGCCGGGCGGCGCAGGGCGGCGGTCGCGGCGCATGCCGTCCTCACTGTGGGCGCGGTGTGGCTGGTGGTGCTGATGTTCGCCCACGACCAGAGGTGGGCCGCCTTCGCGCTGATCGGTGTGCTCCTGCCCTGGTGCTTCTTCACCGGGGTGCTCAACGGCGCCACCCAGGGCATCCTCGAACTCCGCTCCCGGGTCCTGGACGAACGCCAGTTGATGGAGCGGGACCGGGCACGGGGCGCCGCCCACAAGATGACCGGCGCGCTGGTGCTCGGCGCGGCGGCCGGGCTGTAGCTGACCACGATCGCCACGGACGGGCAGCTCAGCCGGGCGTACGTCGCGCCCCTGCTCGCCGGTGTGTTCGTACTGCTCTGGCTGATGCCGCTGTGGACGGCGGCGCTGCTGGCACAGGACGCGCCTGCGGACGAACTGGATGAGCTGGACGGGCTGGACGGGCTGGACGGGCTGGGCGGGCTGGGCGGCCCGGGTGTGGCGGGCGTCGCCCCGTAACCCTCCGCCTGGTGCACGTACTTCGCACGGTTGAACGCCCCCGGTCACTCGTCCGGGGGCGTTTTTCGCGCACGGGAACTGGACGGCCACGGGGTCGGTCCTCATCTCTGTCCGCCCCGTAAGCCACCGTTTGCGACAACTCTCCTCATAAGTTCGGGAGTTCGCAGAAATCGAGGCTCCCGTGAGCCAGCCAGCCGTACTCCGGCAGGACCGGGGCACTCCGCGAAGGGTTACCGGAGGGACGCGGCGGCTCTACGCTGTCCACCCCTTCGGGCTCCTCCTCAGGCGCGGCCGCGCAGGAAGCCAGGGTGGTCGCCGATGACCCAGCCCTTCGTACCCAGACCGAGCGGAGCACCCGCCGAACCGGCGGGCAGGGCTCCGGTCGATCCCGCGGTGAGCGAGGCGACCCGGCTGCTGTGCGCCGGGGCATACCTCGACCCCCGGTACCGCGAAACGGTGATCGACGAGTTGTACGTCCACGAGGAACGGCTGCCCGCCCCCTCATTCGGATTCGACGCGACACGGGTCCTCTCGCACGCCATGCGGGCGCGGCGGGCGGAGACCGGGTGGGCACTGGGGCTCCTGGTGCTGTGGGTGGTGGCGGTACCGCTGACCAGGAACCTCTTTCTGTCGCTGTGGGTGCCGTGCCTGCTGCTGGCGTTCGCCCGGGCGGTGCGGGGGAAGCAGGAGCGGCCGCCGTGGGCCCGGATCGCCGGCGCCTTCCTGGTGCGGTGGTTCGGGCGGGTGCTGCTGGCGCTGACGCTGCTGGGGCTGCTGTTGCTGGGCTTCGGCGACGGGGGATCGGGCGGGCTGGTCGGCGGCCTGCTGGAGGTGGTGACCGGCCTGCTGTGGTTCTTCCTCCCCGAGGGGCTGGCCGCGCCGACGCTGACGGGTGAGCCCGCGCGGGCCTGGCTGACGCTGGTGCTGTTCACCGCGATCGCGGTCACGGTGGCCCTCCAGCGCGGCTTCTTCGCCCGCGTGATGATCCGCGAACTCGCCCCGGGGCCGGCCGGTTTCGGCAACCGTCGGTCGGATCCGGCCGAGGCGTTGACCGGACGGCGGCTGAACCGGCTGCGGGCGCGGATCGCGGCGGAACAGTACTCCCCGACGATCATGTACCGGGCGGACGACCCGTTCTGCGGGGCGGGAGTGCCGTTCCGGCCGTGGTCACTGGCCGTGGAACTGAGGCCGCAGGCCGACCGCAGCCCCGAACCCATCGACAACGCGCAGATCCTGCGCCGCGTCCGGCCCCTGGTGGAGGGCCTGCGGGTGCCGTCGGGAACGCCGGAGCGGGCCCGCGGGGTGCGGGACCGGCTGCGTGAGCTGGTGATCGACGAGTGTGTGTTCCTGCCGGTCGACGGACTTCCGGGGCGGGCCCTGGCGCCGTACGCACGCGAGCAGTTCGAGGGACATCGCAGCCGGTCGGTGGAGGAGGGCGGCGAGGCGCGCCGGCACTTCCTGCGGATCAGGGTGGGTGCCTGGGAGGAGGAGGTCGTCGTCACGGTCTTCGTCCGGGTGCACACCCAGGGCGGGATGCTGATGCTGGAGGTGGCGCCGCACGTACTGCATCCGGTGCGCCGCGACTTCCAGTCGGCGGACCGGATCGCCCACCGGTATCTGCACAACAACCCGGTGGGCAAGGCCGCTTGGGCCCTCGCGCACACCCCGACCTCGATCGGCGGGGCACTGGTCACGCTGATCGGGGCGATGAACTCCGGTTGGCGGCTGCTGACCGGCGGGCAGGCGGGCGCACTGCCGGACGGGCCCGCCCTGTCGGTCCGGGAACTGGGTTCCGCATGGACGTCGTCCTTGTTCCAGGAGATGGATTTCGACCGGTATCTGAAAACGATCGAGGACCGGGTCGCCGACGGGGTGACGGCGGCGCTGCGGGACGCGGGCTGGCAGACCGAGGAGTTCTCCGCGCAGATCACCAACGTGATCAACGGCGGAGTGAACATCGGATCGGTACGGGACAGTGCCTTCGCCGTCGGCGGCGGCAACCAGGTCACCCACCGGCCGGCAGGGAACGGCGGTCCGGGACCGGGAAGCGGATCCGGACCAGGAACACGGGGAGGCGGCGGACATGGCGCAGCAGGATGAACGGGACGGCGGGGCCAAAACCGGACCGGGTACCGGTGGTGGCGGGTCCGGGCCGGGCGTGCACTTCGGGTCGGTGGACCGCAGTGCCTTCGCGATCGGGGACCACAACGAGGTCAGTTACGAGAGCCACGAGGGGCAGGCGCCGGTCGACGAGACCCAGCGCAGGCTGCTCGCCGAGGTGGCGGAGCTGCGGGCGGATCTGCTGCGGCTGCGGCGCACGGAGCGGCTGGAGGTGCTGGACGCCGAACTGGTCGAGGTCGAGGGGGAGATCGCGGCCGTCGGCGAGGCCGGAGCGACCCGGCTGGAACGGTTGCGTGCCGCGCTGACCGGCGCGGAAGGCGTCACCGCGATGCTCGCCTCGGGGGCGGCGGTCGCGGAGACGGTGCGCGGGCTGCTGGGGGGCTGAGAGGTGAGCGGACGGGGTGGCGGCGACTCGTTCTGGAACGAGGAGACGCAGAGCTGGGACACGCGGAAGGTGGCTCGGGGGAGGCGGGGGCGGGATCTGGAGCGGGAGGAAGGGGAGGGGCGGGGGTCTGAGGGGGAGGCGTGGGGGCCCCCGGAGCCGTTGGGGCCTCCGGAGCCGGGGGTGCCGGGGGTGCCGGGAGGGTCGGGAGTGCCGGGAGTGGCTTCGGAGTCCGGAGGGCCTGGAGGGCAGGGGGCGCCGGGTAGGCCGGGGGCGGCTTCGGAGTCCGGAGCGCCGGGAGGGCCGAGGGTGCCGTCGGAGTCCGGAGGGTCGGGGGTGCCCGGAGGGTCGGGGGTGCCGTCGGATCTGGGAGTGCCCGGAGAGCCGGGGGTGCCCGGAGGGCCTGGGGAGACCTCCGTGGACCCGTACCCCGCTGTGTATCCGTACGCGGATCCCTATGCGAATCCGTATCCCGGTCCCTATGCCGACTCGTTCCACGAGCCCTCCGGCGACCGGTCGCCCCTGCCTCCGCTTCCGCCTCCGATGCCGACGGTGACGGGCGGGCCCGTCCACCCGGGGGCGCCGACTGTGCCGGTGGCGCCGACGGGTCCGGTGGGGCCGGGTGGTCCGGTCGGGCCTGACAGGGCTTCGCGGTCCGAGCCGGGGCGCGGGGGAGTGCTGGCCCGGGTGACGCCGGTCGGGGTCGGGGTGGTGGTCGGGGCGCTGCTGGTGGGCGGGGGTACGGCCTGGTTCCTGCACGAGGGTGTGGGCAAGTCGCCTTCCACGGCGGCGAGTTCGCCTGCGGTGATTCCGTTGCCGGGGGTGCCGGGTACCTCCACCGGCGTACCGACGCAGACGTCGACGGACGGGGTGTCCGGCGTCCCCACGGACGCGCCGACGGACGTACCGACGGACGTACCGACAGACGTACCGACGGACACGGACACCGGCACGGAAGGGGGTTCCTCGCCCGCTCCCGCCGGTTCGCCGCCGTCCGGGTTCGCCCTGGCCCAGACCTCTTCCGGGATGGCTCTCGCCGTGCCGGACGGGTGGCGCGGGGAGGAGGAGAAGCCCACGGTGACGTACTTCCGCCCGCCCGGGGAACCCCTCGACCTGCACCTCGTCCAGGTGTGGCCGATCGGGGAGACCGAGTACACCTCCCGGCAGGCGCTGGAGCGGACCGTGTTCGACAACCGGGGCAAGCAGGGCTTCCGGCAGGTCTCGCTGACCTCCCTGCCCGGGGAGCGGCTCTCCGAGAGCGCGGAGCTGGTGTACGAGTTCCGCCACAAGGAACTGGGGCGGCTGATGCGGATGGTCGAGCGGGTGTTCCTCGCCTCGGACGGCAGGCACTACGCGTTCCTGGGCGGCGGCCCGGCCGAGGAGTGGCCGGCCCAGCGCGACCGGCTGCTCACGGCGCTGGATCACTTCGCGCCGCCGGGGGACGGGACGTCCTGACCGGCGGAGGTACGGGGGCAGGGGCAGCTGATGCGCCGCCCCTGCCCCCGTACCTCTTCCCCGTACCTCAGAAATTGATCAAGTCCCGGGCGGTGCGGGGGTGCCCCCTGGCAGGCTGGGGGCCGTACGCAGCAGCCTTTGCCGCCCACACCCGGGAGCCCCCCATGGCAAGCATCTTCCGCAGCCGGCCCGAAACCCTTCTCGTCGCGCTGAGCGACCGGCCCGAGCTCCTCGACGTCCTCCGCACCGCCCTCGCCACCGCCGACGACGCCGAGCGTCCCGGTCTGGAGCGGGCCGTGGCGCTGGTCGAGGCCGCCCCCGCCCCTGCCCCCGCCGAGCTTCGCGGCCACTGGGCCCGGGAACGTATCGAAGCGGCCGGGACCGAGGTCAAGGCCGATTCGGTCGTCGCCGTCAGGGCGCTCCGCAAGGCCGAGCCCGGACTGAGCCTGGTCCAGGCGGTGGCCCTCACCAAGGAAGCGGCGGCCGTTACCCCGCGCTGAGGCCCTGCGCCGGGACACAGGCTCTGGACGAACTCTGATCGGGCTCTGATCGGGCTCTGATCAGGGTCTGGACGGGCTCTGGATGGGCTCTGGGTTCATATCGGCCCCGATCAGGCCTTATGTCCTTGCTGTAAGTGACTCATGGCACTTTCGGTGACGTAATCGGCATGCTTTCCGAGCCCCGGGGGAGGGGTCCTGCCGCCAGTTCCGCTGGCAGGGAACAAATCGGTAACGGAAGGCAAAAACGACGTGTCGGCTGAAAAGACCATCCATGTGGGCGGGGTGTGGCAGGCAGCCATCTCCGGCGCCACGCGCGACATCCTCGACCCGGCGGACGCCAAGCCGTTCGCCGTGGTGTCCGAGGGTGGGGCCGAAGACGTCGACGCAGCCGTGGCCGCCGCGCACCGGGCGTTCGACGGCGGGCAGGGCGCCTGGCCGCAGACCCCCACCGCGGAGCGGGCCGCCCTGCTGCGCCGGGTGGCCGACCTCCTCCAGCGTGACCGCGAGGACCTCGGCCGCCTGGAGGCGCAGGACGCCGGCAAGACGGTGGAGGAGGGGCGCGTCGACATCGACTGCGTCACCGACGCCTTCCGCTACTTCGCGGACCTCGTCATGAACGAGAGTGGCGGCCGGGTGGTGGACGCCGGTTCGCCGGAGATCCACTCCATCGTGGTGCACGAGCCGGTGGGTGTCTGCGCGCTCATCACGCCGTGGAACTACCCGCTGCTGCAAGCGAGTTGGAAGATCGCACCGGCCCTCGCGGCGGGCAACACCTTCGTGGTCAAGCCGAGTGAGATCACGCCGATGACCACGGTCGCGCTGATCGCGCTGCTGGTCGAGGCGGGGCTGCCCGAGGGGGTCGCCAACGTTGTCACCGGACCCGGGGCCTCCGTCGGCGCCCGGATGTCCGAGCACCCCGACGTCGACCTGGTCTCCTTCACGGGTGGCCTGCTCAGCGGTACGAAGGTGATGCAGGCGGCCGCCGAGACGGTCAAGAAGGTGGCCCTGGAGCTGGGCGGCAAGAACCCCAATGTGGTGTTCGCCGACGCCTGCGCCACCGAGGAGGGCTTCGACACCGCCGTCGACCAGGCGCTGAACGCGGCCTTCATCCACAGCGGGCAGGTCTGCTCGGCAGGCTCGCGCCTGATCGTGGAGGAGTCGGTCCGCGAACGCTTCGTGGCCGAACTCGCGCGCCGGGCCGAGAAGATACGGATCGGGCGGGGCACCGGGAAGGGTGTCGAGTGCGGACCGCTGGTCTCCGCGCAGCAGTTGGAGAAGACGGAGTACTACGTCGCCGCCGCGCTGGAGGAGGGGGCGGTGCTGCGGGCGGGCGGCACGCGTCCCGAAGGGCCGGGCTACGAGGGCTACTTCTACCGCCCGACGGTGCTGGACGGCTGCCACCGTGAGATGCGGGTCGTCCGGGAGGAGACGTTCGGGCCGATCCTCACCGTGGAGACCTTCACGACGGAGGCGGAGGCGATCGCCCTCGCCAATGACACCGAGTACGGCCTGGCGGGGGGTGTCTGGTCCGCGGACACGGGTCGGGCACGGAGGGTCGCGGCCAGGCTGCGGCACGGGACGGTGTGGATCAACGACTTCCACCCCTACCTTCCGCAGGCGGAATGGGGCGGCTTCGGGAAGTCCGGCATCGGCCGGGAGCTCGGGCCGGCAGGGCTGGCGGAGTACCGCGAGTCGAAGCACGTCTACGAGAACTTGGCGCCGCGGGCGGTGCGGTGGTTCGCGGGGTAATGGGCCCTGGCCCTGGGCGGCCGGCCCGGGGTGGTGCCGGACTTGGGCGTGGTGCTCGGGGTGGTGCCGGACTTGGGTGTGGTGCCGCTGCGCGGGGCCATTCCCCACCCCGCCCCTTCCCGAAACCGGGGGCGTTGCCCCCGGGCCCCCGGGGGGCGGGCCCGCTGGGGCGGGGTGGGGTGGTGCGGGAGCGTCGTGGTTGCTCGCGCAGTTCCCCGCGCCCCTGAATGCGGCCTCCGGCCGCCCCTCCCGCTGTGCCGTCGCTCCCTTGGGCGGCGGGGCCGCCCCCCGGGGCGGGACGGGCGGGCAAGGGGGCGGCCCCCCGACGGAGTCGCACCCTCACCGCCACCGCCCCCCCCACAACCCCATTACGCGCAGCACCTTCCAAGTACACGAACAGGAGCAGCATCCATGTCCGACCACGTACACGACCGCGTAGGCGAGCACGTCCACGAGCACGTTCACGAGTACGACTACGTAGTCGTCGGCGGTGGCACCGCCGGATCCGTCATCGCCTCGCGCCTCACCGAGGACCCCACCGTCAAGGTGGCCGTCATCGAGGGCGGGCCCTCGGACATCGACCGCCCCGAAGTCCTCACCCTGCGCCGCTGGATGGGCCTCCTCGGCGGCGAGCTCGACTACGACTACCCCACCACCGAGCAGCCCCGCGGCAACTCCCACATCCGCCACAGCCGCGCCCGCGTACTCGGCGGCTGCTCCTCGCACAACACCCTGATCGCCTTCAAGCCCCTGCCGTCCGACTGGGACGAGTGGGAGGCCAACGGCGCCACGGGCTGGGGCGCGTCGGCCATGGACCCGTACTTCTCCAAGCTCCGCAACAACGTCGTCCCGGTCGACGAGAAGGACCGCAACGCCATCGCCCGCGACTTCGTGGACGCCGCCCTCGCGACCCTCGACGTCCCGCGCGTGGAGGGCTTCAACCGCAAGCCCTTCGAGGACGGTGTCGGCTTCTTCGACCTGGCCTACCACCCGGAGAACAACAAGCGTTCGTCCGCGTCGGTGGCGTACCTCCACCCGTTCCTGGACCGCCCCAACCTCCACATCATGCTGGAGACCTGGGCACACAAGCTGGAGCTGGAAGAGGGAGGAGCCGGTACCGGTACCGGCACCCGTGCCCGCGGCGTCCACGTCCGCACCAAGGACGGCCAGGAAGTCCTCGTCCGCGCCACCCGCGAGGTGCTCGTCTGCGCCGGCGCCGTGGACACCCCGCGCCTGCTCATGCATTCCGGCATAGGCCCGGCCGCCGACCTCGAAGCCCTCGGTATACCCGTCGCCGTCGACCTCCCCGGCGTCGGCGAGAACCTCCTCGACCACCCCGAGTCGGTCATCGTCTGGGAGACCCACGGGCCGATCCCCGAGAACTCGGCGATGGACTCCGACGCGGGCCTCTTCGTGAAACGGGACCCGGAGCACGCGGGCCCCGACCTGATGTTCCACTTCTACCAAATCCCGTTCACCGACAACCCCGAGCGCCTCGGCTACGAACGCCCCGCGCACGGCGTGTCGATGACCCCCAACATCCCCAAGCCCCGCAGCCGCGGCCGCCTCTTCCTCACCAGCGCCGACCCGGCCGTGAAGCCCGCCCTCGACTTCCGGTACTTCACCGACGAGGACGACTACGACGGCCGCACCCTGGTCGACGGCATCAAGATCGCCCGCGAGATAGCCAAGTCCGAGCCGCTGGCCGGCTGGCTCAAGCGCGAGGTCTGCCCGGGCCCCGAGGTGACCTCGGACGAGGACATCAGCGAGTACGCCCGCAAGGTCGCCCACACCGTGTACCACCCGGCCGGGACCTGCCGGATGGGCGCCGCCGACGACCGGCTCGCGGTCGTCACCCCCGACTTGAAGATCAAGGGCCTGGACGGCATCCGCATCGCGGACGCCTCCGTGTTCCCGACCATGACCGCCGTGAACCCGATGATCGGCGTCCTCATGGTCGGCGAGAAGTGCGCAGAGCTGCTGACGCAGCAGCAACCGACCATTTCCGGAGGTGCCGCGTAATGAGTACGACGACCGATGTGAAGACCGAGGCCGAGGCGAGCAAGCCCTCCTCCGCCTCGTCCACCCCGCCGGTGTTCTCCGTCAAGAACCTCTGGAAGGTCTTCGGCCCCAAGGCCGAGAAGATCCCCGGTGACCCGGAGCTCACCGCGCTCTCCGTCCCCGAACTCCGTGCGCGCACCGGCTGCACGGCCGCCGTCCGCGATGTGTCCTTCGACGTCCGCAAGGGCGAGGTCTTCGTCGTGATGGGCCTCTCCGGCTCCGGCAAGTCCACCCTGGTCCGCTGCCTGACCCGGCTGATCGAGCCGACCTCCGGCAGCCTCGCCATCGACGGCGAGGACGTCCTCGCCATGGACAAGTCCCGGCTGCGTGAACTGCGCCGCCACCGCGCCGCGATGGTCTTCCAGCACTTCGGCCTGCTGCCGCACCGCAGCGTTCTCGACAACGTGGCGTACGGCCTCGAAGTCCAGGGCATGGGCAAGGCCGAACGCCGTGCGAAGGCCGCCGAGGTCGTCGCCAAGGTCGGCCTCGACGGACTGGAGGACCGCCGCCCCGGCCAGCTCTCCGGCGGCCAGCAGCAGCGCGTCGGCCTGGCCCGCGCACTCGCCGTCGACCCCTCCGTCCTCCTCTTCGACGAGCCGTTCAGCGCGCTGGACCCGCTCATCCGCCGCGACATGCAGGAAGAAGTCATCCGCCTGCACCGCGAGGAGGGCCGCACCATGGTCTTCATCACCCACGACCTCAGCGAGGCCCTGCGCCTCGGCGACCGCATCGCCCTGATGCGCGACGGCGAGATAGTCCAGCTGGGCACGCCCGAGGAGATCGTCGGCTCACCCGCCGACGAGTACGTCCGTGACTTCGTCCGCGACGTCCCCCGCGAGCAGGTCCTGACCGTCGCCTCCGCGATGCGCACCCCCGAGGCGGGCGACGCCGAATCCGGCCCCGCGGTCGCCCCCGACGCCGTCGTCTCCGAGGCCATCGAAGCCCTCGCCCGCACCGGCGAACCCAAGGCCCGCGTCATGCGGGACGGCAAACTCCTCGGCATCGTCGACCGTGAGTGCCTCCTGAACGTGGTTGCCGGTACGTCGTCGGCGGTGACCGCCTGATGAGGTACGTCAGTACGGTCCGCAGCACGGGCAAGACAGTCAGCAGCACGGGCAAGGTGGTCGCCGCATGACCGCCGTGACCGCCACCGCGAACGCCAATTCCCTGGACGGCCGGTCCAGTTGGCGCGAGCGCCTCACCCGCCGCCCCGCCCTCCTCAAACTCACCGCCCTCGTCCTCCTCGCCGCCGTCCTCATCCCCCTCGCCCACTCCCGCTGGGCAAGCGGAACCTGGCCGGCCGCACTCACCGTGGACCTCGCCGAACCCCTCGGCAAGGTCAGCGACTGGATCATCGACAACCGCGACGGCCACCCCCTCTTCCTCTACTTCTTCGGCCACATCTCCAACGCGGTCGTCCTCTCGGTGCGAGCCGTCTACCTGGTTCTGCTCGCCCTCGGCTGGGCCGGCACCACCGCCCTGGCAGCCCTCGTCGCCTGGCGCGCCGCCGGCGTGAAGCTGGCCGCCGGCACCGTCGCCGCCCTCGCCACCTGCGGGCTCCTCGGCATGTGGGTGCCGACCATGCAGACCCTGGCCCTGATGGCCGTCGCCGTCGGCGCCTCCGTCGTCCTCGGTGCGCTCCTCGGCCTCGCCGCGGGCCTCTCGGACCGCACGTTCCGCATCCTGCGCCCGGTCCTGGACACCATGCAGGTGCTCCCGGCCTTCGCGTACCTGCTGCCCGTGGTCCTGATCTTCGGCATCGGCGTCCCGGCGGCCGTCCTGGCGACGGTCGTCTACGCCGCCCCGCCGATGGCCCGCCTCACGGCCCTCGGACTGCGCGGCGCCGACAAGGGCGTACTCGAAGCGGTCGAGTCCCTGGGTGCCACAGCGCCCCAGCGCCTCCTCACCGCCCGCCTGCCGCTGGCCCGCAAGCAGCTCCTGCTCGGCCTCAACCAGACGATCATGATGGCCCTCTCGATGGCCGTCATCGCCTCCGTCATCGGTGCCGCGGGGCTCGGTGACCGCGTCTACCAGGCGCTCGCCTCCGTCGACGTCGGCCAGGCGCTGGCAGCCGGTCTGCCCATCGTGCTGATCGCGATCGTCCTCGACCGCGTCACCGCCGCCGCCGGCGCGGGCGACCGCGAGCCGAACCGTTCCTGGCTCCCCGCCGCCCTCGGCGCACTCGCCGTAGCGGCCGTCGCCGTCGCCACCCGCCTCACGGACGCCCTCCTGTGGCCCTCCTCCTGGTCCATCGAGATCGCCCCCACCGTCAACAAGGCCGTCGCCTGGATGACCGACCACCTCTACTCCGGCGTCCCCGTCATCGGCGGCACCGCGGACTGGGCCGGTCACTTCACCACCTTCATCCTCGACCCGGTCCGCTCCGGCCTCCAGAGCCTGCCCTGGTACGCCGTACTCCTCCTGGTCGCCGCCCTCGCCTGGCTGATCGGCACCTGGAAGTCGGCCCTCACGGCCACCCTCGCCATGGCCGCCATCGGTGTGCTCGGCGTCTGGAAGCCGTCCATGGACACGCTCTCCCAGGTCCTCGCGGCCGTCGCGCTCACCCTCGTCCTCGGCTTCGCGATCGCCGTCGGCGCCGCCCGCAGCACCCGCCTGGAGCGCGTCCTGCGCCCGGTCCTCGACGTGATGCAGACGATGCCGCAATTCGTCTACCTCATCCCCGTCGTCGCCCTCTTCGGCGTCGGCCGCGCCCCGGCCGCGGCGGCAGCCGTGGTCTACGCCCTCCCCGCCGTCGTCCGCATCACCACCCAGGGCCTCCAGCAGGTCAGCCCGGCCGCCCTCGAATCGGCCCGCTCCCTCGGTGCCACCAGCGGTCAGCAACTCCGCCAGGTCCAACTCCCGCTGGCCAGGCCCTCCCTGCTGCTCGCCGTCAACCAGGGCGTCGTCCTGGTCCTCGCCGTCGTCATCATCGGCGGCCTGGTCGGCGGTGGCGCCCTCGGTTACGACGTCGTCTTCGGCCTCGCCCAGGGCGACCTGGCCACCGGTCTCGTCGCAGGTGCCGCGATCGTCTGCCTCGGCCTGATGCTCGACCGTGTTACGCAGCCCTCGCAGGCCGCCCGCAAGGAGGACGCGTGAACATCTCCCGCCGTACGGCACTCAAGTCCGCCACCGCACTCGGCGCGAGCGCCCTGCTCCTCACCGGACTCACCGGCTGCGGGGCGGCCGACATGACCCAGCAGGCCTCCCCGTACGCCAACGCCGAGGGCGCGAAGACCGTCACCCTCTCCGTCCAGTCCTGGGTCGGCGCCCAGGCGGACGTGGCCGTCGCCAAGATCATCCTGGAGCGCGAACTCGGCTACCGCGTCGACACCATCCAGGTCGACGAGGTCCCCGCCTGGGACGCGCTCAGCCAGGGCCGGGTCGACATGATCATGGAGGACTGGGGCCACCCCGACCAGGAGAAGCTCTACGTCGACGACAAGAAGACCATCGTCCCCGCGGGCGAGGTCGGCGTCATCGGCCACATCGGCTGGTTCGTCCCCAAGTACTTCGCCGACAAGCACCCGGACGTCACCGACTGGCGCAACCTCAACAAGTACGCCGACGAGTTCAAGACCCCCGAGAGCGGCGGCAAGGGCCAACTCCTGGACGGCTCCCCGTCCTACGTCACCAACGACAAGGCCCTCGTCAACAACCTCAAACTGGACTACCAGGTCGTCTTCTCCGGCTCCGAAGCCGCCCAGATCACCCAGATCCAGCGCTTCGCCAAGGAGAAGAAGCCCTTCCTCACCTACTGGTACAAGCCCCAGTGGCTGTTCGAGCAGGTCCCCATGGTCGAGGTCAAACTTCCCAAGTACTCCGACGAGTGCGCGGCCAAGGCCCCCGAGGCCATCGACTGCGAGTACCCCACCACCCCCCTGATGAAGTTCATGAACGCCAAGTTCGCCAAGAAGGGCGGCAAGGCGGCCACCTTCCTCAAGAACTTCAACTGGAACGCCGACCAGCAGAACAAGGTCTCCCTGATGATCGCCGACCAGAAACTCTCCCCCGAAGCGGCCGCCGAGAAGTGGGTCGCGGACAACGAGAAGACCTGGAAGGCGTGGCTGCCCAAGTAGGCGCTCGCCCTCACCGACTCCGCACCAACGCGCCGGGCCCGACGGAACGAACCACTCCGTCGGGCCCGGCGCGGTCGTGCACACGAGGGCTTCGCACCACCAACCCGAGCCCCGGCAGTGGGCGTGGCCCGACCTCACTGGCCCGCACGTCACCGAGGCTCCGGTCCGCGCCACCGCCACGCGCTGGGCCACTCGCGTACGGCTGACGGGGGTCAGGCGGCTGCGGCCAGCTCGCACCACACGTACTTGCCGCCGTCGCCGCTGCTGGTCAGCGGATGCCAGCCCCAGCCGTCGGCGCAGCTCCGCACGAGGGCGAGCCCCCGGCCCTCCTCGGCGTCCTCCGTCGCGGTGCGGAGTGGGGGAGCGGGCGGGGTCGGGTCGGCGTCCCAGGCGCCGATGCGCAGGATGTCTCCGGTACATCGGACCCGGAGTGCGGCGGGGCCCTTGGTGTGGCGTACGGCGTTGCTGATCAGCTCGGTGGCGAGGAGTTCCGCCAGGTCCGCGAGGTGGGCGAGGCCGTGCAGGGTGAGGATCAGGCGGAGGGTGCGGCGGCTGACGGTGACGGCGCGGGGGTCGTGGGGGATGTACAGGGCGTACTCCCAGGTGTGGTCGGGGGCAGGGTTGGGCTCGATTCGCAGCATGGTCAACTCCGGTTTTTGGAAAATGAGTTGGACTGCGCGGCGGTCCGTTGGGCGGTGGCATTGGCGTCCCCGTCATGGCATGACGGGACGGTGCACTTCCGGAATCCCTGGACTCACTGCGTGTGCGACGCGTCACTGACGGTAGATACTAAATTTAGTATGGCGCAACCCATTGCCGTAATCTTGCACCCGAATCGGTGACAACTTCCGTACGGGTGAGAAGGGTTGAGGATGCCGCGCAAGCAGCCAACGGCTCGGCAGGAACGGGTGGGGCGCGAGCTCCGCAGGTTGCGTGAGGCGGCCGACCTGACCGCACGCGAGGCTGCGGGGCTACTGGGTTCGAGCTCGGTGATGATGAGCCAGATCGAGTCGGGGGTCGCGGGTGTGAGCGAGGCCCGCGTGCGGAGACTGGCTGCTCATTACTCCTGTGCGGACGCGGAGTTGATCGATGCGCTCGCGGTCATGGCGACGGACCGCACGCGCGGCTGGTGGGAGGAGTATCGCGGCGTACTGCCGGTGGCGTTCCTCGACCTGTCGGAGCTTGAGCACCACGCCCGCTTCATCCGGGAGGTGGGTACCGACCACGTACCGGGGCTGCTTCAGTCGGAGGACTACGCGCGAGCGGTCTTCACGTACTGGCGTCCCGAGCTGCCGAGCAGTGAACTGGAGCCGCGGGTGGCGCACCGTATGCGCCGTGCAGCGCTCCTCGATCGTGCGGAGCCGATGCCGTATGAAGCGGTGCTGCACGAGTCGGTGCTGCGTACGCGCGTCGCGGACAGGCGTGTTGCCCGGGCTCAACTCGACCGAATTCTCGTGCACTCGGTGAAGCCCGATGTGACGGTCCGCGTCATCCCCTTCGACGTGGACAACTTCGCCGGAGCGGGCACGACGATGATGTATGCAGGTGGTTCCGTACCTGCGCTGGACACCGTGCACATGGACACCGTGAGCGGTGGGGTCTGCGTGGATTCCGTCGCGCAGCTCCGGTTGTTGCGGTCGATCTTCGAGAAGGTGACGTCCGCCGCGCTCGATCCCAGCCGGTCGCGGGACTACATCCATCGTCTGGCGAAGGAAATCTGAGACATGACCCAGTGGCAGAAGTCCTCCTACTCCAACGGCTCGGACGGCGGTTCGTGCGTGGAAATAGCCCCCGAGGGGCACGCCCTCCTCCTCCGCGAGAGCGACGAGCCCGCCCAGGTCCTCGCCACGACCGGATCCGCCCTCGCCGCACTCCTGCGTCAGGTGCGCGCCGACGCCGGCTGAGCCTCCTCGCGCGAGTCTCACGCGACGGAACGTGCGACGCGGAACCCCACGTCGTCGACCCGGAACGTCGGGTGGCTGCGGCGGCGTGCAGAGGCCCGGCAGCTCCAGTGTTCGTCGAACCAGCCGCCGCCGCGCAGTACCCGGTAGCTGCCGTAGACCTCGGCGTCGTAGACGTCCCAGCACCAGTCCCAGACGTTGCCGAGCATGTCGTGGGCGCCCCATGCGTTGGGGAGTTTGCCGCCCACGGGGTGGACGCGCTCCTGCGAGTTGTCGCGGTACCAGGCGATCTCGTCGAGGGGCGCGTACTGCGGCCCGGCCGTACCGGCGCGGCACGCGTACTCCCACTCGGCCTCGGTCGGCAGCCGGTACCCGTCGGCGGAGGTGTCCCACTCGACGCCGTCGTCGTCGGCGCCCACGTGGTACGCGGGCGTCAACCCGGCATCCCGGGAAAGGGAGTTGCAGAACCGTACGGCGTCCCACCACGAGACGCTCTCCACGGGCAGCCGGTCTCCCCCGGCGGCGCTCGGCCGCTCACCGGTGACCTCGGCGTACCACGCCTGGGTGACCGGCACCGCCCCGATCCGGTAGGCCGCGAGCTCGACGGACCAACTGCGCTGCGTCCGCCGGTCCGACAGCGTCACCTGCCCCGGCGGTACGGCGATCATCTCGTCGCCCGTCATTACGTCCATGATCAAGGCACTCTAGCGAGGGCCGGCGGGGTGAGTGCGGAGGTGCGGCTCGCGCACTTCCGCAGCCACCGGAGCTTCCGCACTTGGTCAGTGGGAGCCCGCCACGTAGTGCCCCGGGACCATGCGGGTGGAGACGGCGAAGCGGTTCCAGACGTTGATGGTGTTGATGGCGGCGATCAGGTGGGCCAGCTCGACCTCGTCGAATTGCTTGGCGGCCTTCTCGTACGTCTCGTCGGGGACGAAGCCGTCGGTCAGCACGGTGATGGCCTCGGCGAGCTCGATCGCCGCGATCTCCTTCGCCGTGTAGAAGTGCTGCGACTCCTCCCAGGCGGACAGCTGAATGATCCGC
Source organism: Streptomyces sp. NPDC051561 (assembly GCF_044454195.1). Taxonomy (NCBI): domain Bacteria; kingdom Bacillati; phylum Actinomycetota; class Actinomycetes; order Kitasatosporales; family Streptomycetaceae; genus Streptomyces; species Streptomyces sp. NPDC051561. Next base: position 713,131 of record NZ_JBITDM010000002.1, on the reverse strand, counting down.
TCCACGCTCTCGCCCGCCGCGAGTGCGTCCTTGGTGTGCATGTCCAGGCAGAACGCGCAGTGGTTGAGCTGCGAGGCGCGGATCTTGACCAGTTCGGCGATCACCGGGTCGAGGTGCTTCCGGGTGGCCTTCTCCAGCTGGAGCATCGCCTTGAAGACCTCGGGGGCGTGCTCGGACCAGTTCATCCGGGGGGTGTGCTCGGGGACGGTGGTGGCGGGGGTGTTCTCGTTGGTCGTCATGACATTGACGCTACGGGGGTGAAGGACCAGCGGTATGGTCCATTCCCGTGACGGATTCCTGGGCCAATTTCAAGGCCGAAGTCGGCGCCGACCTGCACCTGGACCTCCACGGGACCGGTGCGGAACCAGGGAGTGAGGCAGGGGTTCGGGCAGGGACGGGGGCGGGAGCACGGGCACGGTCCGGCCTGCGTACCGGTCTGCGTGACGCCCTGCGCGAGGCCGTCCGCACCGGCCGCCTCGCTCCCGGGACCCGGCTGCCCTCCTCCCGTACCCTCGCCGCCGACCTGGGCATCGCCCGTAACACGGTCGCCGACGCCTACGCGGAACTCGTCGCGGAGGGCTGGCTCACCGCCCGCCAGGGCTCGGGGACCCGGGTGGCCGACCGGGCCGCCGCCGTCACCCGCAAACCCGGAAAGCCCGCGCACCCCGCCCGCCGCCCGGCCACCCGCCCCGCACTCAGCCTCTTCCCGGGCACCCCGGAGCTCTCCTCCTTTCCGTGCCCCGAATGGCTCAAGGCCTACCGGAAGGCGCTCACCGCCGCCCCGTACGAGGCCTTCGGGTACAGCGACCCGCGCGGCCGGCCCGAGCTGCGCGGCGTCCTCGCCGAGTACCTGGCGCGGGCGCGCGGCGTGCACGCCGACCCGGAGCGCATCGTCATCCGGTCCGGTTACGTCAGCGCGCTGACCTTCCTGGCCCGTGCCCTCCGCGCCCGTACCCCGGCGGCCAGGGCCGTCGCCGTCGAGTCGTACGGGCTGGACCACCACTGGGAGTGCTTCCGGTCGGCCGGACTGCGGATTCCGCCGCTCGGGCTCGACGAACTGGGCGCCAGGGTCGGGGAGTTGGACGGGATGGCCGGTGTGGGGGCGGTCCTGTTGACGGCCGCGCACCAGTTCCCGACCGGGGCGGCCCTGCACCCGGACCGGCGCAGCGCCGTCGTCGACTGGGCGCGGCGGACGGGCGGGGTGGTGCTGGAGGACGACTACGACGGCGAGTTCCGGTACGACAGGCAGCCGGTCGGCGCGCTCCAGGGGCTGGACCCGGAGCGGGTCGTCTACCTCGGGACGGCCAGCAAGAGTCTGGCCCCGGGGCTGCGGCTGTCGTGGGCGGTGCTGCCGGAGGAACTGGTGGGGATGCTCTCGCCGCACGAGGGCACCTCCAGTGCGCTGGAGCAGCTGGCGCTCGCGGAGTTCATCGACTCGGGGGCGTACGACCGTCATGTACGGGCGGTACGGCTGCGCTACCGCCGCCGGCGCGACGACCTGATGGCCGCCCTCGCCGCACACGCCCCGCAGGTGAAGGTCACCGGCATCGCCGCCGGACTGCACGCCATCCTCGAACTCCCGCCGGGCACCGAGCGGTCGGTGATACGCGCCGCCCACTGGCAGGGCCTCGCGGTCGAGGGCCTCTCCCGCTACCGTCACCCGGACGCGCCGGGCGAGGGCAGGGACGGCCTGATGGTCGGGTACGCGACGCCGACGGACAGCGCGTGGGCGCCGACGCTGCGGGCGCTGATCCGGTCGCTGTCGTAAGGGGCGGGGGGCCCCGGACGTGGGCCGGCCCCCCGCCCCGTACGCCTTCGTACGGAACAGGGGGCCGGAGAAGCGGACACGCCGTGTCCGGACCAGGGCCTCAGCTCCTGGGCTAGGGCCTCAGTGACTCCCGGGCCAGCAGTCTCCCGCTCCGGCTGGCGGCCAGCAGCCGTCGTACGGCGGCCGACGTGGCGGCCAGGATCAGCCGTCGGCCTCCGCGCCGCCAGGCCAGCAGCGCGTTGAGGAAGCCGGAGTCGCAGAAGGTGACCCGGGACGCGTCGACCACCAGACGGGTGTGTCCGAACGCGGCCGCCGAGGCGAGCATCGCGCTCAGCGGGGCCGCCGAGAAGTGGTCGATCTCACCCTGGACGGCGACCTTGAGGGTGGTGCCCTCGGCGCGGCAGGAAGCGATCACGGGCGGCGACTGGTGCGACTGCGGCGTTTTCGGGAACTGCGGCGTTTTCGAGAACTGCGGACGTGCGGTGCCACGGCCCGGCAGGGCGCGACAGGTGCGGAACGAGATCGGGATCGACGTCGGCAGTATGTGAGAGGGGCCTGCGGTGGTGTTCACGCCGTCTGCAACGAGCCCCGGCCCGCTCGGGCACTGCCCGTGCCGAGGGATCACCCGGCCGCGCGAACCCGCGCGGCCCGGGGGAGAGCAGAAGCCCCGGCCGGACGGGGGAGGCCGGCCGGGGCGGTATGGGGAGGCGGGGTGAAACTCCCGCGCATAGATGAAGAATAAACCATCCCCTGGGTAAGCGCTCCCTGCGGGCAAATCCACCCACTTGGTACGCGCTCGCCCTTCGGGCTCTCTCCGGAGTTCCTCTGGGCCGGGTGGGCCTCTAGTCTGTCGACGGTCCGGAGTGAGTAAGCAGTGCTAGTACGGGGGAGTGGCCGGCCATGGCAGCGCGACCGCGCAAACTGAGGTCCAGCACAGTGGTGCTCGGCGGCATGGGAATGCTGGCCCTGACGCTGTCCGCCTGCAGCTCCGAACCGGACAGGCGGTGCGTGGACCCGGTCACCCAGGAAGAGCTGCCCACCTACGAGTGCGAAGACGACGACGATGACGGCGGCGGCAGCAGCGGAAGCAGCAGTTCGCACCACGGCGTCTACTACTACGGCGGCAGCTCCTCCAACAAGCGCGTCTCCGGCGGCAGCTTCGACAAGCAGGCGGTCGACCGCGGCGGATTCGGCTGCTCCGGCTCCAGCGGCGGCTGACGCGTTGACGGCCGGCCCGGTGACGGCCGGCTGAACCGACCGGCCAGGCCGAAACAGAACGGGTCCCACGGATCATGAAGCGCCACACCATCGACCCCCGCCCCGACTGGCAGCGGATCGTCGAGGAGCAGGGGGTCATCTACCCGCTGACCCGCTACCCCGACGACTCGCTGCGCCCGTACTGGGACGAGAGCGCGTACTACTCCTTCACGCTGCCCGAGGTCGAGGCGCTCGAAGAGGTCGTCGAGGAACTGCACGGGATGTGCCTGGCGGCAGCCGGGCACATCGTGGCCGAGGACCGTTTCGCGGATCTGGGGATCACCGATCCGAAGCTGGTCAAACTGATCGCCGAGTCATGGCGGCGGCGGGCCGAACTCCCCTCCCTGTACGGCCGGTTCGACCTGCGCTACGACGGCAGCGGCCCGGCGAAGATGTTGGAGTACAACGCCGACACCCCCACCTCGCTGGTCGAGGCGGCCAGCCCGCAGTGGTTCTGGATGGAGGAGCTGTTCCCCGGCGCCGACCAGTGGAACTCACTCCACGAGCGCCTGGTCGACGCCTGGAAGAAGCAGGCCAGGCTGCTCCCGCCGGGCCCGCTGCACTTCGCCCACTCCGACGGTGACGAGCTGGGCGAGGACCTGATGACGGTCGCCTACCTCCGGGAGACCGCCGAGCAGGCCGGGATCCGCACCGAGGCGCTCTCGGTCGAGCAGATCGGCTGGGACCGGCTCTCGCGCCGCTTCGTCGACGAGAAGCTGCGCTTCATCCGCAGCTGCTTCAAGCTCTACCCCTGGGAGTGGCTGGCCACCGACCGCTTCGGCCCGCATGTGCTGTCCACCCTGGACAACGGCGGCGGCACCGGCACCACCTGCTGGATCGAGCCCGCCTGGAAGATGCTCCTCTCCAACAAGGCCCTGCTCGCCATCCTCTGGGAGCTCTACCCCGGCCACCCCAACCTCCTCGCCTCCTACCTCGACGGCCCGCGCGAACTGGCCGCCGACGGCGGTCCCGGTTACGTCGCCAAGCCGCTGCTCGGCCGCGAGGGCGCCGGGGTGACCCTCCACGAGGCGGGTTCCGAGCCGCCCGCCCCCGGTGACGACCCGGTCTGCTACCAGGAGCTGGCCCCGCTGCCCGACTTCGACGGCAACCGCACGGTGCTGGGCGCCTGGGTCGTCGAGGACGAGGCGGCGGGGCTGGGCATCCGGGAATCGTCCGGCCCGGTCACGGACGAGTACGCCCGCTTCCTGCCGCACGTGATCCGCTAGCGACTGCGTGCCGGGTGCGGCAGGTGTGCCGGGTGCGTCTCATGCGCCGGGTACGTCCCGGGCGCCGAGTACGTCGCGGAGCTGCTCCAGACCCCAGTCCAGGTCCTCCTTGCTGATCACCAGCGGCGGGGCGATCCGGATGGTCGACCCGTGGGTGTCCTTCACCAGCACCCCGCGCTCCATGAGCTTCTCCGAGATCTCCCGGCCGGTGCCGAGCGCCGGGTCGATGTCCACGCCCGCCCACAGCCCGCGCCCGCGCACCGCCCGCACCGCGCCCTCGCCGACCAGCAGGTTCAGCTCGTGGTGCAGATGCTCGCCCAGTTCGTCTGCGCGCTGCTGGTACTCGCCGCCGCGCAGCATCGCGATCACTTCGAGCGCGACCGCGCAGGCGAGCGGGTTCCCGCCGAAGGTGGACCCGTGCTCGCCGGGTTTGAACACCCCGAGCACGTCCGCCGACGCGACCACCGCGGACACCGGCACCACCCCGCCGCCGAGCGCCTTGCCCAGGACGTACACATCGGGGACCACGCCCTCGTGCTCGCAGGCGAAGGTCCGGCCGGTGCGGCCGAGCCCGGACTGGATCTCGTCCGCGATGAACAGGACGTTCCGCTCGCGGGTCAGCTCCCGTACGCCGGTGAGGTATCCGGGCGGCGGAACCAGCACCCCCGCCTCACCCTGGATGGGCTCCAGCAGTACGGCGACCGTCTCGTCGGTCATCGCCGCTTCGAGGGCGGCCAGGTCGCCGTACGGGACGATGTCGAAGCCGGGGGTGTAGGGCCCGTAGTCGGCGCGGGCCTCGGGGTCGGTGGAGAAGCTGACGATGGTGGTCGTACGTCCGTGGAAGTTGTCGGACGCGACGATGATGCGGGCCTGCCCGTCCGGCACGCCCTTGACCCGGTAGCCCCACTTGCGGGCGGTCTTCACGGCGGTCTCGACGGCCTCAGCGCCGGTGTTCATCGGCAGCACCATCTCCTTGCCGCACAGCTCGGCGAGCTCCGCGCAGAAGGCGGCGAACCGGTCGTGGTGGAAGGCCCGGGAGGTGAGGGTCACCCGCTCCAGCTGGGCCTTGGCCGCGTCGATCAGCCGGCGGTTGCCGTGGCCGAAGTTGAGGGCCGAGTACCCGGCGAGCATGTCGAGATAGCGACGGCCCTCCACATCGGTCATCCAGGCGCCCTCGGCCTCGGCGACCACCACGGGCAGCGGGTGGTAGTTGTGCGCGCTGTGCGCCTCGGCGGAGGCGAGGGCGGCGGCGGTCGCGGCGGGGGTGGTGGCGCTGTCGGTGGTCGTGACATCCGTGGACACGGGAACTCCGATCGTCGAGAAGCCCGGAAGCCGGGAGGCCGAGAAGCCGGGAGGAGTCCGTCCGGTGGAAGGTGCGGACGGCGCCCCTTTCTATCGTCGGTCACGGGGAAGGCGCGGAAACCTTGCCGCCGGTCGTAGAAGTTCCGCCCATACCGGTCGGGCCCGTACCTCCGTTCGTTCGAAGGATTCGAAGGAGGGGGAGCAGGGGCCGGTGATCAGAGGTCGATGACCGGAGACCGGTGATCGGAGGCCGGTGATCAGAGGTCGATGAGCCGGCCGCGCGGGCCCGGTGGGTCCTGGTCGCCGGAGCCGCCCCGCCGGCCCGCCCGGTGCCGCAGGAACAGTGCCGCAGCCAAGGCCCCCAGCCCGGCCCCCGGCAGCGCCCACCACCAGCCGTCCGGCAGCCGTCCCCCGGTGGCACTCCGGGCGGACGGCGGGCCGCCGGACGTCACCGGCGACGGAGGCGGACTGCCTGCCACCACCGGCTCCCCGTCCTGATCGCTGCGGGCCGGCGGCAGCAGCAGACCGAACTTCGACAGCAGGTCCATCAGCCGCTCGGGCCGGGCCGGCCGGTGCCAGGTCCCGTTGTAGGACAGGGGGACCCGGGGAGCGGTGTGCACCCACGGCTGACTGCCCTCCGCCGCGTACACCCGGTGCAGCATCCACGGGCGCCGCTCGGCGCCCAGCCAGGCGACGTCGATCTGCTGAAGACCCATGACCACCTCCAGCGAGGGCCGCGGACCCTGCCCCGGCTCCGCGGCCACCCCGGGATCGGCCCGTGCCGGGTCGTCCAGCAGTGTCCGCAGCAGCGTGTACTCGGCGGCGGTCGAGTGGAGGGCGGTGGTCCGCCCGGTGGCGGGAGACGTCAGGAGGACGTCGGGCGGGTCGTCCGCCGCCGCGCCCGGGGCCCCCGGGAAGGCGAGCGTGAGTGCCATGAGCATGACCAGCAGTACCGTTCGACCTCGCACGGTTCCCCCAGCGGCCGGCGGGCGACCCCGGCGAAGCGCCGGTCCCGTACCTGAGAGAATGACGTACATGGCCTCTCGACCCCGTGTGCTTTCCGGTATCCAGCCCACCGCAGGCTCGTTCCACCTCGGCAACTACCTCGGCGCGGTGCGCCAGTGGGTGGCCCTCCAGGAGACGCACGACGCCTTCTACATGGTCGTGGACCTGCACGCCATCACCATCCCGCAGGACCCCGCCGAGCTGCGTGCCAACACCCGCCTCGCGGTGGCCCAGCTGCTCGCCGCCGGGCTCGACCCGGACCGCTGCACCCTCTTCGTGCAGAGCCACGTCCCCGAGCACACCCAGCTCGGCTGGGTGATGAACTGCCTCACCGGCTTCGGCGAGGCGTCCCGGATGACCCAGTTCAAGGACAAGTCCGCCAAGCAGGGCTCCGACCGGACGACCGTCGGCCTCTTCACGTACCCCGTCCTCCAGGTCGCCGACATCCTGCTCTACCAGGCCAACCAGGTCCCGGTCGGCGAGGACCAGCGCCAGCACATCGAGCTGACCCGTGACCTCGCCGAGCGCTTCAACAGCCGCCTCGGTGAGACCTTCACCGTCCCGGCGCCGTACATCCTCAAGGAGACGGCGAAGATCTACGACCTCCAGGACCCGTCGATCAAGATGAGCAAGTCGGCCTCCACGCCGAAGGGCCTGATCAACCTCCTGGACGACCCGAAGGTCACCGCCAAGAAGGTCAGGAGCGCGGTCACCGACACCGACACCGTCATCCGGTTCGACCCGGAGAACAAGCCCGGCGTCTCCAATCTGCTCTCCCTCACCTCCACCCTCACCGGCAGGTCCATCGCCGAGCTGGAGGCCGAGTACGAGGGCAAGATGTACGGCGCACTGAAGACCGACCTCGCGCAGATCATGGTCGACTTCGTGACCCCGTTCCGCACCCGCACCCAGCAGTACCTGGACGACCCGGAGACCCTGGACGCGATCCTCGCCAAGGGCGCCGAGAAGGCCCGCGCGGTCGCCGCCGAGACCCTCGCCCAGGCCTACGAGAAGATCGGCTTCCTCCCCGCCAAGCACTGACCGGTCACCGCGGGAACCGCCGGCCGGTCGACGCAAGAGTCACCGGCCGGTCACCGGAACACGTGCGGTGGCGCAGGTCCCACGAGCCCCGGACCTTGGACTCTGGCCCCGAGGGCCCTGCGCGCGCCACACTGCACTTCGACAGCAACACTCACCGACGGAGGAGATGGACGTGGGGACCGTAACGCTCGGCGTTTCGATCGCGGTCCCGGAGCCGTACGGCAGCCTGCTCCAGGAGCGGCGCGCGGCCTTCGGGGACCCTGCCGCTCACGGCATCCCCACCCATGTCACGCTGCTGCCGCCGACCGAGATCGACGCGGACGCGCTGCCCGGGGTGGAGGCCCACCTGGCGGCCCTCGCACGGTCGGTGCGGCCGTTCCCGATGCGGCTCTCCGGCACCGGCACCTTCCGCCCGCTCTCCCCGGTCGTCTTCGTGAAGGTCGTCGAGGGCGCGGCGGCCTGCGCCTGGCTCCAGAAGCGGGTCCGGGACGCGTCGGGCCCGCTGGTGCGCGAGCTCCAGTTCCCGTACCACCCGCACGTCACCGTCGCCCACGGCATCAGCGAGGAGGGCATGGACCGCGCGTACGAGGAACTCTCCACGTACGCCGCCCAGTGGTCCTGCGCCTCCTTCGCCCTCTACGAGCAGGGCCCCGACGGCATCTGGCGCAAACTCCGCGACTACGCCTTCGGCGGCGCCACCGAGGGCGGCGTACCCCCGCAGGGGATGCCGCAGGGCACCCCCGCCCTGCACTAGCGGCACGGGGAGCACCGGCGGTACGGGGCGGAGCGCCCGACCGGGGGCGGAATACCGGCACTCAGACCGGCAGCCGCCTGAACAACGGCCGCGGCACGTGCCGCAGCGCCGACATCACCGCGCGCAGCGCCCCCGGCACCCACACCACCTCGGCCCGCCGCCGCAGCCCCGCCTCGATCGCCTCGGCGACCGCCTCCGGGGTGGTGGCGAGGGGGGACTCCTCCCGGCCCTCGGTCATCTTCGTCCGTACGAATCCGGGCCTGACCACCATCACGTGCACCCCGGTGCCGTGCAGCGCGTCGCCCAGGCCCTGGGTGAAGGCGTCCAGGCCGGCCTTGCTGGAGCCGTAGATGAAGTCCGCCCGCCGGGCCCGCTCACCGGCCACCGACGACAGCACCACCAGCGACCCGTGCCCCTGCCCCTGGAGGGCGTTCGCGCACACCAGACCCGCCGAGACGGCGCCGGTGTAGTTGGTCTGGGCGACCCGTACCGCCGCCATCGGGTCGGCCTCGTCGCGGGCCTGGTCGCCGAGCAGCCCGAAGGCGACCAGCACCATGTCGATGTCGCCCTCGGTGAAGACCTTGCCGAGCACCTCCTCGTGCGCACCGCTGTCGAGTGCGTCGAAGGCGACCGTGCGGACCTCCGCGCCGAGGTCGCGCAGCTGGGCGGCCGCCGCGTCCAGGGCGGGCGAGGGGCGGCCCGCCAGCCACACCGTGCGGGTGCGGCGGGCGACCAGGCGGCGGGCGGTGGCGAGAGCGATCTCGGACGTACCGCCGAGGACGAGCAGGGACTGCGGGGTGCCGAAGGCGTCCTTCATGACAATGCTCCTGGGTGAGGGGGGTTGGACACGGGCTCTTACAGGCCGAGACGGCGCGACAGATCCGAGGTGAAGACCCCGCGCGGGTCCAACTCGGCCCGCAGTGCACGGAATTGGTCCAGGCGCGGGTACATCGCGGCCAGCGTTTTTGGCCGCACCCGGGAGTCCTTGGCCAGGTTGAGGCGGCCCCCGGCGGCGAGCACCTCCCCGTCGAGTTCGTCGAGGAAGGCGCCCAGGCGCGGCAGGCGCGCCGGGATGTCCAGGGCCAGCGACCAGCCGGGCACCGGGAAGGACAGCCACCCCGGGTCGCTGTCGCCGAACCGCTTCAGCACCGCGAGGAAGGACGGGCAGCCGCGCCGCGAGATCCGCCCCACGATCCGCCGCAGCGCCTCCTCCTGCCCGAACGGCACCACGAACTGGTACTGGACGAAACCGCTGCGCCCGTAGATCCGGTTCCAGTGCGGGACCCCGTCCAGCGGGTGGAAGAAGGCCGGGAGCTTCTGGAGTTCGCCCACCCGGGAGCGCGGCGCCAGCCGGTACCAGAGCTCGTTGAAGAGCCCCACCGACCGCCTGCCGAGGAGTCCTTCGGGTACGAAGGCGGGCGCGGACGGCAGTTGCCCCGGGCGGAAGACCAGGGGGTGGCGGCGGGCCCGGGGCGGCAGCACGTCGAGGGGGGCGTGGTCGCCACGGGTCAGTACCGCGCGGCCCAGCGCGGCGCCCCTGGCGAGCAGGTCGATCCAGGCGACCGAGTAGCGGTAGAGGTGGTCGGTCTCGGTGAGGCGGGTCATCAGGTCGTCGAGGTCGGTGGCCCGTTCGGTGTCCACCGACATCAACGAGGTCTCGACGGGAAGGAGTTGGAGGGTCGCCGACAGGATGACGCCGGTCAGCCCCATGCCGCCCGCCGTCGCGTCGAACAGCTCGGTGCCGGGCAGGACGGTCCGTACCTCCCCGTCCGCGCACAGCAGATCCAGGGCGCGCACATGACGGGTGAAGCCGCCCGAGACATGGTGGTTCCTGCCGTGGATGTCGGCGCCGATCGCCCCGCCGACGGTGACGTACCTCGTCCCGGGCGTCACCGGCACGAACCAGCCCAGCGGCAGCAGTACCTCCATCAGACGGTGCAGGCTCACCCCCGCGTCGCACACCACGGTCCCGGCCCCGGCGTCGACGGTGCGGATGCGGTCCAGAGCGGTCATGTCGAGGACCGAGCCGCCCGCGTTCTGGGCGGCATCCCCGTACGCCCGGCCCAGCCCCCGGGCGATACCGCCGCGCGCCCCGCAGCCGCGTACCGCCGCTGCCGCCTCCTCGTAACTGCGGGGGCGGACCACCATCGCGGTGGTCGGGGCGGTGCGGCCCCAGCCGGTCACGGAGCGGAAGGGGTCGGCGGCGAGGGCGTCGTGTTCGGGCACGGAAGTCCCGGGCGCGGGGGTCGCGGGCACGGAGGTCTCAGGCATGGGCGCGACGGTATCGCTGAAAGTGCGCTGCTTTGCTGAGATATGTGCCGTTTCGGCGGAACAGGTCCCCAACTCCCGCACCCTCGGCCCTGGCGTGGCGACCCGCCCGCGAATCCGGGGTACACGCACGCTGGTTTTCCGTACACACCGGCAGGCAGGTAGACAAAGAGCATGGACTGGCTGAAATCACTCCCACTCATCGGGCCGCTCGTCACGCGCCTGATGGGGACGCACGCCTGGCGCGCGTACGAGACCCTCGACCGGGCGAAATGGAGCAGGCTCGCCGCCGCCATCACCTTCATCAGCTTCCTGGCGCTCTTCCCGCTGATCACGGTGGCCGCCGCGGTCGCCGCCGCCTTCCTCAGCACGAGCCAGATCGGCAGCATCAAGAGTCAGCTCGCCGAGCAGGTCCCCGGCATCTCCGACCAGATCGACATCGACAAACTGATCGACAACGCGGGCACCGTCGGCCTCGTCGCCGGCGCCCTGCTGCTCTTCACCGGGATCGGGTGGGTCGGCTCGATAAGGGAATGCCTGCGTACCGTATGGCAGTTGGACGACGCCGACGAGGGCAACCCGATCCTCCGCAAGGGCAAGGACGCCCTGGTCCTGCTCGGCCTCGGCGGCACCGGCCTCGCCTCGATGCTCGCCTCCACCGTCGGCTCCACGGCGGTCGGCTGGCTGGCCCGTACCCTCGACATCGCCGAATCCGGCGCCGGCGGCGTACTGCTGCGTGTCGCCGCCCTGCTGGTCGCCGTCGCCGCCGACTTCCTGCTCCTGCTGTACGTTCTGACGCTGCTCCCGGGCGTTCACCCCGAGCGGCACCGCCTCATCACCGCGGCCCTGATCGGCGCGGTCGGCTTCGAACTCCTCAAGATGCTGCTCGGCGGCTATATGAGCGGCGTCGCCTCCAAGAGCATGTACGGGGCCTTCGGCGTCCCCGTGGCCCTGCTCCTGTGGATCAACTTCACGGCCAAACTGATGCTGTGCTGCGCCGCCTGGACGGCGGCGCCACACGCGTCGAAGGGCGCCTCGCCGGAATCCTCCGCGGACTCCGGAGCGGTCAGCGGCGCGGAAGGCGGCGGGTCAACGCAGGCACCGGCCACCTCCGGTTGACCAGGAACACCGCACCCGCCAGGAACACCAGCGCCCCGCCCGCGATCGCCAGCGCGATCCCGGCCCCGCTGGAACCCTCCTCGGCGGCCGCCAGCTTCACCGGCGCGGCGCTCTTCTTCGCGGCCGGCGGAGCGTTCTTGCCGGAGCTGGTGTCCACCGAACGCGGCGCGACCAGCTCACCCACCGGCTTCACCTTCCCGGAAGCCGCGAAGCCCCAGTCGAAGAGCCGGGCGGTCTCCTTGTAGACCGCCTGGCTCTCGTCCGACTCCGGGTTCATGACCGTCACCAGCAGGACCCGCTCGCCGCGCTGGGCGACACCGGTGAAGGTGGCGCCGGCGTGGGTGGTGTTGCCGTTCTTCACGCCCGCGACACCGGGGTACGGGGTGACCCCGTTCTCGCCGGTCAGCAGCCGGTTGGTGCTCTGGATCTCGAAGGAGTCCCGCTTGCCGCCGGGCAGCGCCTCACCGGGGAACTGGGCGCGCACGGTGGCCGCGTACTCCCGGAAGTCCTTCTTCTGCATGCCCGAGCGGGCGATCAGCGTCAGGTCGTACGCGCTGCTGACCTGGTTGGGGGCGTCGTACCCGTCGGGCGACACCACCTGGGTGTCCACGGCCTGGAGCTCGCGTGCGTGCGCGTTCATGTCGCCGACCGTCTTGGTCAGGCCGCCGTTCATGGCCGTCAACACGTGCACGGCGTCATTGCCCGATTTGAGGAACACCCCGAGCCACAGGTCATGGACCTTGTACGACAGGTTCTCCTTGACGCCCACCGAACTGCTGCCCTCGCCCATCCCCTCCAGGTCCTTCGGCTGCACCTTGTAGACCTGGTCCTTGGGCAGCCGGGGCAGCACCGTGTCCGCGAACAGCATCTTCAGCGTGGACGCCGGGGCGAGCCGCCAGTGCGCGTTGTGCGACGCCAGCACCTCACCGCTCTCCGCGTCCGCCACGATCCACGAACGCCCCGACAGCTCCTTGGGCAGCACCGGGACTCCCGGGGCCAGATTCACTTGGGTACCCGGCTTCCCGAGCCGGTCCCCGCCCACCGCCGACATCGAAGCGGGCGGCTTCGGCTTGTCGTCCGACTCCGGCCCCTTTCCGTCGGCATGGGCGACGGGCACGGCGACGCACACGGGCAGCAGCAGGGCAGCGGAGGCGACCGCTACGGCGGTCCTTTTCACGGCAGGCACGGACGTGAACGTACAGGGCCCGACTGTGCTTCCGGTCACCGAGTCGCTGACCCGCCGCGACAGCCGCTGATACAGCCCAAACCCATCCACCCCACCGGCCCCTTCCCCACCCGACACACCGTCAGATCCGCGGCCCCCGTCGGCTCCGGCGCCGTCGTCCCCGCCACCGTCCCCCCGCCGGGCCCGGCTCCCGGACGGCGGCGATACTGAGCCCATGAAGCTCAACCGCACTCTGTCCTGGTTCCTGCTCGCGTTCGGCGTGTGGAGCTGGGTCATCTGGATCACTTTCATCAAGAACTTGACGAAGGACGGGAGCGGGCTCGCCTTCGATGACGCCGGCGATCCGACCCCCTACTTCTGGGTCCACCTGCTGCTCGCCGTGACGTCCTTTCTCCTGGGGACGGGCATCGGCCTCATCGGGTTCCGTTCGGTGCGGACGTTGCGTCGGGAACAGGCCGAGGAGCGACGGGTCTGACCGGAACGTGCCGTTCCTGACCTTGGTGGAGCTCCGGCCGGTGGCCGGGACCCGGGGCCGGGCGGGCGGAGGGGACCTCGTACCTTGAGGGTTCTGGCTGGTCGGGGTCGTCGGGGTCGAGGGGAGGGGATCCGTGGTGGCGGTCGTCGTGGTGGTCGTGGTCTGTGTGCTCGCGCTTCTGGGAGTCGTGCACTGGTACGTCTGGAAGCGGCTGGTCCGGGACACCACCGGGCCGGGGGCCCGTGGACGTCGGACACGCCGGGCCGGGGCGGTGGCCGTCGTGGTGCTGCCGCTGGTGTCCCTGGGAGCGGTGACCTCGGGCCGCGTGGGTGCCCCCTTCTGGCTGCAACAGGTGCTGGCCTGGCCCGGATTCCTCTGGCTCGCCGTACTCCTCTACCTCACCCTCTCCCTGCTGGCAGCCGAGGCACTGCGCCCCCTGCTCAGCCGATGGCTCCGGAGACGCGACGCCACGGCCGGTAACACCGTCACCCCGGACACCCTCATCCCGGACGCCCTCACCCCGGACCCCGCCGCACCGTCCGACCTCCCTGGTAGCAGCCCGCTTGGGCGGCGGGGCCGTCCCCCGGAGGCGGAACGGGCGGGCAAGGGGGCGGCCCCCGACGGAGTCGCCACCCTCACTCCCGACCCACCCACACCCCCGACCCCCACCCCAACACCCCCCGCCACCCCCACCCTCACCCGCCGCCTCCTCATCTCCCGCACCCTCGCCACCGCCGCCACCGCCGCCGCCCTGGCCACCGTCGGATACGGCACCCACAACGTCCTCCGCGGCCCCAGCGTCAAACGCGTGACCGTCCCCCTCGCCCGCCTCCCCCGGTCCGCCCACGGATTCCGCATCGCCGTGGTGAGCGACATCCACCTCGGCCCCCTCCTCGGCCGCGCCCACACCCAGCGCATCGTCGACGCCATCAACTCCACCCAGCCCGACCTGATCGCGGTCGTCGGCGACATGGTCGACGGGAGCGTGGCCGACCTCGGCCGCGCCGCCGAGCCGCTCGCCCAACTCCGCGCCCCGCACGGCAACTTCTTCGTGACCGGCAATCACGAGTACTACGCGGGCGCCGCCCCCTGGCTGGCCCACGTCCGTGAGCTGGGGCTGCGTCCGCTGGAGAACGCCCGCGTCGAGATCCCCGGCTTCGACCTGGCGGGGGTCAATGACGTGGGCGGCGAGGCGTTCGGCCAGGGCCCGGACTTCGCCGCCGCGCTGGGAGACCGTGACCGCTCCCGTGCCACGGTGCTGCTCGCGCACCAGCCGGTGCAGATCCACCAGGCCGTACGGCACGGCGTCGATCTCCAGCTCTCCGGGCACACCCACGGCGGCCAGCTGTGGCCGGGAAACCTCATCGCGGAGCTGGCCAACCCGACCGTGGCGGGGCTGGAGCAGTACGGCGACACACAGCTCTACGTCTCGCGCGGCGCGGGCGCCTGGGGCCCGCCGGTGCGGGTCGGGGCGCCGTCCGACATCACCGTCGTACAGCTGGCATCGCGGAAGGCTTGATTCCGCGCAAAGCGGTCGCTGGCCCTCCCCTTTCACAGGGGCCACATCAGCAATTTGACCCTTCCTCAGCCCCACTGTGTGTGCTTAGGTGAACACATTGTGGGGAGGGCGTGCAGTGCTTCCGTCCTGCCCTGGGGGTGGGTATTGCGAGGAGAGCGCACATGCCGTCGAAGGGGTCCATTCGCCTGCGGATCATCGTCACCGCGGCCGTCGTGGCCGCCGCCGCGGTCGGGGGACTGCAGTTGCTGCCGTCGGACGACGACGAGGTGGCGCCGATCAGGGTGGGAACGACGGACCGGGTGACGTCGCTCGACCCGGCCTACGCGTACGACGCGGGTTCCTGGGCGATCTTCAGCAATGTGTATCAGTCGCTGCTGACCCTGAAGTCGGGCATTCCGACACCGATTCCGGACGCTGCCAAGAGCTGCGGCTTCGTCGGGAAGAAGCTGGTGACGTACCAGTGCGAGCTGAACGACAACGTGGTCTTCTCCAACGGCGGCAAGGTCACCGCCGAGGACGTCAAGTTCAGCTTCGACCGGATCCTGCGCAACAAGATGACGGTCGGTCCGCGCTCGCTCTTCGCCTCGCTGAAGTCGGTCCAGGTCAGCGGCAACAAGATCACCTTCAATCTGCTGTCCGGTGACGCCACCTTCCCGCTCAAGATCGCCTCGGGGGCCGGCGCGATCGTCGACCGTTCGAAGTACCCGGCGGCGGGCGAGCGCACGGACGGCGGGGTCGACGGCTCCGGGCCGTATGTGATGGCCGCTTTCTCGAAGGAGCAGGTGGCCAGTCTCAGGCCCAACCCGCGCTACCGGGGGGCCGTGCAGAAGGCCGGTCAGCCGGTCGATGTGCGGTACTACAAGAAGGCCGACGACCTCCTGGCGGCCTGGGAGGGCGAGGAAGTCGACGTCACGCACCGGAAGCTGCCGCCGAAGACGCTCTCGGAGCTCAAGGTCGGCGACCCGAACGTCCGGATCAGCGAGGTCCAGGCGTCCGAGACCCGCAACACCGTCTTCAATGTGCGCAAGAGCTCGCCGTTCGCCAACGCCGAGGTGCGCCGGGCCGCCGCGTACCTCATCGACCGGCCGAAGCTGGTCAGGGACGTCTACTACAACACCGTCGAGCCGCTCTACGACGCCATCCCCAAGGGCATCATCGGCCACAGCACTCCCTTCTTCGACGTCTCCACCAAGGTCGACCCGGTGAAGGCGAAGCAGGAGCTGACCGAGGCGGGCGTCCAGCTCCCGGTGAGGTTCACCCTCGGGTACTTCATCAACGGGGCCTCCCAGGCCGAGGCGAAGGAGCTCAAGAAGCAGCTGGAGTCCGGCGGCCTCTTCTCCGTCGAGCTGGTGGAGAAGGAGGTCTGGGAGGAGTTCCAGCAGGACTACAAGGAAGGCAAGTTCGACGCGTACAACGTCGGCTGGGTCGCCGACTTCCCCGACCCGGACAACTACAGCCAGCCCCTCGTCGGCAAGGACAACAGCAACGCCAACGCGTACGCGAACCCGGAGGTCGACCGGCTGATCGTCAAGACGCAGGGCACCGCGATACGCAGCGACGCGATCGACGACTTCAAGGCGATGCAGCGGATCGTCGCGCGGGACGTCCCGCTGGCCCCCCTGTGGCAGAGCAAGGACTACGTCCTGACCAGCGGCCGCTTCGGCGGCGTGGAGTACCTCTCGGACGGCACGGGCGTGTGGCGCCTGTGGGAGCTCAAGCGACTCTGAGGGCATGGCATGGCACGGCACGGCACGGCACGGCACGGCACGGCACGGCCAGCACGGCACAGTGCGCGGCGCGCGGTGGGAGAGTCCAAGTGCCGTACGGGTGGGGTCCATTGACCTTCCGGGGTGGCGCTGGTTCCTTCGGGGCAACCGCCTGCGTCACCCCTGCCGCCCCTGCCGCCCTCGCCGTCCCGGAGGAATCATGCGTCTCTCCCGCCGTACGCTGCTGAGCGCCACCCCCGTCGCACTCGGCGCCGCCGCCCTCGGTGCGGGACCGGCGGCCGCCGCCGCACCCCGGCAAGGTACCGGCGCCGCCGCGCGGGCGCTGGCCCGGCTGCTGCCCCGCCACCACCGTCAGGTCACCTTCCGTACCGTCCCTCGCAAGGACGGCGCGGACGTCTTCCGGGTGACCGGCCGCACCGGCCGCATCCTGGTCGAGGGCAGCACCCCGGCCGTCCAGCTCACCGGCTTCCACACCTACCTGCGCACCGTCGCCCACGCCCACCTCTCCTGGAACGGCGAACAGACCCGCCTCCCCGACCGGCTCCCCGCCGTACCCGCCCCGCTCACCAGGGCCGCCAACGTCGCCCACCGGTTCGCCCTCAACGACACCAACGACGGCTACACCGGCCCGTACCACGGCTGGGACTACTGGGAACGCGAGCTCGACCTGCTCGCCCTGCACGGCTACAACGAGGTGCTCGTGTACCTCGGTGCGGACTCCGTCTACCAGCAGACGTTCCGCCAACACGGCTATACGGAGGCCGAGTTGGCGGGCTGGATCCCCGGCCCCGCCCACCAGCCCTGGTGGCTCCTGCAGAACATGTCCGGCTTCGGCGGCCCGGTTTCCGCCCGACTGCTCGCCGCCCGCGCCCGCCTCGGCCGCCGTGTCGCGGACCGGCTGCGCGAGCTGGGCATGACCCCGGTGTTCCCCGGCTACTTCGGCACCGTCCCGCCCGGCTTCGCCGACCGCCACCCCGGCGCGCACCTCGTCGAGCAGGGTGACTGGGTCGGCTTCCGGCGCCCGGACTGGCTGGACCCGCGCGGCAAGGAGTTCACGGCCGTCGCCGCCACCTTCTACCGCGTCCAGGAAGAGCTGCTCGGCGCCGCTACCATGTACAAGATCGACCTGCTCCACGAGGGAGGAAAGCCGGGCGACGTCCCCGTCGGCGAAGCCGCGAAGGCCGTCGAGAAGGCCCTGCGCGCCGCCCACCCGCACGCCATCTGGAACATCCTCGGCTGGCAGACCAACCCCCGCCGCGAGATCGTCGACGCCGTCGACAAGGGCCGGATGCTGATCGTCGACGGCCTCTCCGACCGCTTCCCGGACGTCACCGACCGCGAGGCCACCTGGGCGTCCACCCCCTACGCCTTCGGCTCCATCTGGAACTTCGGCGGCCATACGACGATGGGCGCCAACACCCCCGACTGGGCCCGCCTCTACGAGCAGTGGCGCACCAAACCCGGCTCCACCCTGGCCGGCATCGCCCTGATGCCCGAGGCCGCCGACAACAACCCGGCCGCGTTCGCCCTCTTCTCCGACCTGCCCTGGACCGAGGGCCCGCTCTCCCTGGAGAAGTGGTTCCAGGAGTGGTCCGTCCAACGGTACGGAGCCGAGGACGCGCACGCGGCGAACGCCTGGGACATCCTGCGCCGCACCGCCTACGGCACCACCCGCGCCGACTCCTGGGCCGAGGGCCACGACGGTCTCTTCGGCGCCCGCCCCTCCCTCACGGCGAGCTCCGCCGCGTCCTGGTCGCCCGCGGAACTCCGCTACGACCCGGCCGAGTTCGCCAAGGCGCTCCCCGAACTCCTGCGCGTGGCAAGCCGGTTGAGGGACTCACCGGCGTACCGCTACGACCTCATGGACGTCACCCGTCAGACCCTCTCGCACCGCTCCCGCGAGCTGCTGCCCCGTATCAAAGCCGCCTACGACTCCCGGGACCGGGCACTGCTTGGCCGGCTCACCGCCGAATGGTTCGAGTGGATGCGGCTGCTGGAGAAGGCGGTGTCCACCGACGCCCGCCACCTCGTCGGCCGCTGGATCAACGACGCCCGCTCCTGGGGCGCCGACCGCGCCGAGAAGGACCGCCTGGCCCACGACGCCCTCTCGCTGCTCACCGTCTGGGGCCACCGCTCCGGCGCCGACGACGGCGGACTGCGCGACTACGCCAACCGGGAGTGGGCGGGTCTGATCGGCGGACTCTACACCCTGCGCTGGCGGACGTACTTCACGGAGCTGGACGCCGCCCTCGCCGAGGGCCGCGCCCCGAACCCGGTCGACTGGTACGCCCTGGAGGAGCGCTGGGTGCGCACCCACCCCCCGTACCGCACGACTCCCACGGGCGACATCGTCGCGATCGCGCGCGAGGTCCAGCGGGCTCTGTGAGCCGCACACGGCACGAGGGCCCGTCCCCGTACGAGAAGTACGGGGACGGGCCCTCGCGTGGAGCGCTCGCGGAAGCGGTCAGAAGCGACGCGTGATCAGCGCGCGCTTCACTTCCTGGATCGCCTTGGTGACCTCGATGCCACGCGGGCAGGCGTCCGTGCAGTTGAACGTGGTGCGGCAGCGCCACACACCGTCCTTGTCGTTGAGGATTTCGAGACGCTGCTCGCCACCCTCGTCACGGCTGTCGAAGATGAAGCGGTGCGCGTTGACGATCGCCGCCGGGCCGAAGTACTGGCCGTCGTTCCAGAACACCGGGCACGAGGAGGTGCACGCGGCGCACAGGATGCACTTGGTGGTGTCGTCGAAGCGCTCGCGGTCCTCGGCGGACTGCAGGCGCTCGCGGGTCGGCTCGTTGCCCTTGGTGATCAGGAAGGGCATCACGTCGCGGTAGGCCTGGAAGAACGGGTCCATGTCCACGATCAGGTCCTTGAGGACCGTCAGGCCCTTGATGGCCTCGACCGTGATCGGCTTCTGCGGGTTGATGTCCTTGATCAGCGTCTTGCAGGCGAGCCTGTTCTTGCCGTTGATCCGCATCGCGTCGGAGCCGCAGATGCCGTGGGCGCAGGAGCGGCGGAAGGTGAGCGTGCCGTCCTGGTCCCACTTGATCTTGTGCAGGGCGTCGAGCACGCGCTCCTTCGGGTCCATGTCGACCTCGAAGTCCTGCCACTCGGCGTCCTCGGAGACCTCCGGGTTGAACCGTCGGATCCGAAAGGTGACCTTGATGTACGGAGTGTCGGCGAAGCCGGGCTCGGGCGCGCCCTTGCCGTCCTTCTCCACCTTGTCCATGGTCGGGGTAGCCATCAGTACTTACGCTCCATCGGCTGGTAGCGGGTCTGGACGACCGGCTTGTAGTCGAGCCGGATCGACTCGGTGCCGTCGGCCGCGACCTCGCGGTACGCCATGGTGTGGCGCATGAAGTTGACGTCGTCGCGGGTCGGGAAGTCCTCGCGGTAGTGACCGCCGCGGGACTCCTTGCGCGCCAGGGCCGAGACGGCCATGACCTCGGCCAGGTCGAGCAGGTTGCCCAGCTCGATGGCCTCCAGGAGGTCCGTGTTGAAGCGCTTGCCCTTGTCCTCGATGGACACGTTTAGGTAGCGCTCGCGCAGCTCGGCGATCTTCTCGACGGCCGTCTTGATCGTCTGCTCGGTGCGGAACACCATCACGTTGGCGTCCATGCACTCCTGCAGCTCCAGGCGGAGCGCGGCGACGCGCTCGGTGCCGGTGGAGTTGCGCAGCCGCTCGACCTGGTCGACGACGAGCTGGGCCGGGTTCTCCGGCAGCTCGATGAACTCGCTCTTGTGGCTGTACTCGGCGGCAGCGATGCCCGCACGACGCCCGAAGACGTTGATGTCGAGCAGCGAGTTGGTGCCGAGGCGGTTGGCGCCGTGCACCGAGACGCAGGCGACCTCGCCGGCGGCGTACAGGCCCGGGACGACGGTGGTGTTGTCGCGGAGGACCTCACCCTGGACGTTCGTCGGGATGCCGCCCATGGCGTAGTGCGCGGTCGGCTGGATCGGGATCGGGTCCGTGTACGGCTCGATGCCCAGGTACGTACGCGCGAACTCGGTGATGTCCGGGAGCTTGGCGTCGAGCTGCTCCGGCGGGAGGTGCGTGAGGTCGAGGTAGACGTGGTCGCCCTCGGGACCACAGCCGCGGCCCTCACGGATCTCGGTGTAGATGGAGCGGGACACGACGTCACGGGACGCGAGGTCCTTCATGACCGGCGCGTACTTCTCCATGAAGCGCTCGCCGTCCTTGTTGCGGAGGATGCCGCCCTCACCGCGGGCGCCCTCCGTCAGCAGGATGCCCATGCGCCAGATGCCCGTCGGGTGGAACTGGAAGAACTCCATGTCCTCCAGCGGCAGACCGCGGCGGTAGCACGCGGCCTGGCCGTCACCGGTCAGGGTGTGCGCGTTGGACGTCACCTTGAAGAACTTGCCGGTGCCGCCCGAGGCGTAGATGACCGACTTGGACTGGAAGATGTGGATCTCGCCGGTGGCCAGCTCGTACGCGATGACACCCGCGGACTTCTTTACGCCGTCCTCCTCCACGATGAGCTGATCGAGGACGTAGAACTCGTTGAAGAACTCCACACCCTCCTTGATGCAGTTCTGGTAGAGGGTCTGGAGGATCATGTGGCCGGTGCGGTCGCCCGAGTAGCAGGACCGGCGGACGGGGGCCTCGCCGTGGTTACGGGAGTGACCGCCGAAACGGCGCTGGTCGATGGTGCCGTCCGGCGTACGGCCGAACGGCAGGCCCATCTTCTCCAGGTCGAGGACCGCGTCGATGGCCTCCTTCGCCAGGATCTCGGCGGCGTCCTGGTCGACCAGGTAGTCGCCGCCCTTGATGGTGTCGAAGGTGTGCCACTCCCAGTTGTCCTCCTCCACGTTCGCCAGCGCTGCGGCCATGCCGCCCTGCGCGGCGCCCGTGTGGGACCTGGTGGGGTACAGCTTCGTCAGCACGGCGGTGCGGCTGCGCTTGGTCGACTCGATGGCCGCGCGCATGCCCGCGCCACCGGCGCCGACGATGACGGTGTCGTACTTGTGAATCTTCATGAGTGGTTGCCTCAGCCCCGGGCCTAGCGGATGTTCGGGTCGAAGGTGAAGATCACCAGCGTGCCCAGAAGGACGGTGAACACCGTGGCGGTGTACAGCAGGTTCTTCAGCCAGAAGCGCGTCTTGGGCTTCTCCGCGTAGTCGTTGATGACGGTACGCAGGCCGTTGGCGCCGTGCAGCATGGCCAGCCACAGCATGATCAGGTCCCAGGCCTGCCAGAACGGCGAGGCCCAGCGGCCGGCCACGAAGGCGAAGCCGATCTTGCTCACGCCGCCGTCCAGCACCAGCTGGATGAGGAGGTGGCCGAGGACCAGCACGACGAGCACGACGCCGGACAGGCGCATGAACAGCCAGCCGTACAGCTCGAAGTTGGTGCGGGTCGAGCGGGGCGTCTTCGAGGTGCGCTGGCGCGGGGGCTCGATGACGGGCGCCGGGTTGTCGGCGTCGTACAGGCTGACGCCCTCGACGGGGCCGACGCCTGCGGGGGAAGTCTCAGTGGACATTTCTTGACTCAGCTCCCGAAGACTTCGCGTACGGCGTGACCGAGCACGGGGTACAGGGCGCCGACCATCAGCACGATCCAGACGCCCAGCACGGTCCAGAGCATCTGCTTCTGGTAGCGGGGGCCCTTGGACCAGAAGTCCACGGCGATGACCCGAAGGCCGTTCAGCGCGTGGAACAGGATGGCGGCGACAAGCCCGTACTCAAGCAGCGCTACGAGCGGGGTCTTGTAGGTGGCCACGACATCGTCGTACGCCTCGGGAGAGACGCGGACGAGAGCGGTGTCGAGGACGTGTACGAACAGGAAGAAGAAGATGAGGACGCCGGTGACTCGATGAGCCACCCAGGACCACATACCTTCCCGGCCGCGATACAGCGTTCCAGCCGGCACGGAAATACCCTCCGGGAGCGGGGATTGGGGTCGGCCGGCTTGGTTATGTCGGTCTGACCCGGCCGGGTACGGTCCACCGGCCCCGGTCATCGTAGCGACGACTTGTCGGTTCCCTCGCCCGGGGGCCTCCGGTGTGATCAAACAGGCAATCAAACAGCCTCGGACGGGCTACTGTGCCGCCCCCGCCCGGCCCGCCGCTCCGGCGACCTCCCCGCTACCGGGATTCCGCTTCCGCGCCCACCACGCGCGCCAGCCGGCCACGGGCCAGCCTGCGCAGCTCATCGGCGGCCACCGCACGTTCCTCGTCCTGCTCGTTGCCCAGCCGGAAGCGGATTCCGGTCAGGATCTGGTCCAGCCGCTCGCCCGGTGCGTGGGAGTCCAGGCAGATCACGAAGGCGTGCCCGAACCGGCTCTCGTACGCGGCGTGCGCGGCGCGCAGTGCGGTGAGCGCGGCGTGCGGGGTGTCCGCGCCGGTCCCGGGCGAGTCCTCGCAGGCCAGTGCGTCCGCGATCTCCATTACCGAGAGGTCGTACGAGGCCTCGTCGGCGGCGGCGAACAGGGCGGCCGGATCGGGGTAGGGGCGGTGTGCGGCGAGACGCTCGGCCCAGCGGTGACTGCGGCAGCAGGTGAGCAGGGTCGCCTCGGCGAGGTGCGCCGGGGCCGCGTTGAACAGCTCCAGGGCGGACGGGGTGCCGGGGCCCTCGGGCCGGGGTGCTCCGGGCCGGGGCGCTCCGGGCCTGAGCGACGGACCGTCACTGTCGCTCGTTGTCAGGGAGGCGGAGGGGTGCAGCGGGCTTCCTTTGTTCGGGTGGGGGGAGTACGGGGGGAAGTACACGGGACGGGACGGCAGGGCCGCAAACGTTATCGAGAGGGTGGGGAAAGTGTCCGACGGGTGCACGAATTTCATCCGAACGGGAGGGTTTGCGGGCGCGGGATAGACGGATGATCGCTCAAGGTCTCGTACTTTCGGGCGAGTTCATGGTTGTTTGCGTCGAAGGCGTAGATTGGGCACGGATGAGTGATTTCCGAGGGACGCAGGGGACGCGCGGGTCGCACGGGTCGCACAGGGCCGGGAAGCGGCGGGCCTGGCGGGCGGGGGCGCCGCGCGGGGCGCTGGTGGCCGGTGCCGTCGTGGCGATCGCC
This sequence comes from Streptomyces sp. NPDC051561, assembly GCF_044454195.1. Classification (NCBI taxonomy): domain Bacteria; kingdom Bacillati; phylum Actinomycetota; class Actinomycetes; order Kitasatosporales; family Streptomycetaceae; genus Streptomyces; species Streptomyces sp. NPDC051561. Next base: position 689,448 of record NZ_JBITDM010000002.1, on the reverse strand, counting down.
ACCGCGACCACGGTCACGGTGGCCGCCTGGCCGGACCCGGCGGGGCAGTCGGGTGCGCCTGCCGCCACCTCGCCGGCGTCCTCGTCCTCCGCCGCCGCCTCGGCGCGGGCCGGCGGAGCCCCGGACGACGCCAAGCCGCCCGCCCCCGCCGTGTCCCCGACCCGCCCGGTGACCGGGGCGCCGCGCACCATCCCCTTCGTCCGGGAGGTGCGCACGACCGGCCGTGGCACCGGCTGGCGTCCGTCCGCCACCACCCGGGTCGTCGTCGCCGCCGGCAGCGAGGCGGCGCTCGCCGACGAGGGCCGGCTGCTCGCGAGTGAGCTGAAGAGGGGGTACGCCCAGGGCGTGGCGGCCAGGCCCGGCGATGTGGAGCTCGCGATGGGCGGGGCGGCCGACGCGTCCGCCCCCGAGTCGTACACCGTGACCACCCGTGGCGGCCGGGTCCGGATCACCGGCGGCGACCAGGCCGGGGTCTTCTACGGCACCCGCACCCTCAAGCAGGCGGTCCGTTCCGGCGGCGGCCTCGCGGACGGGGTCCTGAGGGACGCCCCCGCGAAGCCCCGCCGGGGCTTCGCGCTGGACACCGCCCGCAAGCACTTCGACGCCGCCTGGATCGAGGACCGCATCCGCGAGATGGGCGACCTCAAGCTGAACGAGTTCGGCCTGCACTTCTCCGACGACCAGGGATTCCGGATCGCCTCCGCCTCCCATCCCGAGATCGTCTCCAAGGACCACCTGACCAAGGCCGAGATCCGCCGCATCCTGGCCCTCGCTGCCTCCCGGCACATCCGGGTGATCCCCGAGATCGACTCCCCGGGTCACCTGGGCGCGGTCATCGCCGCCCACCCCGGTCTCCAGCTGCGCAGCGTCTCCGGCAAGCCCTCGCGCGGCGCCGTCGACATCGCCGACCCAAAGGCGGCCCGGATCGTGGACGAGCTGCTCGGCGAGTACGCGGAGCTGTTCCCCGGCGCGTACTGGCACCTGGGCGGTGACGAGTACCGCGCGCTGACGGTCAGCGACCCGGAGGCGACGTACCCGAAGCTGGCGGCCGAGGCCAAGCGGAAGTACGGCCCCCGGGCCCGCGTCCAGGACCTGGCCACGGGCTGGCTGAACGACCGCGCCAAGGCCGTCGGGCGGCACGGCAAGACCGACATCCGGGCCTGGAACGACGGCTACTTCGAGGGCGGCGTCGTCGACGCGCCCAAGTCCCGCGAGGTCGCGTACTGGACCGGCAAGGAGATCGGCGCCCGCAAGCCGCAGGAGTACCTGCGGGAGGGCCGCAAGGTGCTCAACGTGAACGACGAGTACCTGTACTACGTCCTCGGCGAGCCCAACACCTTCCAGTACCCGACCGGCCGCCGGATCTACGACGAGTGGACGCCGAGGGTGCTGCGGCACAGCGAGAGCGTCCCGGCGCGGTACGACGCGCAGATCACCGGCGGGCAGTTCGCGGTCTGGTGCGACTACAGCAACGCGCAGACCCAGCAGCAGGTGGCCCGGGGGGTGCGGCTGCCGCTGCGGGCGGTGGCGCAGAAGCTGTGGGACGAACGGCGGCCGGGGCTGAGCTGGGACGGGTTCAAGGGGCTGGCGGGGGAGCTGGAGTAGGGGTGTGCCCGGGGCGGGCGGCCCGCCCCGGGGCGGCCCCTGCGGCTCTTCCAGCCACAATCGGCATGTGATTCAGGCCGCAGTCGGCCCCTCATGGTCATGACCATCCGTCATGTGGGCACAATGTGCCAGGACTGTGGTGGATAGGTGCGCAACTGGCCGTTCCGGCTCAGTCCGGGTGAGGCTTGAGCCTCTTGAGGTCAGCGCGTGGGGGGAGTGGAGCAAATGGGTTTCTGGGGTTACTTCGTCGTAGGGAAGAGCACCGGGCCGCTCTCGGAACTGGAAGCATTGGCCGAGGTCAGAGAGGACCTGGCGCTCTACGACGAGCGCGCGGGCGGCTGGCAGGTGTGGGAAAGGCCGAGCGAGCCGGAGGTCGGCGACATGGGCGCGCTGGCGCGCGGCGTGTCCCGGGACACGGGGGCGCCGGCGCTGTTCGCCTTCGTCATGGGCAGCGACTGCGTGGTCGTGGAGGCCGCGGATCCGGACGGCGGTTCATGGTTCGCCTGTCTGGGCCGTGAGGCGATGGCCGGATACCTCCAGGCGGACGGCCTCCTCCTGGAGGACCTGTTCCTGTCGGCCGAGGACGCCGCGGCCAAGGCCGTCTCCTGGGCGGCGGACACCGGCCGGGACGTGGAACTCGGCCCGCTCGTCGAGGTGTTCAAGTCCGAGGCGGACCCGGTGGCCGAGGAACTCTTCGGGCAGTTCCTGGACGCGCTGGGGCTTCAGCGGCAGTGAGAGGCCGGCAGCCGCCGGGGGCCTTTCAGGGGGCAGACCGGCGGCTGCTGTGACGTAATCCGGCATCGGCACGCAGACGGATGCAGGGGCCCGCACCCAGCGGGCCGGACCGCCGCCGTGCGGTCGTCGTGCCGAGGAGAGCGTGTGAGCCTGCCATTCGCGGAACTGGCGAAACTGACGGAGCGGCTCGACCGTGCGGACGAGCGCGGTCTCGCGGTGAGCGCACTGGCCTGCCTGGACCGTTGCGTCCCGTTGCTCGAATACGTCGAGTACAACGGGGCGGACGGCTTCGTGGGGCTGGACGCGGACGCGGATGCCGGGGTCGCTCCGCCCGCCGTCGACACCCACGCCGCGCTGCGCCCCCTCTGGGAGGCGGCCGAGGGCGGCGAGGCGTGGCTGGGCCGGCTGCGCAGGGCCGCGGCCGACGTCGTACGGACGGCCGCCCCCACCGACTTCGGTCCCGCCGCGGCGCTGCGCCGGGCGGCGGACGTACCCCGGGTGTACGAGCCGGAGGCCCTGCGGCGCTGGGCCACCGAGTGCTCGGCCGCCTCCCTCGCCGTACACCGGCATCTGGACGGTGACCGTGACGCCGGCCCACTGGCCACCGGCGAACTGCGCCGCCAGGAGCGCCTGCTGGACCTTCTCGCGGGCGGCGGCGACGGCCTGCGGGCGGTCATGGCCCAGTCCGACGAGGGCAAGCGGGTCCTGCGAGCGGCGGCGGCGCGCAGGGCGCGACGGCGGTAGCGGAAGCGGCCGCGCCCGGTCCTGGCGGTGACCGAAGAAGCCCCCCCCGGCCCCGGCGGTAGCCGAAAGAGCCCCGCCCGGACCGGGCGGGGCCTCGTCACCTCGGCGGCTCCTGCCAGGAGCCCGGGCGTGCTACCGCTCGATCTCCTCGAAGACCCGGTCCCACCGGTCCAGCACCTTGGGGAGCGACCATGTCGCGACGTGGTCCCGGCCCGCCGCCCCGTACCTGGCGCGGAGCGCGTTGTCGTCCATCAGCTCGCCGAGTGCCTCCGCCAGCGCCGGTACGTCGGCGGGCGGCACCAGCGTGCCGGTGCGGCCGTGCGCGATCAGCTCGCGGACACCGCTGGACATGTCGAAGCTGACGCACGGCACACCGCAGGCGGCGGCCTCGGCGAGGACCATCCCCCAGCCCTCCCGCTCGCTGCTGAGCGCGAGGAGCGACAGCTCGCGGTACGCGGCGGCCATGTCCGTGGTGGTGCCCCGGAAGAACACCTGCCCGGCGACGCCGAGTTGGGCGGCGGTCTGCTTGAGCTCCGCCTCCAGCGGACCCTCGCCGAAGAGGTGCAGTTCCCAGCCGGGGCGGCTGCGCACGGCCGCGGCGAAGGACTCGATCAGCCGGTCGTACCGCTTGATCGGGTCGAACCGGCCCACCGCGCCGATCTTCCTGGTGTCCAGTGGCGCCACCGAGTCCGGGACGAACGGCAGCGGGTTCGGCATGACCCTGACGTTGGGCACCCGCTGGTTGCGGAACTCCACGGCGTCGCCCTGGCTGAGGACCAGGGTCTTCTCCAGCTTCGGGTAATGCCGCTTGATCAGACCGAGGTTGGGGCCGCGCCGGGCCTGGGCGAACGATTCGTGGTACTGCCCGATGCCCTTGAGACGGCCCCAGTCCAGGCTGACCGTCCAGTCCACCGCCCACGGCGAACCGAAGACGATGTACCCGTCGCGTACCGAGCCCAGCTTCGCGGTCAGCTCCCGCCGCGCCCGGTCCCGCTCGGCCCGTGCCCTGCGGCCCTCCGCGCGGCGGGCCGGCCCGAACCGCTCACCCACGGTGCGCGCCTTCGGCTTCGGCCTGTTCGGCTCGGTGTACAGGGTGGAGTGCTGGTAGGTGCGCGTGCCGCTGTTGTACGGGAACGGGTCGGGGCTGGGCCGGATGCCGATCAGCTCGACGCGGTGCCCCCGCTCGCCCATTCCCTGGGCGAGGGTGTGCAGCACCCGCTGCGAGCCGCCCATCGAGTCGACCTCGATGCCGATGAAGAACACATTGCGGACAGGGGTGGCCTCAGCCATGGGTGCCGCCTTCGAAGAATGCGTCGACCACCAGCTTGCTCGCGTGGCCGGTCTCGTACAGACAGAACAGTTGCCGGAAGTGCTCGTAACGCTCCGCGTGCCGGTCGGCGACGCCGTCGATGTCGGCCATGGCGGCGGCCAGTTCGCCGGTGGTCGTCAGCATCGGGCCCGGGGCGATCTCCGCCAGGTCGTAGTACGGGCGGCGCTCGCCCCGCCGGTAGTCCTCGTAGTCGTCGGTGTAGAGGAGGATCGGGCGGCCGGTGTTGGCGTAGTCGAACATCAGCGACGAGTAGTCGGTGAGGACCGCGTCGGAGGCGAGCATCACGTCGTTGATGTCGGCGAACGGGGAGCCGTCACGCAGGAAGCGCACCAGCTCGGGGGCGACCTCGAAGCGGTCGTAGGGGTGGGCCCGTACGACCACGACCCAGTCGTCGCCGACGCTCTCGGCCAGCTCGGCGAGGTCCACGCGGATCGACCTGCCGGTGCCGCGCGCGGCGTCGCGGTACGTCGGCGCGTACAGCAGGACCTTCTTGCCGTCCGGGATCTCCAGCGCCGCACGGGTGGCCTGCGCGCGGGTCTGCTGCGCCGGCTCGTCCCAGCGCACCAGGGCGTCGTTGCGCGGGTAGCCGGAGTGGATCAGGTCGGCCCTGACCTCGAAGGCGGGTACGAAGGTGCGTTCGAACTCGGCGCTGGGGCAGACCAGTGCGTCCCAGCGGCCGACCGCCGCGCGGAAGCGTTCCTGCGTGTCGGCGGGGGCGGTGCGGTGCGAGGGCATGTCGAAGCCCATGGCCTTCAGGGTCTGGCCGTGCCAGGTCTGGAGGTACTTGGTGCCCTTCGGCTTCCCGTACAGATAGGGCAGGTTGTGCGAGTCGACCCAGTAGCGGGCGCGGGCCAGCGCCCGGCCGTACGCCCAGCTGCCCCGTCGTACCAGGGTGACGTCGTCCGGAAACGACGAGGTGTCCCCGCTGTGCGACCACACCACGTCGATGGGCAGATCGCGGCGGCGCAACTCCTCGTAGATGTAACGGGGGTTGTCGGCGTAGCCACGGCCCTCGTGGGCCTCGAAGACGGCGAGCTGGCGCTTGCGCGGCAGCTTGGAGACGAGGTCGTAGACGGTGGCCTTGCCCTCGTTGCCGACCAGGACCTTCTTGACCCCGTTGACCTTCTTCTTCGCCTTGCGGACCCGCGGCCCCAACGGCTCCAGGGTGCGCAGCACTCCCGACCGCTCCCAGACCACTTCGAGGCGTCCGGCGCCACGCTGCTCGGGGCGGACGGTGACCCGGTGCGCCCCGAGCCTGCCGTAGCTGACACCTGTCCGGTGCTCCGGCAGGTCGTGCGGGGCCAGCAGCAGGTCGAAGCGGTGGACGCCGTCCTTCTCGACGGAGACCACGGGGTGGCGCCGGGTGGACACCCCGGCCCGGCCGACGGGGATCTTCCGCAGGTCGACGTCGACGGTGGCGACGTACTGGCCCTCACCCTCGGGGGCCATCGTGAACGGCACCGTGAGGGGCTTGCCGTAGGCGGTCAGGTCGAGGGAGGCGGTGACGCCCTCACCGATCAGTCCGGCCGGGTCGTACGTACGGATCTCCATCCGGAGCACGGTGCCCCGAGGTTGCAGCGACACCAGCTCGTGCCGGATGCGGGCGCTGCCGAATTCCTGGTCGCGCAGGCACCACTCGCTGATGTCCAGCTCGTCGCGGGCCTCGGCGCCGGCCGGAACCCCGGCACCCCAGTAGGTGTGCTCGCCGTCCTCGGTGGCGTACCGCGGAGCGACCCGCGGATGGCCCAACTGGCGTGCCGCGACCGCGAGTTCGGAGAGCCGGCCGGTGCGCAGGAGGTGGATGCAGACGCGCTCCTCGCGGGAGAGACGGGCGTACGTCCCGGGAGCGATCCGGCTCAGGTACGGGGTGACGGCCTCGGCGAACTCGGCGAGCCACCGTGCGTCGCGGAACGGGAGGTCACCGAGGTAGAGGCGGAAGTCGTGGCGCAGGAACTTGTAGTCCTTGGCGTCGCGGAGCTCCGCGTGTCCGTGCTCGTCGAGGTAGCTGTCGATGAGACGGGCCACGTGGATCCGGTCGCACACGTTCTGGATCTTGTGCCGGCTGGACGAGATGGACGCGCTCGCGGGGGCGAGCCGCCAGGTGTAGACGGGCCACGGGACGACGGCGAAGGACTCGGCGAGGGTGAAGGCCTGCGCGGAGAACAGCTGGTCCTCGTAGTGGATGCCTTCGGGGAAGGTGAGCGCGTGGTCACGGATGAAGGCGGTCCGGTACAGCTTGTTGGTGGAGAGGTGGTCGAAGAAGTACTCGGGCTGCTCGCCGATGCCCTGGACGAGACGCTGCTCGGTGAACAGGTTCGGGTACCAGGAGCCGACGGTGCCGCTCTCCTCGTAGTACCGGGTGACGGCGCCGGTGACGAAGTCGGCGCCGGTCTCCTCGGCGACGAGCAGCAGGCTCTTGCAGGAGTGCCGGGGCAACTCGTCGTCACTGTCGAGGAACATGACGTGCGGTGCGCGGGCCGCCTCGATGCCCCGGTTGCGCGGGGCGCTGCAACCACCGCTGTTCCGCTCCAGGCGCAGGTAGCGGACGCGGGGGTCGGTGGACTCCAGTTCGCGGGCGACCTGCTCGGTGCCATCGGTCGAACAGTCGTCCGCGATGATCAGTTCGAGGTTGCCGAGGGTCTGGTCGAGCACCGACCGGACTGCTCTGGGGAGCCGTTGCGCATCGTTGTAGACGATGAGGACAACGCTCACGTCAGGGGCATCACTAGTCGGCATACGAGTCCTATCAGCAGTGCGGACGCAGCGAGTGGGGGTAGGAGTGCCGGATTCCGGTACGAGGCTTCGCTCGCCGTCGCGGCACCCGAAGGGCCCTGGTGGGGGGAGGGGGCCCGTGGCGGGCCGGGCCGCTTGGCGACCGACAAGTTACCGCGCGAGTGGCGGTATTTCGAGAATTGTCGGGTTTTGACTGCCTTGTCCGGTGAGGCGACGGCGCAGACGGCTCAAGGCGACCCCGCACACGCCTTCGCATTGCCCACGGGGCCGGGGCCCGCCGGGCAGGGGCGTCGGGAGGCGTGCGGGCGGCGCGTGGGGCGGGGAGAGAATCACCCGCACGGTCGACCGGTGGACTGCCGGGCCCTTGCCCGGGTGGCCTCGTCCGGCGCCGTCCGTGCGCTCCGGAGGAAGGGAGCGAGGAGGACGGCCGGGGCCGCCACCCCCCACAGGAGTGACCCCGGCCGTCTTCCGTACGGGCTGTGCGACGAGCCCGTACTCACTTCAGCGCCGGGAGTGCGTTTTCTGTCACACCTCGCTCGGTCAGCAGGTCGTTGCACGTTGTACTGGTTATGGACTTATCGCCCTTCCACGCCGTAGCGTGCACATTCGCGCTGGGGTGGTGCGCAGGAGAGACCAGCATCGACTGGGGACAGGTTGAGGTAGTGCTGGGGGACGACGCGGAGCTGACCGCCGCGGTGCTCGCGGCACAGGACGGGAACGAGCAGGCCTTCCGGACTGTGTACCGCGCCGTGCATCCACGGCTGCTCGGCTACATACGCACACTGGTCGGCGAGCCGGAGGCCGAGGACGTGGCGTCCGAGGCCTGGTTGCAGATCGCCCGTGACCTGCACCGGTTCAGCGGCGACGCGGACCGGTTCAGGGGGTGGGCCGCGCGGATCGGCCGCAATCGCGCACTCGATCACATACGGATGAGGGGCCGTCGCCCGGCCGTCGGCGGCGACGACACCGAACTCAGCGACGAGCCGGCCGCGTCGGACACCGCGGGCGAGGCACTGGAATCCCTCGCCACCGGACACACCATGGCGCTGATCGCACAGCTTCCGCAGGACCAGGCCGAGGCCGTGGTGCTGCGCGTGGTGGTGGGCCTGGACGCGAAGAGTGCCGCGCAGACCCTGGGCAAGCGTCCGGGTGCGGTACGGACGGCCGCCCACCGGGGGCTGAAGCGGCTCGCGGAACTCCTGGGCAGCCAGGGCCCGTCCGGCGAGGGCCGCCCGCCACTGCCGGTGGCCGAGCTGGACGCCGTACCCGCGCAGCGTGACCGGCGTCCGGCGGCGGCGTCGGGGGTGGCGGCCGCCCGCGCGATCCTCCGGGCGCACGGACACGAGCAGGACCACGACCACAGCCATGAGCACGGGTACGACCATGGTTACGACCACGGGCGCGGGCACGGTTTCGCACCGCACGGGCTGGGCGGTCCGGGCGGCGCGAGCGGTGCGGGTGGCGTGAACGGTGTGACGCAATCGCGCGCGCGGACGCAGAAGGACATGTGATGGCCGACGAGCGCTACGAGTGGCTTGACGAGGACGCGGCGGAGCGGCTGCTGGGCGGCGCCGCGGGCGCCGGCCTCGGTTCCGGCGGCGTACCCGAGGCCGAGCGGCTCACTGCGGCACTCGACGCGTTGCGCGCGGACGCGGGCTCGTTCCCCGGTGCGGACACGTCGTCGGGCGCGGCCTCCGTGACCGGCTCCGGTACGGGTGAACTCCCGGGCGAGGCAGCCGCGTTGGCCGCGTACCGGAAGTCCGCGGCCAGTACCGTGCGGGTCCGCCGGCGCGCACCGTGGGGCCGTCCGCTGCGCCTCGGGCTGGTGACCGCGCTCGCGGCCGGTGCGCTCGGCGGGGTGGCCGTGGCGGCCGGGTCGGGCGTCCTGCCGGCGCCGTTCCTGTTCGGCGGCTCCGAGCCCGAGCCCGCCGTCTCCGTCTCGGCGGCCGCCAGTCCTGGCGGCCAGGAGATCGGCGAGGACGATCCTGACGCCCGGGCGGACGCCGATCCGGAACGCACCGAGCAGCCCGCCCCCACCTCCGGCGGCGGCACCCCGGACGCCCCGGACACCGACCCCTCAGTCGGTACGGGGACGACCGGAGACACCCGGGAGCCGGGCTCAGGGCCGGGCTCCGCGCACGGCTCGGGCGACAGCTCCGATACGTCCGCACCGGCGGGCACCACCGGGACGGACGGCACCTCCGGTACCGACGGCTCGGGCACCGACACCTCCCAAGCCGGAGGAAACAAGGGCAAAACGTCCCCCGAGGAGTGGCGTAGACGCACCGTCAAGGCCTGTCAGGACTACCGGGCCGACCGACTGCCGCACCACCTCAAGAAGTACCTGGAGACCCAGGCCAAGGGCGCCGACAACGTCACCCGCTTCTGCGACCGACTGCTGGACGGCCAGGGCGGCGCACCCGCCCCGGGGGCGTCCCAGGGCGGCGGCGGAGAGAGCGACGACGGGCAGGGCGGCGGGGCACCCGGAAACGGAAGCGCACCCGGCGGTGCGAACGGAGGCGACGGCGGGAGCGAGGACGGCTCCGGCGGCAAGAACGACGGCCGGTCCGGAAGCAACGTCCTGGCCCCACCGCGCTCCGCCACCGACACCCGCACCCCGGTCGGCCGCGCCCTGTGGACCGCACCGCCCGCCGCCTTCGCTCCGGCTGGGGAGCCGGCGTACGCGTAGCCCTGGTACGCGGGGGCCGAGTACGCGTGCCCCCGGTCCGTGACCTCGCGCGCACCATCCGTCACATCAGCTCCGCGCCGAGTGTGACCTGCGGAGCATTTGCCCCGTGCGGCGCACGAGGTGTGACGTTTTTCGGGGCGGTGGCGCTGAAGAGAGTGAGCCGACTGGTCATCGGCTGCGCATGAGCCGGGGTTCCCCCCGTACCTTCGGCTCTGCGCACCTGGCGCGGGCGGGATTCGTTCCCCCGGTCCCGCCCGCGCCTCCTCCTTCCCCCTCCCGTGGTTGACACCTCGCCACGGGGATGGCTGTAATGGGCGGCGTGCAGCGCGGCGTCGGCCACAGAGAAGTGGGCCGGCCGGCAGCCGAGCCAGCACCTTCTCCGCAAGGGGCCCGTGTGATGAGTCCAGACTCCGGACCCCTCCGCTGACGCCGTACCGGGCAGCCCCGTACCGCGTCCGCAGCACCTCTTCGCCACCCTCCTCATCTCCTCCGTGCCGCACGAGCGCGCCCTGCGCCTCGCCTGCCGCGGAGTTCACCCACACCTGTTCAGGAGTGCCGACACCGCATGTCGTCCACAGCACAGCAGCCCATCGCACCCGCCTCCACCACCACTCCCGCGGCCCCCCTCGGCTTCAACCAGTCCGTCATCGACGAGTTCCGCGCCAACAAGGGCAAGGTCGGCGGCCCCTTCGAGGGCGGTGACCTGCTCCTCCTCACCACCACCGGCGCCAGGTCCGGCAGGCGCAGCACGGTCCCGCTCGGTTACGCCCGCGACGAGGACGGCCAACTCCTCGTCACCGCATCCAACTCGGGCTCCGGCCGGCACCCCGACTGGTACCGCAACCTCCTCGCCCGCCCCGCCGTCGAGGTCGAGATCGGCACCGAACACCTCTCCCTCATCGCCGTCCCGGCCGAGGGCGAGCACCGGGACCGGCTCTTCGCCCGCATGGTCGCCGCCGCCCCCGGCTACGCCGACTACCAGCGGCAGACCACCCGTGTGCTGCCGGTGGTGGTCCTCCAGCACGTCGAGTACGGGCCGTACGCCCCGGACGGCGGCCCCCGCCCCGTCCTGAGCGTCGGCGACAAACTCATGGAGATCCACACCTGGCTGCGCGGCCAGCTCCAGCGGGTACGCGCCGACGCCGAGGCCCACTTCGCGGCAGCCACCGCCGGTACGGACCCCGGCGCCCCCACCCTCCCGGGCCTGGGTCTCCAGATCCGGCAGCACTGCCTGGCCTTCTGCGACACCCTCGACTTCCACCACAAGGCCGAGGACTCCGCCGTCCTCCCGCAGATCGTCCGCCACCACCCCCACCTCGCGGACCCGATCGCCCAACTCGGCGAGGAGCACCGCAAGATGGCCACCCTCAAGGCCTCCCTGATCGGCCACCTCAGCGAGTACCGCAGCGCCGACCCGCAGACCTTCCTCGCAGAACTCATCCGTATGTCCGAGGAGTTGACCGCTCACCTGGACTACGAGGAGTCGGTCATCTTCCCCGTACTGAACGACATCCCCCTGCCGTCGGGACCGCCCCCGGCCGGCGAGTAGCGGCGAGTGCGTCACCGAACTGCCTCAGGATCAGGGGCAGTTCGGGCGACACCTCGCTACCCGCCCAGGCGACATACCCGTCCGGCCGTACGAGGAAGATCCCGTCGCCGTACGCCTCGCAGGCGGGGATCTGTGCGGTGCGCAGCCACGCACTCCCGTAGGCCTCCGGGGTGATACCGGTGGCGCCGCCCACCGCGAGCAGCGTGAAGTGCGGCCCCCGGTACGCGTCGAAGAGGCGGCTGCCGTCCGGCAGTACCCCGTCCGGCGCCCGGTCGCCCGCCACCAGCACCCCGGCGGCACCGGAGGAGAGCGGCCCGCCCCGGTAGCCGAGGCCCAGCTGCTGGGTGGCCGCGCCGCGTCGCTGTTCACCCCGGTGGACCCGGGTGCTCAGGCCGAGCATCTCGGCGGCCAGGGGCCTGCGTTCGGCCTCGTAGGTGTCGAGGAGGGCGGGGTCGGCGCCGTGCCGCAGCACCTGGCCGAGCTTCCAGCCCAGGTTGTAGGCGTCCTGGACCGAGGTGTTCAGACCCTGGCCGCCGGCCGGGGAATGGATGTGGGCGGCGTCCCCGGCGAGGAAGACGCGGCCGGAGCGGAAGGAGTCGGCGAGGGCGGTGCGCGGCCGGAAGTCGGAGGCCCACCGGACCTCGGTGACGTCGTCGGCGGCCAAGTGGCTCCGGGTGGCGATGAGTTGACGTACACCTTCGGGCGAGGTGTCCGGGGTGGCCGACTCGTCGGCGTACTGGGCCATCAGCTGGAAGTCTTCCGTGCCCGGCAGCGGGCACAGGGCGAGCAGTCCGCCGGGGGTCTGCGGGAACAGGTGCCAGTTGTCGCGGTCCAGGGCCCGGGGGCGGATGCGGACGTCGGCGACGAGCGCGGGTGCCGGGTCGACGGTCTCGCCCTTCATGCGGATGCCTAGCGCGGTCCGTACGGTGCTGCGGCCCCCGTCGGCGGCGACGGCGTACGCGCCGCGCACGGTCCTGCCGTCCCCGAGCCGGACGCTCACTCCGCCCGCGTCCTGCGTCAACTCCCTTACGTCCGCTTCGAATTCGACCTCACCGCCGAGCTTGTGCAGCCGCGCGTGCAGGATCTCCTGGGTCCGCCACTGCGCCAGCATCCACGGCCGCCCGGCGTACGGCTCGGCCTCGGTCGGCTGCGTCGGCTCGAACATGTCGTACGGGCCGAGCCGTTCCCCGCTCGCCCGCCAGGCCATCGAGACCGGTGCCGGGCCGCCGCTCGCGAGTACCTCGCCGATCACCCCGAGGTCGTCGAGGACCTCCATGGTGCGGGGCTGGATCCCCTTGCCGCGCGAGCCGGGGAAGAGCCGGTCCGCCCGTTCCAGAACGAGAACGGACACGCCCCGGCGGGCGAGGTCGCAGGCGAGGGCGAGCCCGGTGGGCCCGGCGCCGACCACGATGACCTGGGCGTCGACCTGGGTGTCCGTGCGCGGGGAGTCCGGCGCGGCGCCCTTAACGCTGTTAAGTTCCATGCGTCGGAGTGTCCGCTTAACGCTGTTAAGTTGTCAAGGAGGCGCACGCTAGGTTGTCTCTGTGGCTACGACGAAACTCGACCGGAAGCTCCTCGCGGAGACCGCCCTGAGCCTCCTCAACGAGGTGGGCCTGGAGGGGCTGACGCTGCGCGCCATCGCCGATGAGCTGGGCGTCAAGGCCCCCGCCCTCTACTGGCACTTCAAGAACAAGCAGGCGTTGCTCGACGAGATGGCCACCGAGATGCTGCGCCGGATGGCTGCCGAGTTCCTGGGCCACACGGACGGCCAGACTTGGGACGACGCCCTGACCGCCGCGATGCGCGGAATGCGGGAGCACCTGCTGCGCTACCGCGACGGCGCCAAGGTCTACAGCGGAACCCACTTCACCGATATGTCGTACGCGGCCCCCATGGAGGCGCATCTCCAAGTCCTGGTGGCCGGCGGCTTCACGCCGGAGGGGGCGGGCCGCGCCTGGTTCACCGCGTACGGCTACACCATCGGCTACGTCATCGAGGAACAGTCGATGCGGCCGGCCCCGGGCGCCGGGTCTGCCGGGGGCCCCGGGGGAACCGACGGCTCCAAGGGCTCCAAGGAGTCCCAGGGCCCCAAGGACTCCCAGGGTTACGACCTCGCCGCCCGCGCCGAACGCCTCGCCGCCTTCCCCCTGGCCGCCGCCTCCGGCCCCGCCCTCTTCGTCGCCGCCGACGAGGGCTTCGAACTGGGTCTGGCGGCGGTGGTCACGGGGATCGGGGCGGTACTGCGCACGGGCGGCGCCCGCCCCGATCCTCGCTGAGTCACCGCAGGTCTCAGCCCTGCACCCGCCGGAGCCGCACCACCGGAATATCGCGCTTTGTCTTCTTCCGGTACTCCGCGTACGGGGCGAACAGCTCGACCAGGCCGGGCCAGACCCGCTCCTTGTCCTCGGGGGACAGGGTCTCGGCGCGGGCCGCGAACCGTTCCGTCTCCACCCGGAGCTGGACGTCCGGGTTCTCCTGGAGGTTCAGGAACCACTTCGGGTGGGCGTCCGCCCCGCCGGCGGAGGCGACGATCAGGTAGTCGTCGCCGTCCTTGCCGTAGATGAGGACGGTGCGGCGCAGGGTGCCGGTCCGGCGGCCGACGTAATCGAGCAGCAGGCACGGGGCGCCCTGGATGGTGGTGCCCTTCGTGCCGCCCGACGACTCGTACAGCTCGGCCTGCTTCGCGACCCAGCCGGTGGGGCTGATCTCGACCTTCTCACTCATGGGCGCCTCCTGTTGCGGTTGCTGGTCGTGCCCTGTCCATGCCCAAGCCCGTCCTTGGGCGCGAGCCACTGCCACTGTGGCACTTCGCGCCGGGGTGTGGCTCGTCAGGCCCGGACGCTCCCTTGGCGTAACCGGCACCGGCCGTACCCGGGCGTGCCGTCCCCGGCTGCCGGGGCGGTCAGTCCTCGTCGGGCTCCGTGAAGAGGTCCGCGTCGAAGGGACGTACTCCTTCTTCCGGGGTCCACAGGGCGGCCAGTGGCATCAGCTCCTGGATGCGGACGCCACGCACGCCCTCGGGGGTGGGGAGCAGCACCCTGATGCCCGGGTGGTAGTCGAAGAGGATCTGCCGGTCCCGGCCGCAGGGGCCGACCGGGCCACGCCCGTGGTTGCCGACCGCCACGATCGTCGTCAGCTCCCGCGCCCCGGACGCCCGCGCATGCCCGAGGGCGACCAGCTCGGCGCAGGGGCCGCCGAGGAAGTGGAAGAGGTTGATGCCCGGGAACATCCGGCCGTCGGCGGCGCGGACGGCCGCCCCCATGGTGTGGATGCCGTCGGTGCCGGGGGCGGGTGCGTCGGTCTGGGCGTCGACGGTCTCCCGGGCGAGGGCGATCAGGGCGTGGTCTTCGGGGGTGAGGGGGTGCAGGCGCATGGGGGAATGGTAGGGACGGGGCTGGGGTGGTCAGTTCAGCAGGCGGCGGGCGCGCCGGGCCACCCTGCGGACGGTCGGGTTGCGGGGTACGAACGCCAGGCGGCGGGGCAGGCCGCCCGGCAGGCCCAGGGCGGTCAGGCGGCGGCGTTTGAAGTAGCGGCGGGCGAAGTGGGTGCGCAAGTAGCTTTCGGCGTACGGGCGTTGGGAGGTCAGGAGCTGCGGCTGCATGGCGTAGCCGACGGCGGCGACCAGAGGGGCCGGGTCGGCCGGGGGGCGCGGGGGAGTGGTGGTCCGCAGGTTCTCCGGGCTCTCCGGGTCCTCCAGGTCGGGGAGCAGGGCGTCGGCCAGGGTGACCGGGATGCGGTTGCTGTTCTCGTACGGGGTGAGGCGTTCGAGGAGCAGTTCGGTGCCGACGCGGGCGACCGGGATTCCGTACAGGGCGTGGGCGGTGAACAGGGCGGTGGAGAAGCAGCCGACGACCAGCGCGGGGTTGAGCCGACGGTAGAGCACCTCGGCGAGCAACGGGGCTTCGAAGACGGTGAGTTGGGCGCCGAGGAGGTGGGCCTCGCGCTCCAGGAGGTGGGACCAACGGGCCGGGGCGGAGGGGTGCGGCTTGAAGACGATGTGGCGGTGGCCGTGGGCGACCGCGCCGCGCAGCATCCGTACGTGCAGGGCCTCTTCCTCCTCGGGGGTGAGGATCGAGAGGGCGGAGAGGTACTGGCCGAGGAGGAGGGCCGGGGGTTCGGAGGGTGCCGCGAGGTCTCCGGTGTCGCCCGCGTCCTCGGTCAGCTCGGTGAGGACCTTCAGGAAGGCTTCCGAGGGGACGAGCTCGGCGGGGACGTCGAACTCGCGGAGGAGGAGGGGGCGGAGACCGGGGACCAGGTCCAGGTGGAGGAGGCGGCGGACCCGGCCGCCGATCAGGGGGTCGAGTTTGTTGCGGGTGGGGCCGTAGCTCATCAGGCCGTCGGCGTAGACGTCGATCGGGGCGTCGGGAAAGAGCTGGGCGACGGCCTGGGCGGGGGAGACCTGGAGGGATTCCAGGATCAGGGTGAGGTGTTCGTCGGGGGCGAGGCCCCATGCGCGCCTCAACTGCCTCTCCCAGAGCGGTACGTCGTCCGGGCGGGGGGACCAGCCGCCCGGGTGCATCGGGGCGATGGTCGCGTTCCAGTCGAGTACGTCGTCGAAGCGGGTACGCAGCCGGGCGAAGCCGGGGGAGTCGGTGAGGGCCGGGGTGGTCTCCGGGGTGGCCGCGTTGTTGCTGGTCAGGAGGATGCGGCGGTCGGCGGGCGGGAAGGCGCCGCTGTCCAGGGCGGCGGCGAGGGTGGCGGTGCCGTAGGGGGTGGAGGCGAGGAAGAGTTGGGTGGTGCGGGTGGGGTGCGGGGTTTGAGGGGTACGAGGGGATTGAGGGGTACGAGGCATCAGACGGCCGCCCCTTTGGTGGTGGTGCCGGCGGTCCCGGCGGTGCAGTTGGCTCCTGAGGTGCTGATTCCGCTCAGGCCGCGCCGTAGCCTGCGCAGGCGGCCGGCCCGGTCGGCGTCCATGGAGTTGAGGGCGTCGGCCAGGATTCCCTGGGGCATTCGGCGCAGGGCCGCCGCGCTCATGGTGCGCAATTTCCTGGCCACCGCCGGTTCGAACCGTTTCGATTCCTCCGCATTACCGAGGTGGTGGGAAATGATCGCGCAGTAGGTGCGTACCGCCTTCGGCAGAAGGGAACGCGCGTCCGCGTCGCGTGCGGTTTCCGCCAGTACCTGGTCGAAAGCGCGGATGAAATCCAGTTGTCGTACATCCCCGATCTGGGTGAGCGAGGAGGAAATTCCTCTTCGGTAGAAAATCCCCAGCAGGCCGACCACCGCGAAGGATTCCGCCTCCCGGTGCAGCCGCCAGATCCACGGCCGGTCCTCCGCCGTGCGCAGCCCGTCGGTGAAGTGCAGCAGTCCCGCGTCCAGCAGACGGCGGTGGTAGATGCCCGCCCAGGCGTACGCGTAGTCGACGGAGGTCGACCGGTCGG
Organism: Streptomyces sp. NPDC051561; assembly: GCF_044454195.1. Taxonomy (NCBI): domain Bacteria; kingdom Bacillati; phylum Actinomycetota; class Actinomycetes; order Kitasatosporales; family Streptomycetaceae; genus Streptomyces; species Streptomyces sp. NPDC051561. The sequence goes on along the minus strand of NZ_JBITDM010000002.1, from coordinate 672,682 downwards.
CGGGCAGGATCGCCTCGCGCGGCGGCATCGACACCCCTCTCCTGCCGTGCGGGACGCGCTGCACGGTACGGGTCCTCCCGGTGCACACCACATGGTCCGTACGGACGAAGTCGCACCCCAAGTCGTCGATGGAGTCCACCAGTTGGGAGTAGAAGCCCGGGGCCACCCAGTCGTCCCCGTCCAGGAACGTCAGGTACTCGCCGCGCGCCGCGTCGAGCCCGGTGTTGCGTGCCGTCGCGAGGCCGCCGTTGCGCTGGTGTCTCAGCAGGACCGCACCCGGAAGATCACGTTCCGCACGGCGCAGCAGCTCCGGGGTCTCGTCCGTCGAACAGTCGTCGACGAGAAGGAATTCGAAGTCCTCGCGCGCGTTGGCACGCAGACTTCTGAGGGCATCGGGCGCGTATGTCTGCACGTTGTAGAACGGCACGACGACGGAGAGCTTGACCACTCGCCGGACATTAGGGCGCGGGGACGGATGAGCGGTGAACTGCCCGTGTCGCAGAGGTGAATCGCTCCGCTCGAAGTCGTCCGGAAGTCTCCCGAAAGCCCTTTCGCGGCCCGCTGTGTCCGGCTGTCGATTGCTGTTAACCGGCTGTTGCTGCCGAGTTGGGCCGCGCTCCGGAACCGTTCTCTAGCTTTTTCGTCGTGCCAGCCAGAACAAGGACGAGTAATTCAATGCGAGTTGCCGTACTCGCGGATTCGGACACCCGTTGGAAATGGGGTGCGCTTACGGCCAGCCGGATTGTCGGGGAGAAGTCCGGTGGTGCGGATGATTCCGATGGTTCCCGTGCCCGTGGCTCCCGTGGCTCCCGTGGTGAGATCACCGGCTTTCTGCTGCGGGGGCGGGCGACGCCTACTTCCCGCCAGCTCTCCGAGGTGGCGAGCGGGGTCCCGGCGCCGCGCGAGGTGACGGGCACCGAGTTCATCGACCTGGTGCGCACGGGTCCGTACGACGTGGTCGTGCTCGCCCTGGTCGGCGGCTCGGTCCAGGCCATGCTGCACGGGCTCGCCAGGCTCTGGCCGCAGCCGGTGCGGCGGCCGGTCCTGGTGACCGGGTACGTCGGCGTCGTATACGAAAAGCTCGCCGACGGCCTGCTGCTGCGGCACGGTGCTGACCTCGTCCTGGCGAACTCCCCTCACGACGAAGCCAGGTTCAGAGAGGTGTACGCCGGGGTGGGCGCCGACGCCTCCTCGGTGACCGGGGCCGCCCTGCCGTTCCTCGGCGGCGCGCCCTACGGCGGGGTCGCCGACGCGGTGGTCTTCGCCGCGCAGCCCTCCGTACCGGAGAAGCGGGCCGACCGCGCGTATCTGCTGCGCCGCCTGGTGGGCCACGCCCGTCTCCACCCGGACCGCGAGGTGATCCTCAAACTCCGCAGCAAGCCGGGCGAACACACCACCCACATCGAGGAGTTGCCCTACCAGCGACTGGTCCGCGACCTCGCCCCGCCGCCCAACTTCCGCCTCGTGTACGGCCGTATGGACGAGGTCCTGGACCGCGCCGGACTCCTGGTCACCGTCAGCTCCACCGCCGCTCTGGAGTCCCTGCACCGGGGCATCCCGACCGCACTCCTCACCGACCTCGGCATCCGCGAGCCCCTCGGCAACCACTACTTCCTCGGCTCCGGCTGCCTCACCTCCTGGGACCGCCTCGACGAGGGGCACCGCCCGACGGCCGACCCCGACTGGCTGGCCCGGCACGGGGTGACGCACGCGTCCGACCCGTACGTCTCCGTCCGCACCCGCATCGACGACCTTCTCGCCCACCCCCAACTCCCGCCCCCCGCCCCCTACTACACCCCTACCACCGCCACCGGCTACCTCCCCGGCATCCTCGCCCGCCACCGTCTCGACGAGACCCCGCCCGAGCAGGTGACCGGCGTCCGCCGGGTCATCCGCGACGCACTGCGGGACGCGGCCCGGGGGGCGTACCGGCACGGGGTGCAGCGGGTGGCCCCGGCAATCCGACGCATGGGAGAGCTGTGAGCACGCCGCACGACATCGAGGGGACGGGGCCAACAGGCCTATCCGGCCATCTCAGCCACTCAGGCCATCTCAGCCACTCGGACCACCTGGGCCACGCGGACCATGTGGGCCATCTGGACCACCTGGGCCACCCCGGTTACACCGACCGCGCCGGCGGGCCCGACCGTCCCGCCCGCCGCGTTCTGGCCGTGATTCCCGCCCGGGGTGGCTCCAAGGGTGTCCCCGGCAAGAACCTGACCGCCGTCGGGGGCGTCCCGCTGCTGGTCCGCGCGGTACGGGCCTGCTTGGCGGCGCGCCATGTCACCGAGGTCGTGGTCTCCACGGACGACGAGACGATCGCGGCGACGGCCCGTACTGCGGGTGCCGAAGTGGTCGTACGCCCGAGGGAGCTGGCCCACGACACGGCCACCAGCGAGGCGGCCCTGCTGCACGCGCTGGACGCCTGCGAGGCCCGCTCGGCACCGGCGGATGTGGTGCTGCTCGTCCAGTGCACCAGCCCGTTCGTGTCCCGCGAGGACGTGGAGGGCGTCGCGGCGGCGGTCCTGGAGGGCGCGGACACGGCGGTGACGGTGGCCCCGTTCCACGGCTTCGTATGGCGGGAGTCCACTGGGCCCGCAGGCCCCACCGAGCTCCACGGATCCGCCGCCCCCGTGGCGCCCACCGCGCCCACCGCCCTAGGCGTCAACCACGACCCCGCCACCCGCCCCCGACGTCAGGACCGCCCACAGGACCTCCTTGAAACGGGGGCCGCCTACGCCATGGACGTGTCCGGCTTCCGGGCTCACCGGCACCGCTTCTTCGGGCGCACCGCCCTGGTCCGTACCGACCCCGCGCGGGTCCTCGAAATCGACGACCCGCACGACCTCGACCGGGCCCGCGCCCTCGCGCCCCTCCTCGATACGGCCGCACACCCCACCCGCAGTGAAGTCGACGCCGTGGTCATGGACTTCGACGGCACCCAGACCGACGACCGGGTCCTCGTCGACGCCGACGGACACGAGACCGTCGCCGTCCACCGGGGCGACGGCCTCGGCATCGCCGCCCTCCGCAAGGCCGGGATCCCGCTGCTCACCCTCTCCACCGAGCAGAACCCGGTGGTCGCCGCCCGCGCCCGCAAGCTCCGTATTCCGGTGCTGCACGGCGTCGACCGCAAGGACCTCGCCCTCAAGCAGTGGTGCGAGCAGCAGGGCATCGACCCCGCCCGCGTCCTCTACGTCGGCAATGACGTCAACGACCTCGGCTGCTTCGCCCTCGCGGGCTGGCCGATCGCCGTCGCCAACGCCCACGCCCACGTCCGCTCGGCCGCCCGCGCAGTGACCACCCTCCCGGGCGGCAGCGGCGCCATCCGCGAAATCGCGGGCTGGCTCCTGGGCCCCGGCCTCCGGCCCACCCACCCCACCCTGCCCAGCCACCCCGACCTCCGGCCCACAAGGCCGGACCCCGACACCCCGGGGCCGGGAATCCACACCCCGATTCCCGACCCCGGCACCCACACCCCAAGCCCCAGCGCCCCAAGCCCCTCCTCCCACACCCCGAGCCCCCTGACCCGACCCGACACCCCGCTCATCCCCACCTCCGTATCCACCCCCACCCCCCTCTCCACCCCCACACTCCCCAACTCCCTCTAAGGACGCACCACATGAGCAACGCAGCCAACCCCACCAGCCGCCTCCGCAGCCTTGGGGCGAAGACCGCCGGGCCGGGACACCCCGTGTACATCACCGGTGAGATCGGTATCAATCACAACGGTGACCTCGACAAGGCCCTCGCCCTGATCGACGCGGCCGCCGAGGCCGGCTGCGACGCGGTGAAGTTCCAGAAGCGGACACCGGAGATCTGCACCCCGCGCGACCAGTGGGACGTCGAGCGCGACACTCCCTGGGGCCGGATGACGTACATCGACTACCGCCACCGCGTGGAGTTCGGCGAGGACGAGTACCGGACCATCGACGCGCACTGCGGGAAGCGCGGCATCGACTGGTTCGCCTCCCCGTGGGACACCGAGGCCGTGGCCTTCCTGGAGAAGTTCGACGTGCCGGCCCACAAGGTCGCCTCCGCCTCCCTCACGGACGACGAACTCCTCCGCGAGCTGCGCGCCACCGGGCGCACCGTCATCCTCTCGACGGGGATGTCCACACCCGCCCAGATCCGGCACGCCGTCGAGGTCCTCGGCAGCGCCAACATCCTGCTCTGCCACGCCACGTCGACCTACCCGGCCGTCGCCGACGAGCTCAACCTCCGTGTCATCAACACCCTCCAGGCCGAGTACCCCAACGTCCCGATCGGCTACAGCGGCCACGAGACCGGCCTCCAGACCACCCTGGCAGCCGTGGCCCTCGGCGCCGCCTTCGTCGAGCGGCACATCACCCTGGACCGTGCGATGTGGGGCTCCGACCAGGCCGCCTCCGTCGAGCCCGGCGGCCTCACCCGCCTCGTCCGCGACATCCGCACCATCGAGGCGTCCCTCGGCGACGGGATCAAGCGGGTGTACGAGTCCGAGCTCGCCCCGATGCGCAAGCTGCGCCGCGTCCCGGGCGTCGTCGCCCAGTCCGCAGACCAGGCCGCTGAGTCCGCCGCCCAGGCCGACCGTTCCGCCCAGGCCGAACACCCCGTGGGGGTCTGACGCCATGACCCCACGCAGCGGCGCCCCCCGCGCAACACGCGCCCCCCGCGCCACCAACACCCTCGCCTTCGTCGAAAGCCCCGTCCAGCTGCTCAACGTCCTGGAGTGGGCCCACACCGCGACGTACGACATGACCGAAGTGACCGTCGTCGTGCTCTCGCCCACCGACCCCATGTCACGCGGGCAGCTCCGCCGGATGGCCGAGCTGGCCCGTGACGAGGGGTGCGTGGTGCGCTGGGAGGACGCCAGGGACGGGATGGGGGCGCCGCTGCGTACCGTCGGCGGACTGGCCGGGGCACTGCGCAGGGCCGAGCGTGTCGTGATCGGCGACCCCTTCTCCCGCTATGTGCAGCTGCTGCTGACGCTGGTCAGGGCGCCGTCGCTGGTGGTGGTGGACGACGGGACGGCCACCATGGAGTTCGCCGGCCAGCTCGCGCGGGGCGAGCGTCTGGTGCGCTGGCACCGGCGCGGCGGACGCCCCGGAGCGCGCGAACTCCTCCTCGCGCCCGTCACCACCTCCGCACGCCGCCGCCTCGCCCCCACCCCCCGGCGCACCGTGGAACTCTTCACCGCGATGCCCGTCACGGAGTCCCTCCCCGGCATCACGGTCACCGCCAACGACCTGAACTGGACCCGTGCCCGCTTCGGCCCGCCGCGCCTCACCCGCACCGCCGACCTGGTCGGCACCTCCCTGGTGGAGACCGGCGTGGTCGACCCGGACCACTACCTGCGGGCCGTCCGTTCGCTCACCCGCAGCCACGGCGCCACCCGCTACTTCGCGCACCGCCGCGAGAGCGCGGACAAGCTGCACCGGCTGGCCGTGGAAACCGGCCTGGAGATCGTCCGCCCGGATCTTCCCCTCGAAGTCATCGCCCGCCGGGGGCCCATCGGGCGTACCATCCTGAGTTTCCCGTCCACGGTCGTACACACCCTCCCCAGGGCACTTGTGGGTACGGACGTGAAGGTGGCCGTCTGCGACATCGACCCCGAGTGGCTGTCGGCCACTGCGTCGCCGCGCGCCCGGGGGTTTCTGTCAGGGGTCGCAGAAACAGCGCGTGACGTGCGCAAACTCCGGGTGCTGCCGGTGACGTAGCCCTCCGGGTAACTCCCTTAGATACCCGTCTCACATCGTGGGCAATCCTCGAACCGCCGTTTTTCTTACGCCTATCGGGCTGAAGTTTTGTTGATGGGTAGGCAGTTGGGGGTGGTGTGGGCCTACCGTTGACGGGGTGAACCAGTTGATCTCCCTCGTGTCCGAAGCCGGTCCCGACGCCGGAGACGATCTCCCCGGCACGCTGCCCGAAGCGCTGCGTGCCGAACTGATCGCCTTCCGGCGGGACTTGCACATGCACCCCGAGCTGGGCAACCAGGAGTTCCGCACCACCGCCGCGATCAAGGCCCGCCTGGAGCAGGCCGGTCTGACGCCGCGGGTGCTCGGCTCGGGCACCGGTCTCGTCTGTGACATCGGCGACTGGGACGGTACGGCTCCCATGCTCGCGCTGCGGGCGGACATCGACGCGCTGCCCATTCCGGACGCCAAGGTCGGTGTGCCGTACCGCTCGACCGTCCCGGACCGGGCGCACGCCTGCGGGCACGACGTACACACCACTGTCGTCCTCGGGGCCGGACTGGTACTCGCGGACCTGCACCGCAGGGGTCAACTGCCACGCCCGGTAAGGCTGTTGTTCCAGCCCGCCGAGGAAGTGCTGCCCGGCGGCGCGGCGGACGCGATCAAGTGCGGGGTGCTGGAAGGTGTCGGCCGCATGATCGCCGTGCACTGCGACCCCAAGGTCGACGCGGGGAAGATCGGCCTCCGCACCGGGCCGATCACGTCGGCCTGCGACCGGCTGGAAATCGCTCTTGACGGGCCCGGCGGCCATACCGCCCGCCCGCATCTCACCACCGACCTGGTGACGGCCGTGGCGAAGGTGGCCACCGAGGTGCCGGCCGTGATCTCCCGGCGGATCGACGCCCGCTCCGGCCTCTCCATCACCTGGGGCCGCATCGAGTCCGGCCACGCCTGCAACGTCATCCCGATGCACGCCGAACTGTCCGGCACGGTCCGCTGCCTCAACCTGGACGCCTGGCGCGAGGCCCCCGACCTGATCCACGCGGCCGTCGCCGACATCGCCGACCTGCACGGTGCCAAGTCGCAGATCAACTACATCCGGGGTGTCCCGCCGGTGGTCAACGACGGCGCGGTCGTCGAGCTGATGGCGGGCGCGATGGCCGCCCGCCGCGGGGTGCACTCCATCGAGGACACCGAACAGAGCCTGGGTGGCGAGGACTTCTCCTGGTACCTCGAACACGTGCCGGGCGCGATGGCCCGCCTCGGCGTGCGTACCCCTGGTGACACGGTCAAGCGTGATCTGCACCGGGGTGACTTCGACGCCGACGAAAGCGCGATCACTGTGGGTGTGGAGCTGTTCACGGCGGCCGCCCTGATGGATGCTGTCCGGGGATAACCGCAGGCGGCGAGGTTGGTGACCCGCCGGGACAAGAGTGACGAGGGGCGTCCCCGGTGGCCGTGAAGGCACCGTGGGGCGCCTTTTCGTAGCATCCTCCAAGGGGGTTAGCTATGTCCGTTGTGAGTATGTACATTGCTTATGTACGTCATCCCCTGGCAAATCGAACGCGCGTCGATCCGGTAACGACTGATGAACAGGTCTTTACGCGACATCTACGCGCGTTACGATCGCCGCGAAACCAGCGCCGTTCAGAGGCGCTTCGGTCAGGTTGAAGGAGCGTCCCGTGCGCCGGGTATCCAAGATCGCCGCTGCGAGTGTCACCACCGCAGCCCTCGTTTTCGCCGCCACCGCGTGTGGCGAGTCTTCCACCGAGAGCCCCTCGGGCTCCGGCGGTGACGGCAAGCTCAAGATGGGCATGGCCTACGACGTCGGCGGCCGTGGCGACAACTCGTTCAACGACTCCGCCGCCCGTGGCCTGGACAAGGCCAAGAAGGAGCTCGGCGCCGAGACCAAGGAGCTCACCGCGAAGGCCGGCGAGACCCCGGCCGACCGCGAGCAGCGCCTGGCCTCCCTCGCGGAGGGCGGCTTCAACCCGGTCGTCGCCGTCGGCTTCGCGTACAAGGACGCCCTGGACAAGGTCGCCAAGAAGTACCCGAAGACCCACTTCGGCCTGGTCGACTCGGTCGCCGACGCCAAGAACATCAACAGCATCGTCTTCACCGAGGAGCAGGGCTCCTACCTCGCCGGTGTCGCCGCCGCGCTGAAGTCCAAGTCCGGTGAGATCGGCTTCATCGGCGGTGTCGACATCCCGCTGATCAAGAAGTTCGCCGCAGGCTTCCAGCAGGGCGTCAAGGAGACCAAGCCCGACGCCAAGGTCTCCATCCAGTACCTGTCCACCGGCTCGGACCTGTCCGGCTTCGGTAGCCCGGACAAGGGCAAGGAAGCCGCCAAGGGCATGCTCGACAAGGGTGCGGACGTCGTCTTCGCCGCCGCGGGCGGCTCCGGCGCCGGCGCCATCGAGGCCGTCGCGAACAAGAAGGGCTCCTGGGCGATCGGCGTCGACTCCGACCAGGCCCTGGACCCGTCGCTCTCCAAGTACAAGGCGTCGATCCTGACCTCGGTGGTCAAGAACGTCGACACCGGCGTCTTCGAGCTCGCCAAGTCCATCAAGGACGGCAAGCCGCGCACCGGCACCACCACCTTCTCCCTCGCCGAGAACGGCGTCACCCTGACCACCACGGGTGACCACCTCAAGGACGTCCAGGCCAAGCTGGACGAGGCGAAGAAGAAGATCGTCGACGGCTCGATCACGGTCAAGTCCACGCTCTGACCGACCCCTTGGGCCGGCCCGGGGGCGCCTGGGGACCGGCCCCGGTGGAATCGGGGCCCGCAGAGAAGCTTCGGCTGCTCTCCGGGCCCCGCTTTCTGCTCTCCCCCGTGCTTCACTTTTGGGCCGGGCTGCTCCACAATTTGGCGAAGCTACGCGCGTAGCTCGCGCGGCGCGCGGTAACTTTCCGCCACACGCCGCGACATGACGTTCCCGTACGTACGGCCGATACTTGACGCTCGTACGTCCGAGAAGGAACTTACGTACGTCAGTCAGCCGCCAGACCCAGCTCCAGCCCGCCCCGGCCCTTGCCCTCGCCTTCAGCTCCTCCGCCTCCTGCCTAGGAGAGTGCGCCATCAAAGCGTCCAGCAGTCCCCATGCCGCCCCCGGTTCCGCAGCAGCCACCCCCGCTGTGGAACTGCGCGGCATCACCAAGCGATTCCCCGGTGTCGTGGCCAACCACGACATCGCCATCACCGTTCACCGCGGCACCGTGCACGCCCTGGTGGGTGAGAACGGCGCGGGCAAGTCCACGCTGATGAAGATCCTCTACGGCATGCAGAAGCCGGACGAGGGCACCATCGCCGTCGACGGCGAGCAGGTCACCTTCAACAGCCCCGGCGACGCCATCGCCCGCGGCATCGGCATGGTGCACCAGCACTTCATGCTCGCGGACTACCTCACGGTCCTCGAAAACGTCGTGCTCGGCTCGGAGAAGCTGTACGGCATCGGTGACAGGGCCCGCGCCAGGATCAAGGAGATCTCGGACGCCTACGGCCTGAACATCCGCCCGGACGCCGTCGTCGAGGACCTGGGTGTCGCCGATCGCCAGCGCGTGGAGATCCTCAAGGTCCTCTACCGCGGCGCCCGCACCCTGATCCTCGACGAGCCGACCGCGGTCCTGGTGCCGCAGGAGGTCGACGCGCTCTTCGCGAACCTGCGCGAGCTCAAGGCCGAGGGCCTGACCGTCATCTTCATCTCGCACAAGCTGGGCGAGGTGCTCTCGGTCGCCGACGACATCACGGTCATCCGCCGCGGTACCACCGTGGGCACGGCCGACCCGGCGAACACCACCCCCAAGCAGCTCGCCGAGCTGATGGTGGGCAGCGAGCTGCCGTCCCCCGAGACGCGCGAGTCGACCGTCACCGACGTACCGATGCTGACCGTCTCCGACCTGCGGCTGAGCGCCGTGGACCCGGACGGTGTGCAGCGGACCGTGCTCGACGACATCGCCTTCACCATCCACAAGGGCGAAGTCCTGGGCATCGCGGGTGTGGAGGGCAACGGCCAGGCCGAGCTCGTCGAAGCGATCATGGGCATGCGTACGCCGGACACCGGCGGCGTCACCCTGGACGCCACCGACATCTCCACCGCGCCCACCCGCAAGCGGCGCGAGGACGGCATCGGGTACATCCCCGAGGACCGCCACAAGCACGGCCTCCTGCTGGAGTCCCCGCTGTGGGAGAACCGCATCCTCGGCCACGTCACCGAGAAGCCCAACAGCAACAAGGGCCTCCTGGACCTGAAGGCCGCCCGCGCCGACACCCAGCGCATCGTCCGCGAGTACGACGTCCGCACCCCCGGCATCGACGTCACCGCGGCCTCCCTCTCCGGCGGCAACCAGCAGAAGCTGATCGTCGGCCGCGAGATGAGCCACGCGCCCAAGCTGCTCATCGCCGCCCACCCCACCCGTGGTGTGGACGTCGGCGCGCAGGCGCAGATCTGGGACCAGATCCGCGAGGCGCGCCGCGAGGGCCTGGCCGTCCTGCTGATCTCGGCCGACCTCGACGAGCTGATCGGCCTCTCGGACACCCTGCGGGTCATGTACCGCGGCCGCCTGGTCGCGCACGCGGACCCCGCCACCATCACTCCGGAGGAGCTCGGCTCGGCCATGACCGGCGCCGCCACCGGACGCCTGGAGGCCTCCGCCGAGGACCTGGCGCAGGCCCGGGCCGACGCCGCCGCGGGCACCACCGCGGAGCCCGCCCACGGGCGTGCCCAGGCACCGACCGAACCCGGGCGTGCCCAGGCACCGACCGACACCCACCCCCTGAACGGGGGAGAGGACCGATGAAGAAGTTCGACAAGGAGCGTCTGCTCCTGGGTATCGCGGCCCCGCTGCTCGCGATCGTGGCCGCCTTCGTGGTCACCGCCGTGGTGCTGCTCGCCACCGGCAAGGAGCCGTTCAGCGCCTTCGGCATCATGTTCGACTACGGCATGAAGTCGGACAGCCAGGTCTACATCCTGAACAAGGCGACGACGTACTACCTGGCAGGTCTGGCGGTCGCCATCGGCTTCCGGATGAACCTGTTCAACATCGGCGTCGACGGCCAGTACCGTCTCGCGGCCTTCTTCGCCGCCGCCGTCGGTGGTGCGCTGACCCTGCCCGGCATCGTCCAGATCCCGCTGATCATCCTCACCGCGATGATCGTCGGCGCCATGTGGGCCGGTATCGCCGGTGTCCTGAAGGTCACCCGGGGTGTCTCCGAGGTCGTCTCCACGATCATGCTGAACATGATCGCCACCGCGATCATCGGCTACCTCCTCCAGCAGGGCCGCCTCGGCCACCTGGACAGCGCGGGCACCAAGGTCGCCACCAAGCCGCTGCCGGAGTCCTCGCACTTCTTCCTGATCCCGACGATGCCCGACCCGATCTGGGGCTTCATCGTGGTCGCCGCCATCGCGGGCGTCGCCTACTGGTTCTTCCTCACCCGCACCCGCTTCGGCTTCGACCTGCGGACGGTCGGCCAGTCCGAGTCCGCGGCCGACGCCAGCGGTGTGAACGTGAAGAAGATGGTCGTCACCTCGATGCTGATCTCCGGCCTGGTGGCCGGCCTGGTCGGCATGCCGACGCTGCTCAACGACTCCTTCGAGTACGGCGGCGACTTCCCCACCGGCATCGGCTTCACCGGTATCGCCATCGCCCTCCTGGGCCGCAACCACCCCATCGGCATCGCGCTCGGCGCCCTCCTCTGGGGCTTCCTGGAGCGCGGCGCAGGAAAGCTCGAATTCGAGGGTTACGACAAGGAGATCGTCGGCGTCATCCAGGGCGTCATCGTCCTGTGCGTCGTCATCGCCTACGAGGTCGTCCGCCGCTACGGACTCAAGCGCCAGCAGCGCCAGGTGGGCGAGAAGCTCGCCGCCCAGGCCAACAACTCCCAGAAGCAGGAGGTGTCGGCGTGAGTACGGCGACTTCCACCCCGGCGGCCCCCAAGGGCTCCCGGGCCTCCCGGGGCAAGAAGACGGGCAAGCCCCGTCTGTCGTTCCCGGTCGTCCTGCTGATCATCGCGGGCGCGCTGATCGCGCTCTCGGCGGTGCGTGCCATCACCGGTGCGCAGGACATCACCTCGGCCGGCCAGATCAGTGCGGCGCTCTCCATGGCGGTGCCGATCGGCCTCGCCGGACTCGGCGGCCTGTGGGCCGAGCGCGCGGGCGTCGTCAACATCGGCCTCGAAGGCATGATGATCCTCGGCACCTTCTTCGGTGCCTGGGCGGGCTGGCAGAGCAACCCGTGGATCGGTGTCCTCGCGGGCGTCCTCGGCGGCATGTTCGGCGGCCTGCTGCACGCCATCGCCACCGTCACCTTCGGCGTCGACCACATCATCTCCGGCATCGCGATCAACATCCTGGCGCTGGGCATCACCACGTACTTCGCCAAGCTGTGGTTCAACACCGGCGAGGCACTGGCCGCGGGCGGCAGCCCCAAGCAGTCCCCGCCCGCCGACAGCATCGGCTCGGTGAGCCTGCCCGGGATCTCCGACTGGCTCCACGACATCGAGAAGCACCACTGGTTCTTCGTCTCCGACGTCGCGGGCATCCTCGGCGGCCTGGTCACCAAGGTCTCGCTGCTGACGATCGTCGCGGTCCTGCTCTTCGCCCTGACCTTCTGGGTGCTCTGGAAGACCTCGTTCGGCCTGCGGCTGCGCTCCTGCGGCGAGAACCCGATCGCCGCCGAGTCGCTCGGCGTCAACGTCTACAAGTACAAGTACATCGCCGTGATCGTCTCGGGCGGCATGGCCGGCCTCGGCGGCGCCTTCCTCTCCCTGGTCACCTCGCACATCTACAACGAGGGCCAGACCGGCGGCCGTGGTTACATCGGCCTCGCGGCGATGATCTTCGGCAACTGGCGTCCGGGCGGCCTCGCCATGGGCGCGGGCCTGTTCGGCTTCGCGGACGCCCTCCAGCTCCGCAACGGCGGCTCCTCGGTCCACGCGCTGCTCCTGCTGCTGGTGGTCCTGCTCGCCGGACTGGCGCTCTGGAAGGCGTACAAGAAGTCGTACCTCACGGCCGCCATCTCCGCCGTCATCGCGGCGGGCGTGCTGGTCTGGTACCTCGGTACGGACACCGTGCCCACCGAGTTCGTGAGCGCGACGCCGTACATCGTCACCCTCCTCGTCCTCTCGCTGTCCGCACAGCGGCTGCGGATGCCCAAGGCGGACGGCATGCGCTACCGCAAGGGGCAGGGCAAGTGACGTCCGCCGTTGACTGGGAGGCGCTGCGGGCCGCAGCCAGGGACGCGATGTCCCGGGCGTACGTCCCGTACTCGAAGTACCCGGTCGGCGCGGCCGCCCTGGTGGAAGACGGCCGCACCGTCTCCGGCTGCAACGTCGAGAACGCCTCCTACGGCCTCTCGCTGTGCGCGGAGTGCGGCCTCGTCTCCGCGCTTCAGGCGAGCGGCGGTGGTCGCCTCACGCACTTCACCTGCGTGGACGGCCGGGGTGAGAACCTGATGCCGTGCGGCCGCTGCCGCCAGCTGCTGTACGAATTCGGCGGCCCGGAGCTCCTGCTGGAGACCTCGTCGGGGGTGCGCACCCTGGGGGAGATGCTGCCGGACGCGTTCGGCCCGCAGCACCTGGCCTGACTGGTTTATCGAGCGGTACTGAGAGCCCTCCGGCCTCCCACTTCACGGGGGAGGCCGGAGGGCTCTCGCCGTTGCGCATCCACCCCTCAGCCGCCCGGGTTCAGCTTTGCCGCCCAGCGCTGAGCCTCGAAGATGGGGGTGGTGGCACCGCCGATGGGGTCCAGCCACAGTTTCCGCTTCCCCTTGTCCTCGTCCAACCGGAAGGACAACGAAGGGGCACTCTTGGCGCAGCCCGACGGCTGCTTGCTGTCGGCGGGCTCCCCGGGCGCGGTGCGGACCAGGTGCGACTCCCGGGAGAACACCGCAGCCGTGTACACGCACTTCTGCCCGACCGCGCCGATGGACACGAGACGGACGTCGTCCTTCGCCGCTCCCGTACCCAACGTGGCTTCCAGCCGGTAGCTGCCTTCCTGCCCCCGGCCGCTCCACGAGCCCCGGAACTTCTCCGGCAGTGGGCCCTTGGCGGACGCTGCCTTGTTGAACGTGTCGGGCTTGTAGAGAGTCTTCCCGTCGTTGCCGTGGTCGAAGTAGCCCGGATCGTCCTCCCACTGGGACCACCCGTTCAAGCTGGTGACGAACGCTCCCGTGCCGTCCGGCGGGGTGGAGGAGCCGTAGTCAGTGGTGCTGTCCTTGCAGCCACTCGCCTCGGACTTCGGGATCGCGCTCTTCAACCGTTTCGAGCTGAGTCTGATCGCGTCGCCCTCGGAGCCGGTCCTGGCGTCGGTGATGGTGCTCTCCCAGACGCACAGCCGGTACTCGTTCAACACGGAGTACTCCACAGCACCCTTCGCGCCGATGGACAGGCGTGCGGTGATCCCGTCGATGCCCATGCCGTCCCCGCCCTCTCGCTCAAGGTCCGCCTGCCAGCTCCCCTGCAACGCCTTCGGCGCACTCACCGACGGCGACGCCCCGGCCCCTTGGGTGCCGACCTCCAGGAGGCGGAGCGCGAGCAGCCCGCCGACGACGGCGACCACCACACCGGCTGCCGCCCACACCGCGAAGGCCGGGCGGCGCCGCTCCTGCGGGGCCTGCTCCTTCCCGTACGAGGGTGCTGTTACGGCGTTCTCCGGGTCGAGCGTGGGGGCGTCCGCGAGGGCGATCGGCGCAGGTGCCTTCTCGGATTCGGCGGGCTCCGGTGGAGTGCGGACCGGAGCAGGGAGGGGAGTTCGGGCCGGGGCGCGGACCGGGGTCGGTGCGAGGGCGGTGTGCGGGCGCAGGGGGTCGAAGTCCAGCAACTGTGCGGCCTGGCGGCCGAGTTGGCCGAGCAGTGAGCCCGGAAGCCACTCGTCCGTGCCTTCGGTGGCCGTGCGGGCCGCGATCTGCTGTGGTGTGGGGCGCCGGGCCGGGTCCTTGTGCAGGCATTCCCGTACGAGTCCCAGGAGCGCCTGTGGCACCCCGGCCAGGTCCGGTTCCTCCTCGGCGATCCGGAAGAGTTGGGCGTGCAGCCCGTTGCCGGTCGCGCCGAAGGGCTGGCGTCCGGTGGCCGCGTAGGCGAGGACCGAGCCCAGGCAGAACACGTCGGATGCGGCGGTGACGTGGAGTCCCCGGACCTGTTCCGGCGACATGAAGCCGGGCGAGCCGATGAGCATGCCCGTACGGGTCTGGAGGCTGTCCCCGGTCATGCTGTCCAGGGCGCGGGCGATACCGAAGTCGATGACCCGGGGGCCGTCCACGGTCACCAGGACGTTGGACGGTTTGAGGTCGCGGTGGACGAGGCCCGCCTCGTGGATGGCCTGGAGGGCGAGCGCGAGCCGGTTGGCCAGGACCCGGACCGAGTGCTCGGGCAAGGGGCCGTGCTGCTCGGTGACGACGGCGTGCAGATCGGGCCCGGGGACGTACTGCGTCGCGACCCAGGGCGTCTGCGCGTCCGTGTCGGCGTCGAGCACGGCCGCGGTCCAGCTCCCGCCGACCCGCCTCGCCGCAGTGACCTCGCGGGCGAAGCGAGCCCGGAATTCGGTGTGTTGGGCGTACTCGTTCTGTACGACCTTCACCGCGACGGTGCGGCCGCCCTCGGACCGGGCGAGGTAGACCCGGCCCATGCCGCCGGCTCCCAGGCGGGCGATGAGGCGGTAGGGGCCTATGTGAGGCGGATCTTCGGCGATCAACTGGTCCACGAGGGAGGAGGGTAGCCCAACTGCCTTGTGGAGAGAGGGGGGTTGCTGGCGTTGGCGGGACCGCCGGGGTAGGGGCGCCCCTTGGTGAGGGCCCCCCTTCCCCGGTGGGGTGGTGGGTCAGGAGTGGGCCGTCTCGGTGCGCACGCCGTCGATGAAGGCGGCCCAGGTGTCGGCGTGGACGACGAAGGCGGGGCCGTTCGGGACCTTGCAGTCGCGGACGGCCATGAGGGTGCCGTGGGCGAGGTGGGCGCCCTCGACGCAGTCGCCGCCCTGGTTGTCGCTGTAGCTGGACCTGAACCAGTCGGCGCCGCTCAGGGTTCCCGCGTGGGTGCTCTTCACTGTCCGTGCTCCTCGCTTGCTCTCTTGATCATGCTCTGTGCACGCTGTCCGGGCGGCCGGACCCGCCCCGCCCGTTCGATGCGACCGGCCGTCTGATGCGCTGCACGGACCGGGTCGAGCTCCCGGACGTACTGGTGGAGGCGGCGTCCGCACGCTGCGGCGGACCGCTCGGGGACGGCTGGGTGCGCTGCGACCTGGCCCCGCACGAGTACGGCACCCACTTCGGTCTCATCGACTCACTGCACTACGGACACGCGCTGTGGGCCAAGCGCACCGAAGAGGATGCCGAGTTGGTGGAGTTGCGGGTCTGCGACGCCGCCCGCCCCTCGCCCTCGCGCGACGCGTGCTGTCTGTTCGCCGACCACGACGGCCGGCACACCTGGGAGGTGGCCGAGCGGCTTTCGCGGAGGGCGGGGGCGGGGCCGGGTGCGACTCGGTAGTCGCCGTGGCCTCCGACCCGGGGGAGGGGTGTCGGAACTCCCGTTCCCCGGGTCGGATTGTTACTCTCGCCCGTTCTCGTAACCGGCGTGACGCGCGTAGATTGACCCCCTAGAGCCGTTCGACCGGAAGGAACCTTGTCCCCATGGACGTCATCTCCGTCATCCGCACCAAGCGTGACCGCGGCGAGCTGAGCCCCGAGCAGATCGACTGGGTCATCGACGCGTACACGCGCGGTGCGGTCGCCGACGAGCAGATGTCCGCGCTGGCCATGGCGATCCTGCTGAACGGCATGAACCGCACCGAGATCGCCCGCTGGACCGCCGCCATGATCGCCTCGGGCGAGCGGATGAACTTCGACCAGCTCTCCCGCCCCACCGCCGACAAGCACTCCACCGGCGGCGTCGGCGACAAGATCACCCTGCCGCTCGCCCCGCTGGTCGCCGCCTGCGGTGCGGCCGTCCCGCAGCTCTCCGGCCGGGGCCTCGGCCACACCGGCGGCACCCTCGACAAGCTGGAGTCCATCCCGGGCTGGCGGGCGCTGCTCTCCAACGCCGAGATGCTGGACGTCCTGGAGTCGACCGGCGCGGTCATCTGCGCCGCCGGTGACGGCCTCGCGCCCGCCGACAAGAAGCTCTACGCGCTGCGCGACGTGACCGGCACCGTCGAGGCCATCCCGCTGATCGCCTCCTCGATCATGTCGAAGAAGATCGCCGAGGGCACCGGCTCGCTGGTCCTGGACGTGAAGGTCGGCTCCGGCGCCTTCATGAAGAACATCGAGGACGCCCGCGAGCTGGCCTCCACGATGGTCGGCCTGGGCACCGACCACGGCGTCAAGACGGTCGCGCTGCTGACCGACATGGCGACCCCGCTCGGCCTGACCGCCGGAAACGCCCTGGAGGTACGGGAGTCGGTCGAGGTCCTCGCCGGTGGCGGCCCCGCCGACGTCGTGGAGCTTACCCTGGCGCTCGCCCGCGAGATGCTGACCGCCGCCGGTCTGCCGGACGCCGACCCGGAGAAGGCCCTGCGCGACGGCTCCGCGATGGACGTCTGGCGGCGCATGATCAAGGCGCAGGGCGGCGACCCTGACGCGGCCCTTCCGGTCGCCCGTGAGCAGCATGTGATCAACGCCTCCTCGACCGGTGTGCTCACCGAACTGGACGCGTACGCGGTGGGCGTCGCCGCCTGGCGCCTGGGCGCGGGGCGCGCCCGCAAGGAGGACGTCGTGCAGGCGGGCGCGGGCATCGAACTGCACGCCAAGCCCGGTGACCGCGTCACCGCGGGCCAGCCCCTGATGACCCTCCACACCGACACCCCGGAGAAGTTCGCGTACGCGCTTCAGGCCCTGGACGGGGGCGTTCTCACCGCCGAGGAGGGCAGCGAGGCCGCCCGTAACTTCGTCCCGGCGCCGATCGTGCTGGACCGGATCGCCTGAGTCGGGGCACTCTGGGAGTGCCTAGCTCTGTGACACATGGGGCCGGTGGGGTGCGCGTGGATGCGCGTCCTGCCGGTCCTGTGGTGTGTACGGGGCCGGGATGTGTGCGGGGGCGGGATGTGTGCGGGGCCGGGGTGTGTGCGGGGCCGGGATGTGCGGGTGTTGCGGTCGTGCAGGAAGGTTTCGGCGGGCAGACGGAACGGTTCGCCGAGCTCCAGCCGTCTTCCGTACGAGACCTGCTTCGCGTACGCATGTACGAGGGGGCGGCACGTGTGCCCCTGCCCGTACCGCCGCCTTCGACCTCGCAGCCGAACCCGACCCGAACCGCCCAGGAGACCCGGACCATGACCGTCGCGCCACCACCGCAGCGGACCGGACGGCACAAGCCGCCGCAGCCCGACACGGGCCGCCGGTCCACCGCGCCCGCACCGGGCGAGGGGCCCCGGCGGTGGCCGCACCTGCTGCGTTCCGCCCGGCAGCGGCTGCCGCTCCCCCTGAACGGCGCCGACCGCGACATCCTCTGGCTCTACCTCCTCACCCGGGTCGGCCTCTGGGTCACCTCGTACAGCGTCGCCTGGCTCTTCCCCGCCGACGGCGAGGCCAGGAACGCCCCCTCCGCCCTCTCCCGCTGGGCCCAATGGGACTGGACCCACTTCCTCCACATAGCCCAGGAGGGCTACTTCCCACCCGGCTCCGGCCCCGGCACCGAGGGCTGGGACAACCGGGAGGCCTTCTTCCCCGGCTTCCCGCTCCTCCTGCGCGCCGTCCACGTCGTCATCCCGAACTGGACACTGGCCGGCCTGCTGATCTCCTTCGTCGCGGGCGCGGTGGTCGTCCTCGCGCTGGCCCGAACAGCCCGACTGCACCTGCCGGGCGAGGGCACCGCCCTCGGCCCGGTACGACGCGCCCTCCGCACCGGAACGGGCTCCGGCGCCCGCGTGGTCGAGCCCCGTCACGCGGGCTCCGGCGCCCACGTGCCGGTACAGCATGACGAGGGCGGCAGCCGCGCTCCCGTGGTCGAGCAGCGTTACGAGGGCGGCAGCGTCGCACTCGAAGCGGTACAGCGCTCCGCCCGCGACGGCCGCAACGGCACCGCCCCCGCCCCCGTCCTTGCCCCCGCCCCCCAGCGACGTACCTCCGCCGAGAGCGGTACTCCGGAGAAGGGGCATCGCACCGTCCTCTTCCTCCTCCTGTCCCCGTGCGCGATCTTCCTCGCCGCCGGGTACACCGAGACCCTCTTCCTCGCCCTCGCGCTGCCCGCCTGGCTGGCCGCCCAGCGCCACCACTGGGCCACGGCCGCAATCCTGACCGCCCTCGCCACCACCGTCCGCATCAGCGGCCTCTTCGTCGCGGCGGCGATCGGCGTGCACTTCCTGATCACCGCCTGGCGGGCCCGCTCCTCCCGGGCCTGGCGCCCCCTCGGCTGGACCCTGGTCCCGGCCCTCCCCGCCCTCTTCTACAGCGCCTATCTGCATGCCGGCACCGGCGACTGGATGGCCTGGAAGCACGCCCAGGAACGCGGCTGGTTCCGCGAGTTCCACACCCCCTGGGAGTCATGGGGCACCACCTGGAAGGCGGCCTTCGGCGGCGAGTACAGCGCCGGCTACGCCTTCATGTGGCAGGCCGAACTCGTCGCGATGGTCGTCGGCCTGATCCTGCTCGGCGTCCTGCTCCGACTCCGCCGCTGGCCCGAAGCCGTCTACATCGCCCTCAGCCTCTGGGCCCTGAGCACCTCCTACTGGTTCACCTCCGTCCCCCGGGCCACCCTGCTCTGGTGGCCCCTGTGGACCCTCCTGGCGGCCTGGAGCCTGCGCACCCCCCGCGTCAAGAC
Source organism: Streptomyces sp. NPDC051561 (assembly GCF_044454195.1). Taxonomy (NCBI): domain Bacteria; kingdom Bacillati; phylum Actinomycetota; class Actinomycetes; order Kitasatosporales; family Streptomycetaceae; genus Streptomyces; species Streptomyces sp. NPDC051561. The sequence goes on along the minus strand of NZ_JBITDM010000002.1, from coordinate 653,263 downwards.
GGCCTACCTCGCCGTGGCCGCCCCCCTCATGGTCGTCTTCGCGGTGTCCTTCCTCTCGGGCCGCTGGACGGGCTGAGGGAATCCGGACCGCCTCAGGCCTTCCAGTGCGGGTCCCGGCCCGTCGTCGCCAGTACGACGTCGAAGTCGGAGGCGTCCTCGGGCACCTCGACCGGTGTGCCGTAGACCCCCGCCTTGCGGGCCCCGGGGGCCATCGCCTTGACGCAGGGCGTCAGGTCGGCGACGACTGCCGGGTCCGGGGTGTAGGGGTGGCCGGTGGCCCTGGCCAGGTCCCAGGCGTGCAGGGTGAGGTCGCCGAGGACCATTTGGCCGACGGTGCGGGCGGGGAAGCCCATCTGTCCTGAGGTTCCCTCTTCCGCGCCGGGTGCGGCCCATGCCGAGACGAGCCGGTCGGTTTCGGCGGCGAAACGCTGCCGCCAGTCGGGGCCCTGGCCGAGGTAGTCCACGCTCTCGGAGAACTCCGCGTCGCGCTTGGCCGCGAGTGCCTGGAACTGGACGACGACCTGGAAGAGGTGGTTCACCAGGGCGCGCACGTCGTACTCGGCGCAGGGCGTGGGGTCGCCGAGCCGGCCGTCGTCGATGCCTTCGAGCACGGTGAGGGCGCGGGCGGCGGAGGCTTCGAGCAGTTCGCTGATCTTGGGTTCGCTGATCTTCTGGGTCATGGTCCGACGGTACGGAGACGAGAGGGCCGAAGGCTTGTAAAAACGCGCCAACCGGGGTCGGTCCGGCGTCCGGGCGGAGACCTAGAATCCTGTTCATGGCAGCGCCGCGCAGGGACACCCGAGGCATTGTCGACGCGGCGGGACTGATGGCCCGGGTGCGCTTCCGGCGCCACGAACCGGCCCCGGAACTCCGTCCCTTCCTGGAGCACTACTGGTTCATCGACTGGGACCTCCCGGAGCCGTACGCCTCCCATCTGGTCCCGCACCCGTCGGTGAACGTCGTCTTCCAGCGGGATGCCGGGCGGCCCTGCTCCGGGGAGGTCGCCGGGGTCGGCAGGGGCATGTTCACCAGGAAGCTGGAGGGGGCCGGGCGGGTCTGCGGCGTCCAGTTCAAGCCGGGAGGCTTCGGGCCCTTCGTGCCCGGGTCGGCGGTGTCGGAGTGGACCGGGCGGCAGGTGCCGCTCGCGGAGGTGTTCCCGGGACTCGACGGGGAGGGTGACCCCTCCGGCGACGTACTCGATCCGCCCGACGAGCACGCGCGGGTGGCGGCACTCGATGCGTTTCTGCTCGCGCTCGGACCGCGACCCGACCCCGGGGCCGAGCTGGCCATGGCGCTGGCCGACCGCATCCGCCACGACCGCACCATCCGCCGGGCCGGTGATCTCGCCCGGGACGAGGGGATGTCGCTGCGCACCCTGCAACGGCTCTTCGCGGGCCGGATCGGCGTCGGCCCCAAGTGGGTGATCCTGCGCTACCGGATGCTGGAGGCCCTGGAGTACGCCGAGTCCGCGACCGCCGTGGACGTGGACGCGGAGGCCCACGTGGACTGGGCGCGGCTCGCGGCCGACCTTGGGTATGCCGATCAGGCGCATTTGGTACGGGACTTCACGGCGACGCTGGGAGTGCCGCCGACTGCCTACGCCTCCGGGCGCCGGACACGTTGAACCGCACACGCTGAACCGCACACGCTGAACAGGGCACGCTGAAGGTGTGCGGCGGTCCCGTTCCAGCCGCTACCGATGAGTTTCGGGCAGGCCGGCAGTCCTAGTCCCCGTGGAACACTCTGCGACGAACCACCCCATGGCGATCGTCTCCCCGGTGACCAGGGCCGACGTACCGCACCTGTGCGAGCGGCTGCACGCACTCATCCTGGCCACCGGGGCGACGGAGCTCACCTGTGACGTCTCCGCGCTCACCGATCCCGCGCTGCCCGCCGTCGAGGCGCTGGCCCGGATGCGGCTCACCGCCCGCAGGCTGGGGTGCCGGCTCCTGCTCGGGCACCCCAGCCGCGAACTGACCGCCCTACTCGACCTGGTCGGCCTGTCCTTCACCCCCGGCCCCGGGAGCAGCCCCAGCGCCCCCACCAGGAGCGCCCGCACCAGCGGCGGCCGCAGCGGCGAAGGCAGCTTCGAATCCGGAGATCCCCCCGGGCTCGGCGACCGGCCCGGGACTGCCGTCCGGCAGCAGGGTGGCCGGGAGGCCGAACAGTGGGAACCACACCTTGGTGTCGAGGAACGTGTTGATGTGGGAGATCCGGCCGTCTGAGATCTCGATGACCTGGAGCGCCCACGGCAGGTAGTGGCCCTCGGGCGTCGGGTGGTACTGGGCGAACGCCGGGGTGCCGTTGGCCACCGTGGCCAGCATCCGCGAACCGTTGCAGGCCGCACCGTGCGTGACCATGAAGCCGGTGATGTCCGGCGCGCCGACCAGCCACAGGTCGAACGGGGGCATGGACATGATGGCGTCTTCGTGGAGCAGCGCCGTCAGCGTCTTCATGTCGTAGCCCTCGAAGGCCGCGACATACCGTTCGAGGAGTTTCTGCTGTTCCTCGTCCATCGGTTTCACGGTGTCCGACCCGGCGGTCTTGGACTCGGCCAGGGTCGCCCTGGCGCGCTGCAAGGCCGAGTTGACCGAGGCGACGCTCGTCTCCAGGAGCTCCGCGACCTCGCTCGCCTTCCAGGCGAGGACCTCGCGCAGGATCAGCACCGCCCGCTGCTTGGGGGGCAGATGCTGGAGTGCGGCCACGAAGGCGAGCCGTACCGACTCACGGGCGACGGCGGTCTCCGCCGGGTCCGCGACGACGGTCAGCACCCGGCCGTCCGGGACCGGCTCCAGCCAGGTCGCCTCCGGCTGCGGGTTCAACTGCGCCTGGGCGAGCGGCCGGGAGTCCGTGAAGTCCATCGGCCGGGCCCGCTTCTTGCTGCTGCCCAGCATGTCCAGGCACACATTGGTGGCGATCCGGTACAGCCAGGACCGCAGCGAGGAACGGCCCTCGAAGCGGTCCTGGCTGCGCCATGCGCGCACCATCGTGTCCTGCACGGCATCCTCCGCCTCGAAGGCGGAGCCGAGCATCCGGTAGCAGAACCCGGTCAACTCGGTCCGGTAGTCCTCCAGTTGTGCATCCACACCTGGCGTTGCGACATCACTCACAGGGTCCACCCCACCCGCTCATCCACCCACTGCCTGTCTGCTGTGGAACTTTACGGGAGAGGTCTGACAACGGGACCGGGAATGCCGTGAACTGCCGCGCCGGCAGCGGGATCACGTCCCGGGCTTGCGCCCGTACACGAAGACGTTGCTGCCCTTCTTGAGCAGCCCCCAGTACTGCTTGGCGTCCGCCGTCCGCATGTTGACGCATCCGTGTGAGCCGGGCGGCGCCGACATCGGCAGGCTCACCGCGTGGAAGGCGATGCCGCCGTCGAAGAACTGCGAGTACGGCATCCGCACGTGGTAGAGCGTCGAGTAGTGGTTGATGCTGCGCAGATAGACCTTCTTCAGTCCGGTCCGCGTCTCGAAGCCGTTGCGCCCCGAACGGATCGGAACCGGGCCGTACTTGACCTTCTTGCCGTCCTGGATCCAGGTCAGCTGCCTGCTGAGGTCGACACAGGCGATCCGGCCCTTGTTCACCGGGCACTTGCCCGCCGCGTTGGGGTTGCGGGCGGCGGCCCGCTGCTTCGTGATCGCCTCCATCGCACGCCAGGTCACCGGACCCGCGTAGCCGATGGTGGGGGTGATGCCGTGCTGCGACTGGAAGGTGCGGATCTTCTTGCAGTCGGCCGCCGACTGCTTGCCGTCGACCTTCAGCCCGAGGTACTTCTCCACCTGCTTCTGGTACGGCCCCGTGCTCGTCGTGCAGGAAGCCGCCTGCGCGGGAGCGGCTGCCGCCCCCACGGTCAGTACCGCCGGGACCACCATCGCGGTGACCCCGACGGCTATCCCGGTGCGGGTGCGCAGAGCGCTCCGCAGCGATCCCGTCCTTACGTTTCCACGGTCCCCCGTGGACCCCGTGATCTCCATGGCCGTTCCCTTTCCCCAGCCGTGCAGGACGCGCATGGCGTGCCGTGCTGCACGTATGTCCACCTAGACGGCGGGGGAGGCTAACCGGTTGTACGGACAAGGCGGTTCACGTGTCATGAATTGGCAACAACGAGGGAGCTGCGCCGCTCTACCCGCGCGCACCGTGTGCCGTACAGCGTGATCCCGGCGACGCCGGCCACGGCCAGCAGGCCGAGCGCCACCGTCGCGTCCCAGCCGCCCGCGTGGAAGGCCGTCGCGCCGAGCGTGCCGCCGACGCTGGAGCCGAGGTAGTACGCCGACTGGTAGAGCGCGGAGGCCTGGGCGCGGCCCGACTTCGCGGTGTGGCTCACGGACGAGGAGGCGACCGCGTGCCCGGCGAAGAAGCCTGCCGTGATCAGCACCAGCCCGGCCAGCACCCCCACGAGCGAGTCGGAGAGCGAGAGCAGCAGTCCGACGGTCGTCGTGGACACCGCCAGGTAGAGCGCCCCGCGGCGTCCTGTCCGCGCCACCAGCTTGCCCGCTCCCGCGGACGACACGGTGCCCACCAGATAGACCAGGAAGATCGAACCCACCACGCCCTGCGGCAGGCTGAACGGCGCCTCGACCAGCCGGTAGCCGATCACCGTGTAGACCGCGCCGAAGACGGTCATGAAGAGCGCCCCGATCGCGTAAAGCCGCCGCAGCAGCGGATCGGCCAGATGGCCGCCGACCGTCTTCGCCAGCACCTTCGGGTTCAGCGTCCCGGGCCGGAAGTTGCGCGCCTTCGGCAGCATCAGCCGGAAGACCACGGCGCACACCAGCGCCATCAGCGCGACGGCCGCGAGCGCCGCCCGCCACCCCCACAGCTGGGCGACCCAGCCGGTCACGATCCGGCCGCTCATCCCACCGATGGAGTTGCCCGCCACGAACAGCCCGATCGCCGCCACCAGCGCCTTCGGCCGCACCTCCTCCGCCAGGTACGCCATCGCGGAGGCCGGCAGTCCGGCCAGCGCGGCACCCTGCACCGCACGCAGCGCGATCAGCCAGCCCACGTTCGGGGCCAGCGGGATCAGCAGGGCGACCGCCACCGCGATCGCCAGCGAGTACGTCATCAGGGTGCGCCGCCCGAACCGCTCGGAGAGCGCGCTCAGCGGCAGCACGAACAGGGCGAGCGCCCCGGTCGCCGCCGACACCGTCCAACTCGCCTGCGCGGCAGTGACGTTGAGGTCGGCGGAGATCGCGGGCAGCAGCGCCTGCGTGGAGTAGAGGAGGGCGAAGGCCGCCATCCCGGCCGCGAAGAGCGCGAAGCTCATCCGGCGGAAACCGGGGGAGGAGGGGGCGATGCGCGCATCAATGGGCGCGTGAGACCCACCCGAAACAGAGGAATCGAAGGAAACGGAAGGCGCGGCGCCCACAACAACAGGTATGGACGCCGTGGTACTGGCGGAAGGCATGCCTAGAAAGTAGATCCCGCCTTCTCATGCGTCCAATGCACAAAACCGCGATACTTCATCCCATGCAGCATCAGTACAGCTCACAGGGTCGCCTGTCACCGAGCAGTTACACAGAAGACATTCGGTATCCCAGTGCGGCCGGGGTGCTGGCGCCGCGTCTCGCCCAGTTCGCGGCGGTCGCCCGCCACGAGCACGTCACCCGGGCCGCGCACGAGCTCGGCGTACCGCAGTCGACCCTCTCCCGCGCCATGGTCCGCCTCGAACAGGACCTCGACGTCGCCCTGTTCGCCCGCAAGGGCCGCACCGTCTCCCTCACCCCGGCGGGCCGCACCTTCCTCACCACCGTCGAGCGCGCGCTGGCCGAGGTCGAGAAGGCGGCCGACGCGGTGCGCGCGGACGCGGACCCCACCACCGGCAAGGTCGCCTTCGGCTTCCTGCACACCATGGGCTCGGAAACCGTGCCGGCCCTGATCCGCGCGTTCCGCGCCGACCACCCCCACATCCGTTTCCAGCTCGTCCAGAACTACGGCGAAGCCATGCTGGAGCGCCTGCGCGCCGGAGACCTCGACCTCTGTCTGACCTCACCGGTCCCGGAGGCCCCCGACCTGGTCTCCCGCCGCCTGGACGAACAGCGCCTGCGCCTGGTCGTCCCCGACGACCACCGCCTCGCCGCCCGCAAACGCATCCGTCTCGCCGAGGCCGCCGACGAAACCTTCGTCACCCTGGAGCCCGGCTACGGCCTGCGCCGGATCACCGACGACCTGTGCGCCGAGGCCGGCTTCCGCCCCAAGGTCGCCTTCGAGGGAGAGGAGGCGGAAACCCTGCGCGGTCTGGTCGCGGCCGGCCTCGGCGTCGCCCTGCTGCCCCCGCCCGCGGTCGCCCGCCCCGGCGTCGTGGAACTGACCGTCACCGCTCCCCGCGCCGCCCGCGAGATCGGCGTCGCCTGGCTCGACGGCCACCCGGACACCCCGCCGGTCGCCGCCTTCAAACGCTTCCTGCTGTCCCGCCGGGGCCACCTGCTCCCGGAAGTCATGCAGGTCATGTCCGTCCCCCCGGACGGCCCCGCACCCGCACCTCCCACGGACCGACCCGCCTCCGCCCCTACGGACTGACCGCCAGCACCAGATACGCCGCGAACAGCGACAGATGCACCCCGCCCTGGAGCGTCGTCGCCCGACCCGGTACGAGGGTCAGCGTGCCCACCGCCACGGTCAGCACCAGCAGCACCATGTGGGTGGCCCCGAGGCCGAGCAGCAGTGGCCCGTCCATCCAGATCGACGCCACCGCGACCGCCGGAATCGTCAGGCCGATGCTGGCCATCGCCGACCCCAGGCCCAGGTTCAGACTCGTCTGTACGCGGTCGCGCCTGGCCGCCCGTACCGCGGCGATCGACTCCGGCAGCAGCACCATCAGCGCGATCACCACACCGACCACCGAAGCGGGCAGCCCGGCGGCGTCCACCCCGGCCTCGATGGTGGGCGAGACCCCCTTGGCCAGTCCGACGACCGCCACCAGCGACACCGCGAGCAGCCCGAGGCTGACCGCGGCCACCCGCGCGGACGGCGGATCCGCGTGCTCGTCCTCGTCGATGACCTCGCCCTCCTGGGTCACCGGCAGGAAGTAGTCACGGTGGCGCACGGTCTGCGTCAGGACGAACAGTCCGTAGATCACCACCGCGGCCAGCGCCGCGAAGATCAGCTGGGTCGGTGAGAACTCAGGACCCGGCGCACTCGTCGTGAACGTCGGCAGCGCCAGGCTCAGCCCGGCCAGCGTCGCCACCGCTCCGAAGGCGGACACCGACCCCTCCGGGTTGAAGACGGCCACCTTCCGCTTGAGCGCCCCCACCAGCAGCGAGATGCCGACGATGCCGTTGAGCGTGATCATCACGGCGGCGAAGACGGTGTCCCGGGCCAGCGACGCGCTCTTCTCGCCGCCATCGGCCATCAGCGTGACGATCAGCGCCACCTCGATGATGGTGACCGCCACCGCCAGCACCAGCGAGCCGAAGGGCTCCCCGACCCGGTGCGCCACCACTTCGGCGTGGTGCACGGCAGCCAGCACGGCCCCGCCGAGGAAGACCGCGAGCAGCGCGACCACCGCACCCGGCATGTCCCGCCCCCACGAGAAGGCGAGCAGGACCAGTGCCAAGAGGGGCATGAAAGTCGCCCAATGCGTTACCCGAACCCGGTCAATACTCGCATTACTCATGATTCGAGTATGAGTGGCAGCCTCCACGCCGCGCACGGCGGGTCCCGTTCCGGACGCCGCCCCTACTTCTGCCCGAACCCCAGCGCCAACGGCATCCGCAGCCCCAACGGCGGCGGCGCCGCCAGCGCGTCCGCCACCGGCCGGGCGAACGGCCGCCCGAACACCGCCCCCAGCACGAAGTCCGACACCAGCGCCCGCACCTCCGACCGGTGCTGCCGCATTCCGTGCCCGTCCGAGTGCACCTCGAAACGGCAGGTGTCCCGGTTCGCCTTCTTCGCCCGCTCCGCGAGCCGGAACGACAGCTCGGGATCCGCCCGCTCGTCGTTCGTCCCGTGCGCGATCAGCACCCGCCGCCCGACCAGCTGCCGTACGGGTTCCGCATCGGCCCCCGCACCCTCTGCCGGCAGCCACGGCGCCAGCGCCACCACCGAGCTCACCGCCTGGTGCCCGCCCGCCCGCAGTGCCGCCCGGCCGCCCATGTCCAGCCCGATCAGGCTCACCGGTACGTCCCCGTACCGCCGTACGACCTCGTCCACCGCCCAGTCGGCGTCGGCCGCCAGCCGGGCGTCGTCCCCGTTCCAGCCGCGCCCGCGGTACCGCACCACGTGCACCGCCAGTCCCGCCCCGGCGCCCGCCGAGGCGAGGTCGCGGGCCAGCGGGCGCACCACCGCCCGGGCCCATGGAGAAGGTCCGCGTGCGGACTGAGGCTCCCCGCCGGGCAGTACCAGCGCCACTCCGCCCACCGTGCCCGGAGTCCCAACGGCCCGCCCCAGCCGGGCAGTCGGGCCCGGCTCGACTTGCTGTGTCATAACAGAACAGTCTCAGAACCCGAGATGGACTCCACCCGTCCGCACGGTCACTGTTACGTATCGACCGGGCGCGATCTACGCGCGTAGGGCTTAGAGTGCGCAGATGACGAGCCAGACCACGCGCCCGAGCACGGGCAAGAGCACCGGCCCCCACACCGCCCAGGCCCTCAACACGCCCACCGCGGACCAGATTCGCCGCGCACCGAAGGTGCTGCTGCACGACCACCTCGACGGCGGGCTCCGCCCGGGCACCATCGTCGAGCTCGCCCGCGACTGTGGTTACCAGAACCTCCCCGAGACGGATGCCGACAAGCTGGGCATCTGGTTCCGCGAGGCGGCCGACTCCGGTTCGCTGGAGCGCTACCTGGAGACCTTCGCGCACACCTGCGCCGTCATGCAGACCCGCGAAGCCCTCTTCCGGGTCGCCGCCGAGTGCGCCGAGGACCTCGCCGAGGACGGCGTCGTCTACGCCGAGATCCGGTACGCCCCCGAGCAGCACCTGGAGGGCGGACTCACCCTCGAAGAGGTGGTCGAAGCGGTCAACGACGGCTTCCGGGAGGGCGAGAAGCGCGCAAAGGCCAACGGTCACCGCATCCGCGTGGGCGCCCTCCTGACCGCGATGCGGCACGCCGCCCGCGCCCTGGAGATCGCCGAACTCGCCAACCGCTACCGCGGCCCCGGTCCCCAGAGCGGAGTGGTCGGCTTCGACATCGCGGGCGCCGAGGCGGGCTTCCCCCCCACCCGCCACCTCGACGCCTTCGAGTACCTCAAGCGCGAGAACAACCACTTCACCATCCACGCCGGCGAGGCCTTCGGCCTGCCCTCCATCTGGCAGGCCCTCCAGTGGTGCGGCGCCGACCGCCTCGGTCACGGAGTGCGCATCATCGACGACATCCAGGTCGCCGACGACGGCGAGGTGAAGCTCGGCCGGCTGGCCGCGTACGTCCGTGACAAGCGCATCCCGCTGGAGATGTGCCCCACCTCCAACCTCCAGACCGGGGCCGCCACCTCCTACGCGGAGCACCCCTTCGGTCTCCTGCGCAAGCTGCAGTTCCGCGTCACGGTGAACACCGACAACCGCCTGATGTCCGGCACCAGCATGAGCCGCGAGTTCGAGCACCTGATCGGCGCTTTCGGTTACACGCTCGACGACATGTTGTGGACCACGGTCAATGCGATGAAGAGCGCCTTCATTCCTTTCGATGAACGTCTCGCCATGATCAGCGACGTCATCAAGCCCGGTTATGCCGAGCTGAAATCGGAGTGGCTCTTCCAGTAACCCGCTCTGATCAGGGGTTTTCCGGAGGTTGCCAAGTTGATCTCACGCGGAACATATGCGGCCGCGAATATCAACTCGCGGCCGCGCCGGGGTGTTTGCGGGGTGTGTGGGGCTCTGGCTAGCTTGCAGAGCCGCTCACTTCCCCCCACCCTGAGGACGTTGTTTTCATGAAGCAGTCTGCTGCCAAGACCCTCGGTGTCGCCGCGCTCGGTGCGGCCTTCGCCGCCACCGCCGCCGGTTCCGCCGCCGCGGCCGTGGGTCCCTCCGTACCGGACGCGGCCGGTGCGCTGACCGCCGTCACCTCCGCCCTCCCGGTCGACCAGGCCACCAGCAAGCTCCCGGCCGGTGCCCCGGAGGCCCTGAACGCCGGCAAGGACGCGCTGGGCAGGAGCGCCGCGACCGCCCCCACCACCGCCGCGCAGAGCCTCCCCGCCGGTGAAGGCGCGGACCCGGTCAGCGGTCTCCTCGGCGGCCTGCCCACCAAGGGCCTGCCGACCCAGGGCCTGCCGACCCAGGGCCTGCCCACCGGTGCGGTCCCCGGCCTCGGCGTCGTACCGTACGCGTGCGGCCCTCTGCGCAGGGCTGTAACCGTTCCTTACCAGGCGGTCTTCGCGGTCTTCTCGCCCGGCAGGAACACCCACAGGCCCAGGTAGATCAGGAACTGCGGTCCCGGCAGCAGACACGAGGCCAGGAAGATCACGCGCATGGTGGTCGCGGAGGTGCCGAAGCGCCGTGCCAGCGCTGCGCACACTCCGCCGATCACACGGCCGTCACGGGGGCGGACAAGTGCGGTCATTGCGGGCTCCTTCGCGAGCATCTGAGGCTCAGTGGGGGAGCCTCCGTCGTGGGCTCCCGATGTACTCAATACTCCTCGGAAGGCTCCCGCCGGGCATCGCTCTACGGGGCGACGCCAACCCTGGAAATACTCGGGGTAGCCCCGAGCCTGGTCTCCTCCCCAGTCAGGGGCGCACCCCCTACCCGGGTACGAGACGTCCCCCACCTGCGCCGCAGCCGTGACCTTGTCAGGGGTACGACGAGGAGATGGGCGAACGCCACCCCCACCGTGTTCAGCAGCAGCGAGTCCACGTCCACGACCTGACCCGGCACCCCGGTCTGCCACAGCTCGATGCCGAGCGACAGCAGGGCGCCGGCGGCCACGGTACGTACGAGGGAGGCGAACGGGGACACGAAGAGCCGCCCGCCCACCATGGGCAGCAGTACCCCGAGCGGGGCGAGCAGCAGCAGCCCCTCACCGATGAGGCGGGCCGCCTGGAGGGGACCGAGCGCCAGATCGGCCCGGATGCCGGCCAGCGGCCGGAAATTGGGTGCGGTCACCCAGAGCACATCGTCGAGGGGACGCAACGTCACCCAGGAGACGAGCAGCAGATGCGCGAGGAGGAGAAGACTCCCCGTCACGCGGAAGCGGATGACGGCACTGCCGCTCAGACCTGGACGCACGCCCCCCAAGACGCCGGGTGCGCACAAATTGGTTCCACCAAGCCCCACCCAGCCCCCCGAAGAGGTTTAGACCCAGCCCCCACCCCCGTCAGCCCCCTCGGACGGCGGGGCCGCCCCCCACTCCCGATACCCCCGCCCCCTTGCCCGCCCCGGCCCACCTACGCCCCCGTACCCCCTACCGCATCGACGGCGTCGCCCCCGTAGGCCGCAAGTCCCCCACCGCCGGCACCCCCTCCGGCCGCGCCTTCAACGCCGCCGTGCACTGATACTTCCGCGGCGGGTCCTCCGAAGGACCCCCCAGCTCCACCGACCCCCCGCCATCGTCCGCCGCACTCCCCGAAAACGTGCACACGATCTGCGCCAGCCCGTGCGGCGGCAGATCATCCGGCTGCCTGCTCAGCCGCAGCGTCTCGGCCGGGTCCCCCGGCCGCGGCCCGCTCACCGTCAGCGACCCCCGCACGTCCGTGCTGAACCCGGCCCGCTGCTCCTGCTCCGACGGCTCCTCGCGCAGCTCGTCCAGCAGCGCCCGCGCGGCCCGCATCCGGTCCGCCGCCATGGCCTCGGCCGACACATCGATCTTCCGCTGCACGGAGACCAGCCCGGCCCCGCAGACCAGGAAGACCCGCACCGTGCTGGCCGACTGGGACCGCTCCGCGTCCGTCACCGCGGGGACGTCGCAGGACACCCGGGACGGCGCCGCCCCCGCGTCCACCGGCACCTGAGTGGTCCGGATCCCGCACCCCGCCGTGCCCGCGAGCACGGCCAGCGCCGCGACGGCGACCGCACCCCGCCGACGTACCGCAACCGCGTCCCACCTCATCAGCTCTCCCCCCGGGCCGAGCCCTGAGACCCGTGCGACCCCTGAGACCCGTGCGACCCACGAGACCCGTGCGACCCACGAGACCCTTGCGGCCCCGGGCCGGCCCTGCCACCCTCCGCATCCCCCTCCGCCGGCTCCTCCGGCGAGAGGTCCCTGGGCAGCCGCAGGGTGAACACCGCACCCGCCTCGGGAGAGTTGGCCGCGCTGATGGTGCCGCCGTGGATCCGCGCGTTCTCCGAAGCGATCGAGAGCCCGAGCCCGCTGCCCTCCGAACGCGGCCGCGACGCACTCGCCTTGTAGAACCGGTCGAAGACATGCGGCAGCACGTCGGCGGGGATGCCGGGACCGTGGTCCCGTACCTCGATCACCAGCTCGTCGTCCACGGCCCGCACGGAGACCCCCACCGGCGAACCCCCGTGCTTGAGCGCATTGCCCACCAAATTCGCCAGGATCACATCCAGCCGCCGAGGATCCAGCCGCACCATCAGCCCGCGCTCGGCGTCCAGCTCGACCGCGTCCAGCCACGCCCGGGTGTCCAGACAGGCCATCACCTGCTCGACCACATCCACGTCGTCGAGCACCAGCCTGGCCGTCCCCGCGTCGAAGCGCGTGACCTCCATCAGGTTCTCGACCAGATCGTTCAGCCGCCGCGTCTCGCTGACCACCAGATGCACGGCGGGGGCGATCATCGGATCGAGACTGTCCGCCTCGTCCTCCAGTACCTCCGCCACCGCCGTGATCGCGGTCAGCGGCGTCCGCAGCTCGTGCGACATGTCGGCGACGAAGCGGCGGCTCGCCTCCTCCCGCGCACTCATGTCCGCGACCTTCTTCTCCAGCTGGGCGGCCGTCCGGTTGAAGGTGCGTGAGAGATCGGCAAGTTCATCGGTCCCGGACACCCGCAGCCGGGTGTCCAGCTTCCCCTCGCCCAGCCGCCGCGCCGCGTCGCCCAGCCGCTGCACCGGCTTCAGCACGGTGGTCGCCGCAGCCTGCGCCAGCAGCGCGGAGCCCAGCAGCGCCAGCCCCGTCGCGATCCCCAACGACCAGGCCAGCGAATTCAGATCGTCCCGCTCCTGCTTGAGCGAGGTCAGCATGTAACCGGTGGGCCCGCCGCCGATCACCTTGGTCCCGCCCACCAGATACGGGGTGCCGCGCAGCGTCGTACGGACCCAGAACAGGTGGTACGGGTAGGCGTTCCCGGCGGTGACCGGCTGGGCCCGGTTGACCTGGTCCCTGAGTTTCGGCGGTACGTCGTCCAGGGTGAAGGCGTTCAGGTCGGAGTACCCGACGACCGGCTTGCCGCCCTCCATGCTGCCGACCAGCAGCACGTTGTAGCCGGGGCTGCTGCTCATCACCGCCATCTGCTCGGCGGAGTTCTGGAGTTCAGACTGGGTGGGATGGAGCGGCAGGGTGGCGACCCGGCTCTGCATGGACTGGCGGAAGTCGTTGAGGGCGCTGTCCTGGGTGCGCGTCAGGACGGCCTCGCGGTTGAGCCAGTACGCGATCCCCGCCACCGACACCGCGGCGGTGAGCGCCACCAGCGCGAAGACCACCACCAGCCGCAGCCGCAGGCTGGTCCAGCGCAGCCCGGCGATCAGGGCGCGCTTCACCTTCGTACTCACGAAGGCGAGTCCAGCCGGTAGCCCACGCCACGGACCGTGCGGATCAGCGTCGGCGAGGACGGCACGTCCTCCACCTTCGCCCGCAGCCGCTGGACGCACGCGTCCACCAGCCGGGAGTCCCCGAGGTAGTCGTGTTCCCACACCAGCCGCAGCAACTGCTGCCGGGACAGCGCCTGTCCCGGCCGCCGGCTGAGCTCCAGCAGCAACCGCAGCTCGGTCGGTGTCAGTTGCAGGTCCTCGCCGTTCTTCGTCACGGTCATCGCGGACCGGTCGATCACCAGCGAGCCGAACGACGCCGCGTCGTTGGCCTCCCGCTCGCCCCGCCGCAGCACGGCCCTGATCCGGGCGTCGAGCACCCGCCCCTGCACCGGCTTGACCACGTAGTCGTCCGCGCCCGACTCCAGGCCGACCACCACATCGATGTCATCACTGCGTGCGGTCAGCAGAATGATCGGCAGCTGATCCGTGCGTCTGATGCGACGGCACACCTCGAAACCGTCAATTCCGGGCAGCATCACATCCAGCACGATCAGATCGGGCCGCTGTTCGCGCAGCAGCTTCAAACCGTCCTCACCGGTTGCCGCCGTGGCAACACGGTGTCCCTGGCGCGTGAGCGACAGCTCAAGCGCCGTACGGATGGCGTCGTCGTCCTCGATCAGCAACAGGAAGGGCACGGGCTCATTCTGGCCCATGGGGGCGTGCGAGTTCGACAGTTGGAGCGCTCCCATCGCTCCCGGCGCATGTCACACACGGTACGAACGGTGCGTTCCGCTTCGACCTTGAGCCTTTACGGCCCCCTGTGACGCGCCTGTGACAGTCGCCGGACACCGTGATGAAACTGCGCGGGCAAAGTCTTCATCACACGGACCGATACGAACTCCACCGACGGGGGGCGCGAGATGAACGCACTGCACAGCACCAACTCAAGCGCAGTTGTCACGCGTCTCCACGACGTCGTACGGAGCATCGAGAAGTCCGGTGCTGTGACCGGGCGGGGGTGCGGTCGCGGCACCGGGCGTCAGCGGTCGTCTTCGTACACCACGTACATGACGATCGTCGACGTACCGGGGGGGAACACCGGGGGGCCCCAGGGGGGGACCAACGGGGGGAACGGGGAAGCTGCCGGGGGGACGCTCGCAGGAGCGTCGGCAGCGCAGACGGCGACGTACGGGGAGAGCTCGGGGGAGCGGGCGCACGCGACTGCGGCGGAGGCGGAATTCACCGCCTACGTCCAGGAGCGCCGCGCCTCCCTGTACGCAACCGCCTACCACCTGACCGGCGACCGCTTCGAGGCCGAGGATCTGCTGCAGAGCGCCCTCTTCTCGACGTACCGCGCCTGGGACAGGATCAGCGACAAGGCCGCGGTCGGGGGCTATCTCCGCCGCACCATGACCAATCTGCACATCAGCCAGTGGCGTCGCCGCAAGCTGAACGAGTACCCGACGGAGGAGCTGCCGGAGACGGCACTCGACACGGACGCCATGCGCGGCACCGAACTGCGCGCGGTCCTGTGGCAGGCCCTGGCCCGCCTCCCCGAACTCCAGCGCACGATGCTCGTCCTGCGCTACTACGAGGGCCGCACCGATCCCGAGATCGCGGACATCCTCGACATCAGTGTCGGCACGGTCAAGTCCAGCATCTGGCGCTCGCTGCGCCGGCTGCGCGAGGACGAGGTCCTCAGCTTCGGCCGTGACGAGGAAGAGTCCTTCGGCGAGCTGGTCGCCTGAAGGGCATGAGGTGCTCGGGGACGAGAGCTGGTCGTCCCCGAGTCACGGGGGAACCCGCTCGTTTCGGGGGAGACGGCGGGGAGCACGGGGGTACGGGGAAAACGGAGCGGGACCACGTCGGCCGGGGGGTCTGACGAGGTCCCGTTTTCGTTTTCCCGGTCGTGCGCCGGGGCGTGGCCGCCCTGGCTGCCGTTTCGCCGCGGGTACCGCTATTGCGCCGCGGGTATTGCCGTTACGCCGCGGGCTCCGCCGTGCTGGTCGTCGGTACGGGGGCGGAGGCCGTCGCCTCCGGGCGCACCGTCCCCGTCCGGGCGACCGCCCCGGGGCAACGGCCCGCGGCCGCCGCCGCCAGCCGCCCCAGCGCCTCCTCCTTGCCGCACGCGTGCGCACCCAGCGCCACCTGCCGTGCCACGATCCCGCGCTCGGAGCGCATCAGCCGCCACCCCCGCCGCAGCAGGAACGCCACCGACTTGCGGCCCTCGCGCAGATCGCGCGCCAGCCGCCGCCGGAAGGTCGTCGACGGCCGCCCGCGCAGACACAGCGCGTCCGCCAGCATGCCGAGCTCCCGGCAGCGGGACACGATGTCCGCCGCGAAGATGCCCTCCGCGATGAACAGGGGCGTGCGCTCGATGTCGAGCGCCTCCTCGTCCACCCGTGCGCTGATGGAGATGTCATACACGGGAACGGTGGTACGTCCGGTCCGGCAGAGTTGCGCGACGGCGGCGACCGCCGCGTCCGCGTCCCACGACAGCGGCGAGTCCCAGTCGATGTCGCTGGAGCCCGCGACCTGCGGCAGGGTCGGGTCGCCGGCCTCCTTGTAGAAGTCGTCGAGCCGCAGCACGGGCAGGCCCGCGCGCGCGGCGAGGGAGGACTTCCCGGAGCCGGAGGGGCCTGCGAGGAGGACGACGCGGGCGGGTAGGGGAGATGAGCTCACGGGAGACAAGTGTGCGGCATGGTCCCCCGGGAGGACTCCCCGGGCGACACGGACGGCTCCGGCCCGCCCACTCAACTACGCTGCGTATCTTCACGATTACTCGTCACTCATGCAGAGAGATGGTCCCCGCACATGGCACGTCACGCAGCCCCCAAGCCCCCGCGCCGCGCCCTCCTCCAGGCCGGACTCACGGTGACCGCGGTCGGCGCGGCCCTCTCGGCGGGTGCCGGAGCGGCCCAGGCGGCACCCGCGCCCGCGCCGGCCGGCGTCGGCCAGACGGCCGATGACGCCCCCACTCCCGGGCAGGCCCTGACCGACGCGGTCACGCACTCCGCGGCGGCCGGTCTCGGCCCGGCCAAGAACATGCGTCTCAACCCGCTGGCAGGCACCGACGTCGACCCCCTCAACAACACCATCGGCACCCAGGTGGCCGACTTCAAGCCGGTCTCCACCGGGGTGGCCACGGCCCCCCTCACCAGCGGCGGAGCCCTGAAGGACCTCCCCCTGGCAGGCGGCCTCACCGGCATCATCCCGGGCTGACGCCGGTCGGCTCCGCCGCCCGGGGGCCCAGGGGTGGGGCCCCGGCGGCGGAGCCGGGCCCCGCGGCTCAGAGGGCCAGCAGCACGATCACTCCGACCAGCCCCACCAGGCACGGCACCAGAATCTCCCAGGCCCACCGCACGGAAGCCTCGCCCTGTGCCTCCGGCCGCCCCGCGTTCCGCTCCGCGAGCTCCTGGAGGTCACGCACCGCCTGGTCGCCCCCGGCGAGATGGCCGTCCGGCCCGGAGCTCCCCGCCGCCGACCCTCGCCCGAACGGCGTCCGCACCGCGTTCGGATCGTCGGACGCCGCCGCCTTCGCCTGGTTCCGCAGCGCCTTCTTCCGGTGGCGCAGGGACACCGGGACCGCCCACAACTGGTACTTCGCGCCGTCCGCCAGCACCTCGCTGGAGTACCCGGTCCTGACCGCGTCCACCTTCGCCCACGGCAGCACGACCGTCCGGAACGGGTTCCGGATCCGCAGCCGGTCCTCGTTCGCGTACACCGCAGGCCGCAGCAGGAAGGCCGTCACCAGGGGCACCACGAGGGCCAGCCCCGCCACCACCGTCCACACCGTCCGCGCATCGGACTTGACCATCGCGTCGATGCCCAGCCAGAGGGCGACCGCGAGCATCAGAACGCCCCAGAAGACGTTGGCGCCGGAGCGGAAGACCCGGTCGGCATAGACCGTCGTATCGTCCGTGGACGCCTTCGCCGGCTTGCCCTTCGACTTGTCGGGGCCGTCGGCGGCGGGAGAGGGGCCGGTGCTTGTCATGAGGCCGATTCTGCCCGACGGCGGTTCGGATGCCAGTACGGGACCCGGGCCGTGACCTGGTCGGCACCGGGCCGAGGCCGCACCGGTACCGGCCGGCGCCGCACCGGTGTCGCGCCGCCACCGCGCAGGGGCCCGTGCCGGGGGCCGAAGGAACCACGTACCTCCTCAGGCTGTACAGGCCGCTACGCGCGTAGATATGCTCCAGTGGTGACCATGCCCCTCTCTGCATCCGCTCCCGCATCCGCTTTTGTCGACGCGACCGCGTCCGACAGCGCACTGCGCCGCTTCCTGCACGGGCTGCCCGGCGTCGACGCCGTCGGCCTGGAGGCCCGCGCCGCCGCGCTCGGTACGCGCTCGATCAAGACCACGGCCAAGGCGTACGCCATCGACCTGGCCATCTCGATGATCGACCTGACCACGCTCGAAGGCGCGGACACCCCGGGCAAGGTCCGGGCACTGTGCGCCAAGGGCGCCCACCCGGACCCCACCGATCGGACGACCCCGAGGGTCGCCGCGATCTGCGTGTATCCCGACATGGCGGCCACCGCCAAGGAGGCGCTGGCCGGTACCGGCATCAAGGTCGCCTCGGTGGCCACCGCCTTCCCGGCGGGCCGTGCCGCCCTCCCGGTCAAGCTGGCCGATGTGCGCGACGCCGTCGAGGCGGGCGCGGACGAGATCGACATGGTGATCGACCGGGGTGCCTTCCTCGCCGGGCACTACCTGAAGGTCTACGAGGAGATCGTCGCCGTGAAGGCGGAGTGCGGGGACCGCGCCCGCCTCAAGGTGATCTTCGAGACCGGCGAGCTGTCGACGTACGACAACATCCGCCGTGCCTCCTGGCTCGGCATGATGGCCGGCGCCGACTTCATCAAGACCTCGACCGGCAAGGTCGGCGTCAACGCGACCCCGCCCAACACCCTCCTGATGCTCGAAGCCGTACGGGACTTCCGCGCGCAGACCGGCGTCCAGATCGGTGTGAAGCCGGCCGGCGGCATCCGCACCACCAAGGACGCCATCAAGTTCCTGGTGCTGGTCAACGAGACCGTGGGCGAGGACTGGCTGGACAACCACTGGTTCCGCTTCGGCGCATCCAGCCTGCTCAACGACCTGCTGATGCAGCGTCAGAAGCTCAGCACGGGCCGTTACTCCGGCCCCGACTACGTGACGGTGGACTGATCCGCATGACTTTTGAGTACGCACCCGCGCCGGAGTCCCGCGCGGTCGTCGACATCGCGCCGAGCTACGGCCTGTTCATCGACGGCGAGTTCACCGAGGCGGCCGACGGCAAGGTCTTCAAGACCGTTTCCCCGTCGACCGAGGAGGTCCTGTCCGAGGTGGCCCTGGCGGGACAGGACGACGTGGACCGCGCCGTGAAGGCGGCCCGCAAGGCGTTCGGCAGCTGGTCCGCGCTGCCGGGCGCCCAGAGGGCGAAGTACCTCTTCCGGATCGCCAGGATCATCCAGGAGCGCAGCCGCGAACTGGCCGTCCTGGAGACCCTGGACAACGGCAAGCCCATCAAGGAGACCCGCGACGCGGACCTCCCGCTGGTCGCCGCGCACTTCTTCTACTACGCGGGCTGGGCCGACAAGCTCGACCACGCCGGCTACGGCGCCAACCCGAAGCCGCTGGGCGTCGCGGGCCAGGTCATCCCCTGGAACTTCCCGCTGCTGATGCTGGCCTGGAAGATCGCCCCGGCGCTCGCCACCGGCAACACCGTCGTGCTGAAGCCCGCCGAGACCACCCCGCTCTCCGCGCTCTTCTTCGCCGACATCTGCCGCCAGGCCGGTCTGCCGCGCGGTGTCGTCAACATCCTCCCCGGATACGGCGAAACGGGTGCCGCCCTGGTCGGCCACCCGGACGTCAACAAGGTCGCCTTCACCGGCTCCACCGGCGTCGGCAAGGCCATCGCCCGCGCGGTGGCGGGCACCAACAAGAAGGTCACCCTCGAACTGGGCGGCAAGGGCGCCAACATCGTCTTCGACGACGCCCCCATCGACCAGGCCGTCGAGGGCATCGTCACCGGCATCTTCTTCAACCAGGGCCAGGTCTGCTGCGCGGGCTCGCGCCTGCTGGTCCAGGAGTCGATCCAGGACGAGCTGCTGGACGCCCTCAAGCGCCGCCTTTCCACGCTGCGCCTCGGTGACCCGCTCGACAAGAACACCGACATCGGCGCGATCAACTCCGCCGAGCAGCTCGCCCGGATCAAGGCCGTCGCCGACACCGGCGAGGCGGAGGGCGCCGAGCGCTGGTCCGCGCCCTGCGAACTCCCTTCCTCCGGCTACTGGTTCGCCCCGACGCTGTTCACCAACGTCACCCAGGCGCACACGGTGGCCCGCGACGAGATCTTCGGCCCGGTGCTCTCCGTGCTGTCCTTCCGTACGCCGGACGAAGCAGTCGCCAAGGCCAACAACACCCAGTACGGCCTCTCCGCCGGCATCTGGACGGAGAAGGGCTCGCGCATCCTCGCGGTCGCGAACAAGCTCCGTGCGGGCGTCGTCTGGGCCAACACATTCAACAAGTTCGACCCCACCTCGCCGTTCGGCGGTTACAAGGAGTCGGGTTACGGCCGCGAGGGCGGCCGCCACGGCCTGGAGGCGTACCTCGATGTCTGAGTCGACCGACGTGAAGCGCCTGAGCGTTTTCAAGACCTACAAGCTGTACGTGGGCGGCAAGTTCCCGCGTTCCGAGAGCGGCCGGGTGTACGAGGTGGACGACAACAAGGGCAACTGGCTCGCCAACGCGCCCCTCGCGTCCCGCAAGGACGCCCGTGATGCGGTCGTCGCCGCCCGCAAGGCCTTCGGCGGCTGGTCGGGCGCCACGGCGTACAACCGCGGCCAGATCCTCTACCGCGTCGCCGAGATGCTGGAGGGCCGCCGCGAGCAGTTCGTCCGCGAGATCGGCGAGGCCGAGGGACTGTCGAAGTCCAAGGCGGGCGCGGTCGTCGACGCCGCGATCGACCGCTGGGTCTGGTACGCGGGCTGGACCGACAAGATCGCCCAGATCGCGGGTGGCGGGAACCCGGTGGCGGGCCCGTTCTTCAACCTCTCCACCCCCGAGCCCACCGGTGTCGTCGCCGTCGTCGCCCCCCAGGACTCCTCCTTCCTGGGCCTGGTCTCGGTGCTCGCCCCGGTCATCGCGACCGGCAACACCACCGTGGTGATCGCCTCGGAGAAGGCCCCGCTGCCCGCTCTCTCGCTGGGTGAGGTGCTGGCCACCTCCGACCTCCCCGGCGGTGTCATCAACATCCTGACAGGCAGGGCTTCGGAGATCGCCCCCTCCCTCGCCGCCCACCAGGACGTCAACGCCATCGACCTGACGGGCGCGGGTGCGGGCTCCGACCTGGCCCGTGATCTGGAGATCGCGGCGGCCGACAACCTCAAGCGGGTACTGCGCCCGTCGGCCTCCACCGACTGGACCGACCCCCAGGGCACCGAGCGCCTGACCGCGTTCCTGGAGACCAAGACGGTCTGGCACCCGACGGGTTCACTGGGGGCGTCGGGCTCGGCCTACTGAGCGGTACTCCCCGAACTCCCCGTACTCCCGTTCGTCCGGAGCCCCCGTACCCCGCCGTGGATTCCGGCGGGGTACGGGGGCTCGCCCGTGCGCCGGGGGGGGGGGGGCACCCGGGCCGTGTCACGGCGTGCCGTCGATTCTGTGCGTGGCTGGTCACGGGTGTGGTCAACTCCCTTCGCGATCAGTGCGGCCCCACTACCCTGGGACGCTCATCAACCCATGGGGCGACAGGGGAATGACGCCATGGCCGATACCTGGGACGAGATCCGGGCCCACTGGGACAGCGCGGTACAACTCGTGGACAGCGACCGGTCCAGATCCACGGAAGAGTTCGGAGCGGTCAGCGGCGGACTGGGGCTCTCCCAGTACCCCGTCGCGCTGACCGGTGAGCCCGGCGCGGGCAAATCCGTACTCTTCGACGCGCTCTCCGGCCTGGTGGGCGTCGGTGACGTCGAGTCGCGCCGCAGCCCGGACCGCGAGGAGGGGCACCGTACCTTCCTCCTCGGAGCCAGGAAGGTACGGATCTCCGGAGTGGTCGTACCCGGTCAGGAGTCCATTCAGCGCGAACGCGCCATGAACCTGATCCTGAGTGAGAAGACCTCCGCCCAGGGGCTCATCCACGTGGTGTGCTGGGGGCACAACAAGGTCTGGGACCGCACCGGGCAGCGCGCCCTGGAGCGCAACGTGCGTGCGCCCGACGGCACGATCAGCCCCGACCGTACGCGCGAATGGCACCTGGAGAAGGAGCTCGCGGACTTCGAGAAGCTCTGCGACCGGATCATGGAGACGGGAGCCGCCACCCGCAGCCTGCGCTGGGTGATCGTCGCGGTGACCAAGACCGACCTGTTCTGGGACCGGATCGACGAGGCGCGTGACTACTACATTCCGGGCAGCGGTCTGTCGAGGCAGTACCAATCCGCGGAATCGGGGTTCTGCGCCATGCTGCGCGACCTCATCGACCACAACGACCGGCTGAGGGTCGCCGTCCTCCCCATGAGCTCGCAGCTCATCCGGCACAGCTTCAGCGATTCCCTGCGGCCCCGGTTCAGCCAGATCGACAGCGTGGGGGTGGGAAGACTGCGTGAGGGTTTCTACCGGTCCCTGCAACGACTGATGTGAGGCGCGGCGTGCAGGAGCACCAAGGGGAGTACGAAGGGGAGCGCGAGGCTGTCGCGCGCGACGGCAGCACTTTCGAGCAGGCCCTGCGTGGCGCGGAGGAGCTGCTGAGGAGCACCGGCCGTCTCCGGCTGAGGCTGCACGGCGTGCGGCTGGCACTGTCAGCCCCGGCCGTGCTGGCGCCGCTCGTCGTGCTCGTCGTGACCGGCGAAGGGGGCTGGGCGCTGGCCGTGATGGTGGCCGCCCTGGCCGCCGCGGCCGCGGCGCGGACCCGGGTGGAACGCGCCACCCGGCGCGAACTCGACGACAGCGTGGCGCAGTTGGAGCAGACCGTCGGCATGCTGCGTGAGGTCTTCGTGCATGTGTCACGCCAGGAACGGTGGGAGCAGTCCCGCGTCAGGACCACCCGGGAGCGCCTGGCCCGGTTTTCGATCGAGCAGAGAGGGGGGTGGCGATGAAGCGGCTGCTGGCTTTCGTGGCCCTGGCCGGAGTGGCGAGTTTCCTGGTCCCCAGTGCGGTGGTGGCTGTCGCCAGGGGCAGCAGTGTGGCGGACGGGATGTCCGCGAACTGGGACGCGGCAGCGGCCGTCTGCGGGCTCTTCGCGTTCGGGCTGCTGGAACTGGGCTGGGGAGGGTGGCTGTGCTTCAGCGTCTCGGGGGCCTTCCACGACAACAACATCGTGGCAGGTGCGGCCAACGCCCTGCTCGGCGCGGCTTCGCTGGCCGCTGCGGCGATCGTGCTGTGGAGCGTACTGCTCTGATCTGCTCCCGTGCTGGCCGAGGCGCTACGCACGGAAGCGGTGGCGGTACTCCGTCGGGGTCGTGTTCAGGACCCGGCGGAAGGCCCGGATGAGGGTGTCGGTGGTTCCGAAGCCGCAGGTGGTGGCGATGCGGTCGAGGGTGGCGTCGGTGGATTCGAGCTGGTTGCGGGCGCGTTCGACGCGGACGGATTCGACGTAGGCGCTCGGTGTCATGCCGAGTTCGTTCTTGAAGATGCGGGTGAGCTGCCGGTCGCCCACGTGGGCGTGGGCGGCGAGATGGGCCACGGTCAGCGGCTGGTCGATGTTGTCCATGATGTGGAGGCGGAGGTCCTCGATCCGGCGGGTGGTGGCGACCGGCTGGAGCGGGATGCTGAACTGGCTCTGGCCGCTGGGGCGTTTGAGGTACATGACCAGCTGACGGGCGATGCTCAGGGCGATGGCCTCGCCGTGATCGTCGGCGACCAGGGCCAGCGAGAGGTCCAGGCAGGCGCTGATGCCCGCGCCGGTCCAGACGTTCCCCTCGCGGATGAAGATCGGGTCGGCGTCGACCTCGACCAACGGGTTCTCCGAGGCCAGCTGTTGGGCGGTCGACCAGTGGGTGGTGGCCCGCTTGCCGTCGAGGAGGCCGGCGGCGGCGAGGAGGTGGGCGCCGACGCAGACGGAGGTGATGCGGCGGGAGCGGGCGGCGAGCTTCTTGACCCAGGCGACGACTTGCGGATCCGTGAGCGCCTGAACGCGCCGGTCGCTGTCGACGGCCACGGAGCCGGGGACCAGGAGGGTGTCGATGGGGAGTGCGGCGACCTCGTCGAAGGTGGCGTCGGGGAGGATCCGTACGCCCGCGGAGGTGGTGACCGGAGCGGTGGTCTCCGCGGCGAGGAGCACCTCGTAGCCCGTCGACGCGCCCCCCAGCTCCCGGCTCAGGAGGGCGAAGACCTCCGGAGGCCCAGTGACGTCGAGGAGGTCGACGCCCTCGAAGAGGAGGATGACGACGGTACGTTTCACGGTGCCGAGGGGGTCGTCCGGATCTGTGGGACTCATGGTGTCTCCGGTGGTGGGAGGGGTGAGCTCGATGTCGGTATCTGCATGTTAGATGCCATTGCCGACATCCGGGAGGGCTCCTAGCGTGGTGTGTGCAGCTCGCCGGTGACGGCGGGCGGCGGATCCCCCGACGAGAACGAGGCGGTACACCCATGCCCAGCACCACCCTGCGTACGATCAGCGGCCTCGACGAGACGCCCGCGTCTCTCGCCGGCTCCACCCTGATCCTCGTCGACTACCAGAACACCTACGTGCGCGGCGTGATGGAACTTGAGGGCTGGCAGGCCGCCCTCGACTCCGCCGCCGAACTCCTGGGCCGGGCCCGGGAGGCCGGCGCCAGGGTCATCCACGTCATGCACGACAGCGGTGAGGGCTCGCCGTACGACATCCGCGCGGAGATCGGGCAGATCCACCCGAAGGTCGCCCCGGCCGAGGGCGAGCCGGTCGTCGTCAAGACCGCGCCGAACGGCTTCTTCAACACCGATCTGGGCGAGCACGTCGACGCGGCGGGCAACGAGGACGTCGTCATCGCGGGCTTCATGACGCACATGTGCGTGACGTTCACGGCGGAGGGCGCGTTCCTCCGCGGCAACCGGCCCACGGTCGTCGCCGACGCGTGCGCCACGCGGGCGCTGCCGTCCGTGAGGGGCGCCGTGCCCGCCGAGCAGATGCACCGCAGCGCGCTGGCCACCATCGGTGACATCTACGGCGTCGTCGTACCGGACGGGAAGTCGCTTGCCTGAGCCGGCCGGTAGACCTCCCAGACGTACAACATCCTTACATTTCAAGAGAGTTGGTAATTTCGTGACCCGCCAGGCCTCCCTTTCCCGTACCGGCGTGACCGCTCTCGCGGCTGCCGCCGGCATGGCGCTCCTCTCCGCGTGCGGCGGTGCCGCCACCGCGAAGGAGCAGCAGGGCGGCAGCGGGACGGGGAGCGGGACGGCAGGGCAGGCCACTGCCAAGGGTGGGTCCGGGCACGGACGTACCCCCTTCACCGCCACCCACATAGGCGGTCCGACCACCGTCATCGAGATAGGCGGCGCCCGCATCCTGCTCGACCCGACCTTCGACCGGCCGAAGAAGTATCCGAGCGGCCTGGAGAAGCAGCAGGCCCCGGCCTTCGGGATCGACAAGCTCGGCCGGATCGACGCCGTACTGCTCTCGCACGACCAGCACGACGACAACCTCGACGACTCGGGCCGTGCACTTCTCAAGGACATTCCGGCCGTCTACTCCACGCCCGGCGCGCACCGGCGCCTCGGCTCCCACGTCACCGGACTGAAGAGCTGGGACTCCCGGACGATCCGGACCAGTGGCGGCAGCGTGAAGGTCACCGCGGTCCCCGCCCTGCACGGCCCCGACGGGGTGGACCGGGGTGCGGACGGAGAGGTCACCGGGTTCGTGCTGAGTGGCCGGGGCGTACCGACGACGTACATCTCCGGCGACAACGCCTCGGTGAAGGTCGCAGCGGAGGCCGGGAAGCGGATCAGGAAGCAGTTCGGCCGGATCGACACGGCCGTCCTCTTCGCCGGTGCAGCCCGCACCCCCGCGATCCTCGACAACGCGCCGCTGACGCTGACGTCGAAGGACGCCGCCAAGGTGGCCAGGGCCATCGACCCGCGCAAGGTGGTCGCGGTGCACACCGACAGCTGGAACATCTACTCGGAGGACATGAAGTCCCTGGTCAAGGCGTTCCGGGAACAGGGCGTCGCGCACAAGCTGGTGAATCTCCAGCCGAATGGCTCCACGAAGCGGCTGTCGTAGCGGCTTCGAGGGGAAACAGGGGGGAACGGGGGAAAAGAGGGGGGAGCAGGGGGGAACGGGGGAAAAGAGGGGGGAACGGGGGAATGGAAAAGGGAGCGCAGACACGGGGCTGCGCTCCCTTTTCGTTGGACGTACGGCCGCGTCTTTCGTTGGACGTACGTCCGCGTCGTACGTCCGCGTCGTACGTCCGCGTCGTACGTACGACGATCCCGTCAGATGCCCGCCGCCGCCGACAGGTCCCGCTTGATCGCGGCAAGCGTTTCGGCCGCCCGCGCACGGGCCGCCGGAAGGGCGCCGGTGTCCGCGACCGGAACGACGACCTCCAGGTAGCACTTCAGCTTGGGCTCGGTGCCGCTCGGGCGGACGATGACCCGGGCGCCTTCGAGGTGGTAGCGCAGGCCGTCGGTGGGCGGAAGGGACTCGGTGCCCTTGGTGAGGTCCTCGGCGGATACGACGGCGAGGCCGGCCAGTGCGGTCGGCGGGTTCTCGCGCAGCCGCGTCATGGCGTTGGCGATGATGCTGAGGTCCTCGACGCGGACCGAGAGCTGGTCGGTGGCGTGCAGACCGTGGGCGACGGCGAGGTCGTCCAGGAGGTCGAGGAGGGTGCGGCCCTCCTCCTTGAGCTCGGAGGCGAGTTCGGTGATGGCGAGGGCTGCGGTGATGCCGTCCTTGTCGCGCACGCCGGCCGGGTCGACGCAGTAGCCGAGGGCTTCCTCGTACCCGTAGCGAAGGTTCTCGACGCGGGCGATCCACTTGAAGCCGGTCAGCGTCTCCTCGTACCCGATGCCCGCCCTCTCGGCGATACGGCCGAGCAGGGAGGACGAGACGATCGACTCGGCGAAGACGCCCGCGTTGCCGTCAGCGGGCTCGCCCTTGCGGACGATGCGGGCGGCCAGCAGTGCGCCCACCTCGTCGCCGCGCAGCATCCGCCAGCCGCCTTCGACGGAGGCGTCCGGGACGGCGACGGCACAGCGGTCGGCGTCGGGGTCGTTGGCGATGACCAGGTCCGGGGCGGCGCGGCGGGCCGCCGCGAAGGCGAGGTCCATGGCGCCGGGCTCTTCCGGGTTGGGGAAGGCGACGGTGGGGAAGTCCGGGTCGGGCTCGGCCTGTTCGGCGACCAGCACCGGGGCGGGGAAGCCCGCGCGGGCGAAGGCGGCGAGCAGGACGTCCTTGCCGACGCCGTGCATCGCGGTGTAGACGGTGCGGGCGGTACGCGGGGAACCGGCGGTGAGGACCGCGTCCGTACGGGCGAGATAGGCCTCCAGGACCTCCTCGTCCAGCGTGAACCAGCCCTCCTCCGGGCGCGGTACGTCGGCGAGTGCCCGGACGGCGTCGATCTCGGCGGCGATCTCCGCGTCGGCGGGCGGCACGATCTGGGAGCCGTCGCCCAGGTAGACCTTGTAGCCGTTGTCGCGGGGCGGGTTGTGGCTGGCGGTGACCTCGACACCCGCTACGGCACCCAGGTGCCTTATGGCGAAGGCCAGTACGGGGGTGGGCAGCGGCCGGTTGAGCACGGCCGCGCGGAGGCCGGCGCCGGTCATCACGGCGGCCGTGTCGCGGGCGAAGTCGGCGGACTTGTAGCGCGCGTCGTAGCCGATGACGACCAGGTCGTCGGTGGAGCGGGGATGGGCGGGCTGCTGCTTCAGGTACGCGGCGAGGCCGGCGGCGGCGCGGATGACGACGGCGCGGTTCATGCGCTGAGGGCCTGCGCCCAGCTCGCCACGGAGGCCGGCGGTGCCGAACTGGAGGGTGCCGGAGAAGCGGTCGGCGAGGTCGGCGAGGGCGTCGGGGTCACCGGCTGCGGCGGTGTCGATGAGCTTGGCGAGCTCGTCCCGGGTCTCGGCGTCGGGATCCTCGGAGAGCCAGGCGCGAGCGCGGGTGAGGAGGTCGGAGGAGGTGGGTGAGGGGGGTGCCTGGGTCACGGGGTCGCCTTTCGGGGGTCGAGGTCGGGGGCGGTGGGGTGGGGTGGGTGGGTATCCGGTGGTACGTCGTGGTTGCTCGCGCAGTTCCCCGCGCCCCTCAAGGGGCGCGGGGAACTGCGCGGCCAGCCACACTCGACCCGCACACGCGTACCCAGCCCGCGCAGCGGTTTCGGGAAGGGGCGGGGTGGGGGAGCCCGCCCCGCAGGGTCATGCACCCGTACCCGCACCCCGGCGGAGCAACCGCTAGATGCGCTCCAGCACCCGTGCCAGCAACGACCCCATGCGGGCCGCCGAGTCGCGTCCGGCCTGGAGGACCTCCTCGTGGTTGAGGGGCTCGCCCGAGAGGCCTGCGGCGAGGTTGGTGACCAGGGAGATGCCGAGCACCTCGGCCCCCGCCTCGCGCGCCGCGATGGCCTCCAGCACGGTGGACATGCCGACGAGGTCGCCGCCCATGACCCGCACCATGTTGATCTCGGCCGGCGTCTCGTAGTGCGGGCCGGGGAACTGGACGTACACGCCCTCCTCCAGCGTCTCGTCCACCTCCTTGCACAGCGCGCGCAGCCGCGGCGAGTAGAGGTCGGTGAGGTCGACGAAGTTGGCGCCGATGATGGGGGAGGCGGCGGTCAGGTTCAGGTGGTCGCTGATGAGGACCGGCTGGCCGGGGCGCATGCCCTCGCGCAGACCGCCGCAGCCGTTGGTCAGCACGATGGTCTTGCAGCCCGCGGCGACGGCGGTGCGGACGCCGTGCGCGACGGCGGCCACCCCACGGCCCTCGTAGAAGTGCGTGCGCCCGAGGAAGACCAGCGCGCGCTTGTCGCCGATCTTGTACGAGCGGATCTTGCCGCCGTGTCCTTCAACGGCCGGAGGCGGGAAGC
Source organism: Streptomyces sp. NPDC051561 (assembly GCF_044454195.1). Classification (NCBI taxonomy): domain Bacteria; kingdom Bacillati; phylum Actinomycetota; class Actinomycetes; order Kitasatosporales; family Streptomycetaceae; genus Streptomyces; species Streptomyces sp. NPDC051561. The sequence continues at coordinate 624,699 of NZ_JBITDM010000002.1, read as the reverse complement.
CGGGCAGCTCGGTGACCGGGAACTCGGCCTCGGGCTCGCCGAGGGCATCCACGGCGGGCGCCCAGCCGGAGCCCATCACGAGGGCGACGTCGTGGGTGTCGGCGCCGGTGAGTTCACGCAGGCGCGTGGCCGCGGCGTCGGCGGCGGCTTGGGGGTCCGAAATAACAGATGCGTTCACGCGGAAGAGGGTAGCCGGTTCAGCCCTACGCGCGTAGATGTCCTCGCGGACGGCAATGCGATTGTTGCGTTGGAGGAAGCCACGAAAAGTGGCCCGGGCCCCCTCCGTACATAAGCCGAACCCGTACCGGGCGTCAGCAGGGACGCTTGCGGAGCTCCATCACATAGTCGTGCGGCGCCCCCGCGGACTCCGCCGCGTCCGCCAGTTCGCCCAGGTAGCGCGCGGAGGGCAGCCCGCCCTCGTACCCGTTCAGGACGTACATCCAGGCCGCTTCCTCACCGTCCAGGGTGTGTACGCGGACCCGCATCCGGCGGTAGATGTCCAGGCCCACGCCCTCCCAGCGGTCCATGGAGTCCTCGTCCATGGGGGCGATGTCGTAGAGCGCCACGAACACCTGGGAGCGGGGCGCCTCCACCAGTGTGGCGAGCGAGCCCTCCCAGCCCATCTGCTCACCGCCGAAGGTCAGTCTCCAGTCGTTGAGCCAGCCCGTGCCGCGCAGCGGCGAGTGCGGGGCGCGGCGGGACATCAGCCGCGCGTCGAGGTTGCCGGCGTACGCGGCGTAGAGCGACATGGGTCCGAGGGTACGGGAGGGGGGCGGGTCCCGTAGGAAGGGAGGCGATCCCGTACGCCCGGAAGGCCGCCGGGCCACCTACAACGACCGTCCCCCCGTCCGAGTTCCCGTCTGGAGGGCCCCGGGGCGAAGCCCGCGTCCGCGTGCGGGACAATGAGGTACGTACTGCATTACGCCGGGGCGACCCCCCGGCACCCCGTCCGGGGCGGGCAGACGGCCCGGGGGGACAGACGCGACTCAAGCGAACGCGAGGCGGACTTTTCGTGACCCGGATCGTGATCATCGGCGGCGGACCCGGCGGGTACGAGGCGGCCCTGGTGGGCGCCCAGCTCGGCGCAGAGGTGACCGTCGTCGACTGCGACGGACTCGGCGGGGCGTCGGTTCTCACCGACTGCGTACCGTCCAAGACTCTGATCGCCACGGCCGAGGTGATGACGACCTTCGACTCCTCGTACGAGGAGCTGGGCATCCTCGTGGCCGACGACACCCCGCCCGAGGAGCAGTCCGCGCGTGTCGTCGGCGTGGACCTCGGCAAGGTCAACAGGAGGGTGAAGCGGCTCGCGCTCGCGCAGTCGCACGACATCACCGCCTCCGTGACCCGGGCCGGCGCCCGCGTGGTGCGCGGCCGGGGACGGCTTGAGGGCCAGCAGGCCAACGACGGTTCGCGGACCGTGGTGGTCACCTCCGCCGACGGCACCGAGGAGCGGCTGACCGCCGACGCCGTACTGATCGCGACCGGCGGCCATCCCCGTGAGATCCCGGACGCCCAGCCCGACGGCGAGCGGATCCTCAACTGGACGCAGGTGTACGACCTCGACGAGCTCCCCGACGAGCTGATCGTGGTCGGTTCCGGTGTGACGGGTGCCGAGTTCGCGGGCGCCTACCAGGCGCTCGGTTCGCGCGTCACCCTCGTCTCCTCCCGTGACCGGGTCCTCCCCGGCGAGGACCCGGACGCCGCCGCCGTCCTCGAAGACGTCTTCCGCCGTCGCGGCATGAACGTGATGGCCCGCTCCCGCGCCCAGTCCGCCAAGCGGGTCGGCGACCGCGTCGAGGTCACTCTGGCCGACGGCCGCGTCATCTCCGGCTCGCACTGCCTGATGGCCGTCGGCGCCATCCCCAACTCCGCGGGCATGGGCCTGGAGGAGGCCGGGGTCAAGGTCAAGGACAGCGGCCACATCTGGACCGACCGGGTCTCCCGCACCTCCGCGCCCGGCGTCTACGCGGCCGGTGACGTGACGGGCGTCTTCGCGCTCGCCTCCGTCGCCGCCATGCAGGGACGTATCGCCATGTACCACTTCCTCGGCGACGCGGTGGCCCCGCTGGACCTCAAGACGGTCTCCTCCAACGTCTTCACCGACCCGGAGATCGCCACCGTCGGTTACACCCAGGCCGACGTGGACGCGGGCCGGATCGACGCCCGGGGCGTCAAGCTCCCCCTGCTGCGCAACCCCCGCGCCAAGATGCAGGGCATCCGGGACGGCTTCGTGAAGCTGTTCTGCCGCCCCGGCACCGGGATCGTCGTCGGTGGTGTGGTGGTGGCCCCGCGCGCGAGTGAACTCATCCACCCGATCTCGATCGCCGTCGACAACAGCCTGACCGTCGAGCAGATCGCGAAGGCGTTCACGGTGTACCCGTCCCTGTCGGGTTCGATCGCCGAGGTGGCACGGCAGCTGCACACCCGTAAGGTCGCGGGCGAGAACTGACCCGGTGTGACGGCCACTTGACCGGCCGGGGCCGGAACTTGCCCCGGCCGGAGGCCATATACCACTCCGGACAGCTGTTTGCGACCAACTTCTGTTATTCGGCGCAAACTGCTGAAAACTATCGGCCGGTCAGGTTACTGTCAGTTTCGTGTTCGCTGCAGAACGTCGCCAATTGATCCTCGAAATGGTGCGGGCCAACGGGGCGGTTTCGCTCCGTGAGCTCGCCCGCGTCGTCCAGACCTCCGAAGTGACCGTACGGCGGGACGTGCGGGCGCTGGAGGCAGAAGGACTCCTCGACCGTCGGCACGGCGGTGCGGTACTGCCGGGCGGGTTCACCCGTGAATCCGGCTTTCCGCAGAAATCCCACCTCGCGACCGCGGAGAAGACGGCCATCGCCGACCTCGCCGCAGGACTCGTGGAGGAGGGGGAGGCCATCGTCGTCGGCGCCGGTACGACCACGCAGGAGCTGGCGAGACGCCTGGCCCGGGTCCCCGGGCTGACCGTCGTCACCAACTCCCTGCTGGTCGCCCAGGCGTTGGCACACGCCAACCGTGTCGAAGTCGTCATGACGGGTGGGACCCTGCGGGGTTCCAACTACGCCCTTGTCGGCAGCGGCGCGGAGCAGTCCCTCCAGGGGCTGCGCGTCTCCCGCGCCTTCCTCTCCGGCAGTGGCCTGACCGCCGAGCGCGGGCTCTCCACGTCCAACATGCTCTCCGCGAGCGTGGACCGGGCGCTGGTACAGGCCGCCGCGGAGGTGGTGGTCCTCGCCGACCACACCAAGCTCGGCACCGACACCATGTTCCAGACAGTGCCCACCGACGTCATCACCCGTCTCGTCACCGATGAGCCGCCGGCTCATGACGAACGGGCGGCGACGGAGTTGCAGGCGCTCGCCGACCAGGGTGTCCAGATCGCCGTCGCGGGCTCGGGTGCGGGAGCGGCCGGCCCGGGGGGTGACGGGGCCCCGGCGGGGCGCCAACAGCCCCGTCGGGAAGTGCCGTTGCCGGGCCAGCGCCGGACCCACCCGGGTGCACCGGGGGCGCAGCTGCGCAGTGCGGCCGCGCTGGCCGAGCAGCAGTCGCCGGGGGAGCGGGCCCGGGTGGCGGACATGCGGAGGCGTTAGCGGGAGGCTGGGCCGACGCAGGCGCGCGGGAGGGCGGTTGTGCGGGAGCGCCCCGGTTACTGCCGGGGGCGCAGTCCGCGTACCGCCAGGGAGAGCAGGCGGTCGGCCAACTCGGGGTCGTCCGGGGACTGCTCGGCGGCCAGTGCGATCGCGTTGGTCAGCTGCATCAGGTCCCGGATCGGTACGTCGGCCCGTACCGTACCCGCCTCCTGCGCCCGTGCCAGCAGGGCTGTGCCGGCCTCCCGCATCGGGATGCTGCACGCGGCCATGGCGGTGCCCTCTCCGGTGCCGTCCGGGCATGCGGAGGCGGTCATGAGGGCCCTCGCCAGCCCTCGGTACTCACCCGTATGAGTGATGATGGCGCGCAGCCAGGTGACGAGTGCCTCGCACGGGGCGGGGGACTTCTCCAACTCCTGCGCGTGGGCGAGCAGTTCGTCCACCGCGTCCTGGAAGACGGCACTCAGCAGGGCGTGCCGGGTGGGGAAGCGGCGGTACAGCGTGCCGATGCCGACGCCTGCGCGGCGTGCGACCTCTTCCAGCGAGGCGTCGGTGCCGTGCTCGGCGAACGCGGTCCGCGCCTCGGCGAGCAGCTTCTCGTAGTTGCGCCGCGCGTCGGCACGCATGGGGCGGGGGCCGGGGACGGTGCTGGTGGTGGGGGGACTGGTGGTCGCCATGCGGACCAGCATGCCATTGGGGGCGAGGCGGGGGTACGGCGCCGGGACGATGGCGGAGCCGGACCCAGACAGACAGGGTGTGACTCCAAGCGGGCGGCGAGGCATGGCGGAGTGGGCGGCCCCCTTGCCCGCCCGTCCCGCCCCCTGGGGCGGTCGCAGGCCGCCTTCCAGGGGCGCGAGGAACTGCGCGAGCGACCACGACGCCCCCGCACGTACCCACCAGCCCCGCGGCCAGCGGTTCAGGGAAGGGGCGGGGAGGGGCCATAGCCCGCCGCGGCCGGAGGGGTTTGGGGGCTCGCGGCCAGGTGTCCTCCCACGGCACGCGGTCGCCCGCACAAGAACGGCCCGCCCTTCCCCGGAGGGAAGGGCGGGCCGTTTCACTGCGTACGAGCCGTGCGAGCCCCACTCAGTCCTTGATTTCGCAGATCAGGGCGCCGGAGGTGACGGACGCCCCCACCTCCGCCGCAAGCCCCTTCACCGTCCCCGCGCGGTGCGCGTTCAACGGCTGCTCCATCTTCATGGCTTCGAGGACGACGATCAGGTCACCCTCGTTGACCTGCTGCCCCTCCTCGACCGCGACCTTGACGATGGTGCCCTGCATGGGCGAGGCGAGGCTGTCGCCGGAGGCTGCCGAGCCCGCCTTCTTCGCCGCGCGGCGCTTCGGCTTGGCACCGGCGGCCAGGCCGGTACGGGCCAGCGTCATGCCCAGGGAGGACGGCAGGGAGACTTCGAGCCGCTTGCCGCCGACCTCGACGACGATGGTCTCGCGGCCCGACTCGTCCTCGTCGCCCTCGGCACCCGGCACGGTGAACGGCGGGATCTCGTTGACGAATTCGGTCTCGATCCACCGGGTGTGGATGCGGAAGGGGTCGGCGGTGAACGCCGGGTCCACCACCACCGCGCGGTGGAAGGGGATCGCCGTCGCCATGCCCTCGACGTTGAACTCGGCGAGCGCACGGGCGGCCCGCTGCAGGGCCTGCTCACGGGTGGCGCCGGTGACGATCAGCTTGGCGAGGAGGGAGTCCCACGCCGGGCCGATGACCGAGCCCGTCTCGACACCGGCGTCCAGGCGGACACCGGGACCGGTCGGCGGGGCGAAGTTCGTGACCGTGCCGGGGGCCGGGAGGAAACCGCGGCCCGGGTCCTCGCCGTTGATGCGGAACTCGAAGCTGTGGCCGCGCACCGCCGGGTCGCCGTAACCGAGTTCCTCGCCGTCGGCGATGCGGAACATCTCGCGGACCAGGTCGATGCCGGTGACCTCTTCGGTGACCGGGTGCTCCACCTGGAGACGGGTGTTGACCTCCAGGAAGGAGATTGTGCCGTCCGCGCCGACCAGGAACTCGACCGTGCCGGCGCCGACGTAGCCGGCCTCCTTCAGGATCGCCTTCGAGGAGGCGTACAGCTCGGCGTTCTGCGCCTCGGAGAGGAAGGGGGCCGGGGCCTCCTCCACCAGCTTCTGGTGGCGGCGCTGGAGCGAGCAGTCGCGGGTGGAGACGACCACGACGTTGCCGTGGGTGTCGGCCAGGCACTGGGTCTCGACGTGGCGCGGCTTGTCGAGGTAGCGCTCGACGAAGCACTCGCCGCGGCCGAAGGCGGCGACGGCCTCGCGGACCGCCGAGTCGTACAGCTCCGGGACCTCTTCGAGGGTGCGCGCGACCTTCAGGCCACGGCCGCCGCCACCGAAGGCGGCCTTGATGGCGATGGGAAGGCCGTGCTCCTCGGCGAAGGCGACGACCTCCTGCGAACCGGAGACCGGGTCGGGGGTGCCCGCGACCAGCGGCGCACCGGCACGCTGCGCGATGTGACGGGCCGCCACCTTGTCACCGAGGTCGCGGATGGCCTGCGGCGGCGGACCGATCCAGGTCAGACCCGCGTCGAGCACCGCCTGCGCGAACTCCGCGTTCTCGGACAGGAATCCGTAACCGGGGTGGATCGCGTCCGCCCCCGAGTCCTTGGCCGCCTGGAGCACCTTGGCCATGTCCAGGTACGACGCGGCCGGAGTGTCACCGCCCAGGGCGAACGCCTCGTCGGCAACCCGGACGTGCAGAGCGTCCCGGTCCGGATCGGCGTACACGGCGACGCTCGCAATACCGGCGTCGCTGCAGGCGCGGGCGACGCGGACAGCGATCTCGCCTCGGTTGGCGATGAGCACCTTGCGCACGATGGCTCCCTCCATGCTGTGTCTGTGTCCCGGGGGTTGCACCCGGGGCTCCCGGCCGGATGCACCCGAGCCGGGGAGCTCGGCGGATCATCGTGCCGAAAGGCTTCGCTGAAACATGCTGAGTTTAGGGACTGCCGACACGACCGCACGAGCGGCCCCCAATGGTGAGCTTGCCCACACACAGGGTGATTCGAGGATCGCTGGAGTCGGGAAAACCCTTGTCGCACCACGGTACGGCGGCTTGGTACCTCGCACAGTAGTGCCGCGATGTGGTCAAGGTCTCTGTCCTGGCGGCCAGCGGGGCGGGGGCATTCTTTGTGGGATCCCTACGAGAGGCCAAGGGTTTCTTTGCCCGGCCGTGAGCGAGTTACGAGCCTTGCTCAACCCCTTGTACAGCCCATTACTGGTTAGTAGCCTGCGCGGTACAGCGACGTAACGACGGGTAACACCCGGGAAGCAGGTGGGGGCGGATGGCCCGCAGGCCGATAGCCGTGGCGACCGGCGCTCTGACCGGCGCGGTGCTGATCGTGGAGGCGGTCGCGATCGTCTTCGTCAACATCGTGCTCGGCAAGGTCGTGCGGAACCAGACGATGTCCCTGGCGGGCTCAGACCCCGACGCGGTGTCCACCGCCACGTTCATCCTGGGCGCGGTCTCCGGCCTCTATCTCGCCGTCTGCGCCTTCTTCCTGATCCGCGCCGCCGTCACCGGCCGCGCGCCCGGCCGCTTCGGCCGCATCCTGCTGATCGTGGCCGCCGTGATCCACGGGGTGCTGGGCGCACTGGCGGTGGGCCTGGTGAGCTGGTGGGCGTTCGCGTACATGATGATCGTGCTCGGCCTGATCGTGCTGAGCCTGCTGCTGTACGGGAGCGCGGACGACCGCCTGCACGACCCGGCCGCGGACGGCCCGCCCGCCCCGCCCCCGTCCCCGGAGAAGCCCGCGGCCCCGCCGGGGAACGGCTCGCCCGCAACCGTGTAGGGGCGGTCCGGCACCGCCCTGGGGGGCCGCTCAGGCCCACAGATCGGTGATCGCCACGTCCAGTTCCGCGAGCAGCGTCCGCAGCAGCGGCAGCGAGAGTCCGATGACATTGCCCGGGTCGCCCTCGACGCCCTTCACGAAGGGCGCGGACCGGCCGTCCAGAGTGAACGCCCCTGCCACGTGCAGGGGTTCACCGCTCGCCACGTACGCGGCGATCTCCGCGTCCGACGGCTCGGCGAAGTGGACGGTGGTGGAGGCGGTGGCGGAGGCCCGCCGGCCCGTCGACGTATCGATGACGCAGTGGCCGGTCCGGAGGATTCCGGAACGGCCGCGCATGGCCTTCCAGCGGGCGGTGGCGTCCTCGGCGTCGTCCGGCTTGCCGAGGGCCCGGCCGTCCAGTTCCAGTACGGAGTCGCAGCCGATGACCAGGGCTCCGGACGCCTCGGGGAGGGCCGCCACCACGTCCGCCTTCGCGGTCGCCAGTACGAGGGCCAGCTCGCCCGGCGTCGGGGCGCTCAGCGCGTCCTCGTCGACCCCGCTGACGATCACCTCGGGTGCGAGCCCCGCCTGTCGCAGCAGGCCCAGCCGGGCGGGAGAAGCGGAACCGAGCACGAGGCGGCGCGAAGAAGTCATGCCACCAGGCTAGTGAGTGGGCGGGGGTGCTCGGAGCCCGCGTCGGACGCACGCTCCTGGGGCCGGGCGGGGATCCTCACCGCACCCCCGCCACGATCATCGCCACCACCATCGCCAACGCCAGCAGCAGCCCCGCGCGGCGCAGCATCGCCTGCATGTCGCGGAGCTCCTTGGGCGGCTCATTCTTCGGGTCGGACCACAGCATGCCTTTGATAGTGCTGCCGGGACGACCGTGGCGCCTGAGTACATGTACTCAGGCGCCACGGTGCGGAATGACTAATTCATGAGGCACGTCCGGCCTATCCGGGCCAGTACGTGCGCCCCCAGGCGGACGGCCCCGGCTGCGGCAGCCGGTGGGCGGCCACCCTGGCCGGGTCGGACCAGGCCGGGCGGGGGGCGTCGGGGCCGGGCGCCGCGGTGCCCGAGGCCGCGGCGCGGGCCTGGACCACCGCCAGTGCGGCGGCCAGCTCCTCCGGGGTCGGATTGCCCCGTACCACCTTGATCATGTCGTTCATCGAGGTCACCAAGTCCCTTCCTGGAGAGGGGTGTCGCGCGGGAGCGGGCGGTCGGCCTAGAGCGGGATGTTGCCGTGCTTCTTCGGCGGCAGGGACTCGCGCTTGGTACGCAGCTGGCGCAGCCCGCGGACGATGTGACGGCGGGTCTCCGAGGGCATGATCACCGCGTCGACGTAACCGCGTTCGGCCGCGACGTACGGGTTGAGGAGGGCGTCCTCGTAGTCGGCGATCAGTTCGGCGCGGGTGGCCTCCGGGTCGTCGGCGGCGGCGATGGTGCGGCGGTGCAGGATGTTCACCGCGCCCTGGGCGCCCATCACGGCGATCTGGGCGGTCGGCCAGGCCAGGTTGAGGTCGGCGCCCAGGTGCTTGGAACCCATGACGTCGTACGCGCCGCCGAAGGCCTTGCGGGTGATGACCGTGATGAGCGGGACGGTCGCCTCGGCGTACGCGTAGATCAGCTTGGCGCCGCGGCGGATGATGCCGCCGTACTCCTGGTCGACGCCCGGCAGGAAGCCGGGAACGTCCACGAAGGTCAGCACCGGCACGTTGAAGGCGTCGCAGGTGCGGACGAAGCGGGCGGCCTTCTCGCTGGCGTTGATGTCGAGGCAACCGGCGTACTGCATCGGCTGGTTGGCGACGATGCCCACCGGGTGGCCCTCCACCCGGCCGAAGCCGGTGAGGATGTTCGGCGCGAACAGGGCCTGGGTCTCCAGGAACTCGCCCTCGTCCAGGACGTGCTCGATCGCCGTGTGCATGTCGTACGGCTGGTTGGCGCTGTCCGGGATGAGGGTGTCCAGCTCGCGGTCCTCGTCGGAGGTCTCCAGGTCCGCCTCCTCGGGGAAGGCCGGGGCCTCGCTGAGGTTGTTCGAAGGCAGGTAGGAGAGCAGCGATTTGACGTACTCGATGGCGTCCTTCTCGTCACCCGCCATGTGGTGCGCGACACCGGAGGTGGTGTTGTGGGTGCGCGCGCCGCCGAGGTCCTCGAAGCCGACGTCCTCGCCGGTGACGGTCTTGATGACGTCGGGTCCGGTGATGAACATGTGCGAGGTCTGATCCACCATCACCGTGAAGTCGGTGATCGCGGGGGAGTAGACCGCGCCGCCCGCGCACGGGCCGACGATCAGCGAGATCTGCGGTACGACGCCGGAGGCGTGCACGTTCCGCCGGAAGATCTCCGCGAACAGACCCAGCGCCGCGACGCCCTCCTGAATGCGGGCGCCGCCACCGTCGTTGATGCCGATGACCGGGCAGCCGGTCTTCAGCGCGAAGTCCATGACCTTGACGATCTTCTCGCCGTACACCTCGCCGAGCGAGCCGCCGAAGATGGTGAAGTCCTGGGAGTAGACGCAGACCGGGCGGCCGTCGACCGTTCCGTACCCGGTGACGACGCCGTCGCCGTACGGGCGGTTCTTCTCGATGCCGAAGTTGGTGGAGCGGTGCCGGGCGAACTCGTCCAGCTCGACGAAGGAGCCCTCGTCCATGAGCAGGTCGATCCGCTCCCGGGCGGTCAACTTGCCCTTGGCGTGCTGCTTTTCGACCGCGCGCTCGGAACCCGCGTGCGTCGCCTCCTCGATACGGCGACTCAGATCGGCGATCTTCCCGGCGGTGGTGTGGACGTCGACCTCTGCGGACTCTGCGGGCTCTGCGGCTGCGGACACGAGGGTGCGGCTCCCTGCTTCGACTGCGTACGCCTCGGTCGATGTCAACTGCACGTGCTGACGGTGGAGACGGTACGGGCGGCTACTGGTCCGTAGCGTAACGGCGGGACCGTCCCTCGGCAGTGCGTCGTTTGCCACACCTAGTCTGGGTTGCATGATGCCTTCCGATGATTCAGGCAGTGGCCCGCAGGGCTCCGGACCCCACCGCTGGAACGACCTCGAACGCCCCCCGCTCAACGCGACGGGACTGCGGCGCGCGCTGGTTCGCGAAGGCGCCCTGTGGACCTCGCTCGACGTCGTCACCTCCACCGGGTCGACCAACAGCGACCTGGCCGGACGCGCCGCGGAGCTGGGCGAGGGCGCGGTACTGATCGCCGAGGAGCAGACCAAGGGCCGCGGTCGCCTCGACCGCACCTGGTCCGCCCCGGCCCGCTCCGGCCTGTTCTTCTCCGTCTACCTGGAGCCGGGCGAGGACGTCCCGGTGGAACGCTGGGGCTGGCTCCCGCTCCTCACCGGCGTCGCCGTCGCCACCGCGGTCTCCCGTACGGCCGGCGTCGACACGGCCCTGAAGTGGCCCAACGACCTCCTGATCACCGTCGCCGGCGAGGAACGCAAGGCGGGCGGCATCCTCGCGGAGCGCGTCGGTGACGGCGTCGTCATCGGCATCGGCCTCAACGTCTCCCTGCGCGCCGACGAACTCCCCGTCCCCGCCGCCGCCTCCCTCGCCCTCGCCGGCGCCGTCTCCACCGACCGCGACCCCCTGCTGCGCGCCGTCCTGCGCTCCGTCGAGCAGCGGTACGTCGACTGGCGCGCGGCCGACGGCGACCCGGCCGTCAGCGGCCTCCAGGAGGCGTACGCCGCCGGCTGCTCCACCCTCGGCCGGATGGTCCGCGCCGAACTCCCCGGCGGCCACGCCCTCACCGGCGAAGCCGTGGCCGTCGACGGCGACGGCCGCCTGGTCCTCGCCACCGCCGAGGGCCTCCAGCACCCGGTGGGCGCCGGCGACGTCGTACACCTGCGCCCGAGCACCTGACCACGCCCGCCCGCCGAACCGCACACACCCCCGCCCCGCACACCCCCGACCCGCAAACCCCACCCGCCACCATGAGTGAGCCACAGCACATCTGCCGTATCGTTGGGTCCACCCACCCGGCCACCGGCCCCACGCGGACCACCCGGGGCCGGGGACCAGGGTCGGGCGACAGATCGACAGGCGGCGGTACGGCAGTGCGCAGGGAACGGGCAGGAGGCGGCAGGTGACCGTCGACGACACCACGTCCGGCGGGGACTCGGACCCCCACCCCCCCACTCCGGCGACCCCTGCGCCCCCCAGGGAAGCCGTCTCCCCCGTGTTCCACGAGGTCGACCACACCGCCGAACCCTCCGACGACCCCCTCGCCATCCGCCTCGAACAGCTCATCCTCGGGGCCGAGCGCCGCTACACCCCCTTCCAGGCCGCCCGCACCGCCGGCGTCTCCATGGATCTCGCCTCCCGCTTCTGGCGCGCCATGGGCTTCCCCGACATCGGCCAGGCCAAGGCCCTCACCGAGGCCGACGTGCTGGCCCTGCGCCGCCTCGCGGGCCTCGTCGAGGCCGGGCTGCTCAGTGAGCCGATGGCCGTCCAGGTGGCCCGTTCCACCGGTCAGACCACCGCCCGTCTGGCCGAGTGGCAGATCGACAGTTTCCTCGAAGGGCTCACCGAACCCCCCGAGCCCGGCATGACCCGCACCGAGGTGACCTACCCCCTCATCGAGCTCCTCCTGCCCGAGCTGGAGGAGTTCCTGGTCTACGTCTGGCGCCGCCAGCTCGCCGCCGCCACCGGCCGGGTCGTCCAGGCCGCCGACGACGACGAGATGGTCGACCGCCGGCTGGCCGTCGGTTTCGCGGACTTGGTCGGCTTCACCCGCCTGACCCGCCGCCTGGAGGAGGAGGAACTCGGCGAGCTCGTCGAGGCCTTCGAGACCACCTGCGCCGACCTGGTCGCCGCCCACGGCGGCCGCCTCATCAAGACCCTCGGCGACGAGGTCCTCTACTGCGCCGACGACGCCGGTACGGCGGCGGAGATCGCCCTGCGCCTCATCGAGACCCTCTCGCACGACCAGACCATGCCCTCGCTGCGCGTCGGCATCGCCTTCGGCACCGTCACGACCCGCATGGGCGACGTCTTCGGTACGACGGTGAACCTGGCCTCCCGGCTCACCTCGATAGCTCCCAAGGACACCGTCCTGGTCGACGGCGCGCTCGCCGAGGAACTGTCCCGCACCGGCGACGCCCCCGTCTCCGAGGCGGAGGCCGCCACCGAGGCGGAGAAGGCCGCCCAGGAGGGCACCGAGGCACCGACGTACCGCTTCGGCCTCCAGCCGATGTGGCAGCGGCCGGTCCGTGGGCTCGGAATAGTGGAGCCGTGGATGCTCAATCGCCGCGCCAAGCCGGGCTCCGAGTCCTCCTGAGCCCCTTCCTGCGCGCGCGGGCCCGTGCCTAGGATCACCCCGGGAAACGATCGTTAACCGACGGCAGGGGTACGGACATGGACGACGCGCGGCGCTTCGGCGAATTCGTGGCGGTACGACGGCACGGCGACGGCGGGCATGTCGCCGAACTGGTCCTGGACCGCCCCAAGGCGATGAACGCGGTGTCCAGCGCGATGGCTGTCGCCATCGCCGCCGCCTGTGACGCCCTGGCCGCCGACCCCACCGTCCGCACCACGGTGGTCACCTCCTCCAACGACCGCGCCTTCTGCGTCGGCGCCGACCTCAAGGAGCGCAACTCCTTCACCGACGCCGAACTGGTCCGCCAGCGCCCCACCGCGCGCGCCGCCTACACCGGTGTCCTCGAACTCCCGATGCCGACCATCGCCGCCGTCCACGGCTACGCGCTGGGCGGCGGCTTCGAGCTCGCCCTCGCCTGCGACGTGATCGTCGCCGACTTCTCCGCCGTGGTCGGCCTGCCCGAGGTGTCCGTCGGTGTCATCCCCGGCGGCGGCGGTACGCAGCTGCTGCCGCGCCGGGTCGGTGCGGCCAGGGCGGCGGAGCTGGTGTTCACCGCCCGCCGGGTGGAGGCGGAGGAGGCCGAGCAGCTGGGCCTGGTCGACGTACTGACGGAGTCCGGCGACGCCCGTGGGGAGGCCCTCGCCCTGGCCGCCCGGATGGCCGCCAACTCACCCGTCGGCCTGCGCGCGGCGAAGAAGGCGCTGCGCCTGGGCCAGGGCCTGGACCTGCGGGCCGGCCTGGAGGTCGAGGACGCGGCCTGGCGCTCGGTCGCCTTCTCCGGTGACCGCGCCGAGGGTGTCGCCGCCTTCAACGAGAAGCGGAAGCCGAACTGGCCGGGCGAGTGAGGCACAGGCTCTGAGGCGGTGGGCATCCGCCGTCCCACGGCCGTCCCACTAGGGGAACGTACAAAACCGGCCTAACCTGTACGAATGGGTGAGGATGTACGTTTGCGTGCCGTGGTCGCGCTGGCACAGGCGATGGCTGCGGCACACACCCCGCGCGAGAGCTGGCGGGCGGCCGCGCTGGGGGCCAGGGACGCCCTGGGCGGCAGCTTCGCGGCCCTCTCCGTCTGGGAACGCGAGGCCGGCCGCCTCCGGGTCCTGGTCAACGAGGGCGAGCGCGCCCCCGGCGAAGCGGAGTTCCCGGACGACGAGACCTACCCCGTCCATCAGTTCCCCGAGATCACCGAATTCCTCCACGAGCAGTGGGCGGGCGGCGGCGAGCCGGACGCGTGGGTGGAGACGGCGGAGGGGACGGGGGGCGACTGCGCGTCGGTGACCGGCAGCCCCGCCGCCGGCGGCTCGGGCGGCTACTGCCATCAGCGGGTGGCCGCGCTGCGCCGCCGGGGAAGGGGCTGCTGTGTGGTCGCGCCGATCGTGCTGCACGGGCGGGCCTGGGGCGAGCTGTACGTCGCCCGGCGGCCCAGGGAGCCGGTCTTCGACCGTGCGGACGCCGACTTCGCGACCGTACTGGCCTCGGTGATCGCCGCCGGGATCGTCCAGACCGAACGCCTCGAAGAGGTACGGAAGCTGGCCTTCACCGACCCCCTGACCGGCCTCGCCAACCGCCGCGCCGTCGACATACGTCTCGACGAGGCGCTGGAGGCGCACCGCTCGTCCGGCGCCGTGGTGAGCCTGGTCGTCTGCGACGTCAACGGCCTCAAACAGGTCAACGACACCCACGGCCACGCCACCGGCGACCGCCTCCTGGAACGCTTCGGCTGTGTGCTGTCCCTGTGCGGCGCGATGCTGCCCGGCGCACTGGCCGCCCGCCTCGGCGGCGACGAGTTCTGTCTGCTGTCGGTCGGTCCCGGGGCGGACGAGGTGGTCGCGGTGGCGGACGAACTGTGCGTACGCGCCTCGGAGTTGGAGCACGGCGAGGGCGTCGCCTGCGGGGTCGCCTCGACCGGCGACCCGATCGGCGAAGTCACCTCCGCCCGCCGCCTGTTCCGCCTCGCCGACGCCGCCCAGTACCGCGCCAAGGCCGCCCGCTCCCGTGAACCGGTGGTCGCGGGCCGCGACGGCGAAGTGGTCCCGCTCGTGGAGTCGGTACGCGGCGGCGACACGGCACCCGGCGGCGACAGACGCCGCTTCCGGGGTGCGGGGCGGGACGCGGGCCGGGGCCGGGACTGAGGCGGCACCGGGGTGGTACCGCGCTGGGGCTGAGGCATCACCGGGGCGGTACCGGGCCGGGGCCGAGGCGGGCCCCGGCACCCCCCTGCCCGCCCCCGCGAAAGATGTCCCCGCGAACCCCCTGCGAGGCCCCGTAACGCCCTCACGGGGGTGCACGAAGGCGCCGCCCCCACCCTCGCGACCTCCCGCGCCCACACCCCCCGCGGCAGCCCCTCAGCCGCCCGCCCAGAGCCTCAGTCACCACCCCCATAAGTCCTCTGACCTGGCCTTTTCCCTTCCCCCCTCGTAAAATTCACCTATCACCATGACACCCGCCGGGGGGCTTCTGTGAACCACATCCATACCCAAACCCACGCCCGTGGCATCCGCACCGTCGACGACGTACTCGACCTGCTCGACGGCCTCTTCGCCAAGGAGGCCGACCGCTGGACGGACGACGCCTCCGACTGGTGGGACAGCTTCTACGCGGACCGCGACAAGCCCGTCCCCTTCTTCGTCTCCAAGCCGGACGAGAACCTGGCCTCGTACCTGGCGAGCGGCCTGTTGCGCCCCGCGGGCCGCGCCCTCGACCTCGGCTGCGGCCCCGGCCGCAACGCCCTCCACCTCGCCGCCGCCGGGTACGACGTGGACGCCGTCGACCTCTCCCCGACGGCCATTTCCTGGGCCCAGGAGCGCGCCGCCGAAGCCACCCCCGAGGTCCGCTCCCGCCTCCGACTCCACCAGGGCGACGCCTTCCTGCTCAGCGCCGGTGAACTGTCCGGACCGTACGACCTCATCCATGACTCCGGCTGCTTCCACCACCTCCCCCCGCACCGCCGCATCCCCTACCTCGCCCTGATCGGCCGCCTCCTTGCCCCCGGCGGCCACTTCTCCCTCACCTGCTTCGCGGCCGGCGAGGGCGGCATGGGCTGCGAACTCCCCGACGCCGACCTCTACGGCGCCGCCGCCCCCCAACTCCACGGCGGCCTCGCCTACACCCCCGAAGCCCTCCGCGACATCTTCACCACCGTCCCCGGCCTCACCGAGGTCGAACTCCGCCGCATGCACGACGAGCCCGCCGACTCCCCCCGCTTCGGCGAGAGCTTCCTCTGGGCCGCACTCTTCCGCCGTGTCTGACTTCTCCTACGCCCCGGTCGGCCACACCCGCACCCCCGACGCCCCCTGCCCCACCGGCTACCGCCCCCTGCACATCCGGGTCCGCGTCGGCCACGGCCCCGAGGCCCTGTCACATGGCACCTCCATCCGCCGTGCACTCGGCCCAGACCGTCTTGCCGGGGCCGCTCCGGTCGTTGACGCCCCACCGGTCGGCGACCCCGTCGACCAGCAGCAGGCCGCGACCCTCGCAGGAGTACGGATCCGGCGCCCCCGGTGCGGGCCGCCTGGGCGAGGTGTCGTGCACCTCCAGTCGGACCCCGGCTCCCCCGTTCAGCCGCAGGAAGCGGGTCTCGACCTCCCGGCCCGGGATGCGGCCGTGCCGCTGCGCGTTGGTCAGAAGCTCGGAGAGCACCAGGAGTGCGGAGTCTTCGACGGATGCCGCCGTGCCCCAACTCGCCAGCACTTTACGGAGTTCCGCCCGTGCCGTACCGATCTCGCGCGGCCCGTACCCCCAGCGCAGGACCACCACGCCCTCGCTCTCCTAATTGTCATCGGGTCGCCACCGCTCTGTGGATCCGGCTCACGGGGGGCCCGGTGTCGATGCCGTGCAGGGCGAGCAGGAGTTCCCGCCGCCGTCGCTGCTGAAGCCTTTGGTTCACCCGAACCCACCGCTCGTACTCGATCTGCGCGCGCGACCGCACGAGGGCCCCGGTGGCTGAGCGGAGTGGAGGGAAGTGGACGGGGTCGAAAGGGGGCACGGTACGGCAGATCACGACGCGCAGGCGGCGGGGCGTCGGCCCGGGCGCCGATCGCTGCGCCAGTCGGTGCCCTCCAGCCACCCGGGGCAGGAACCGCCTCAGCAGTTCGAAGAGTTGGACGATAGGATTTCGCACGCTGACGCTCCTCGTAAGCGTTGGCCACGCCCCCGGACGTTCGCGCGTCGCGGGGGTCTCTGTCTTGTCGGACCAGTCAACTCCGCACATCCAGGATCAGCTGGCACAGCTCTTTCACAACTGAGGCCGTCCGAAAGGGCTTTGAGTGAGCCAGGGCGCTCAGGCGTGGAAGAGTAAGTACATGGAGAGCACCCCCGCACCCGGCGAGAACGTTGCCGTCCTGCGTAAGGCCAGAGGGCTCGGACAGGCCAAGCTGGCCCGCTTGGCAGGCATCTCCGTGTCGTACCTGACCAAGATTGAGGTCGGGGTCAGGCCGACGACCCCACCGGTCGCGGCAGCCCTCGCCAAGGCGATGCACGTCCCGGTCCAACGGATCTACGGTCAGCCGTTCCTCGGCCCGTCCGAACAGGCCGATCTTCTGAACGACCTTCGGGGCGCGGTACGCAGGTACACCCTCCCGAAGGAGGACGTCCCCGACCCCGCCCTGCTGGCGGCCGATGTCGACAGGGCAATGAAGCTCCGGGCCGAAACCCGGTACCTGGAACTGCTCGGGCTGCTTCCCCAGCTTCTGGGGCAAGTCACTGCCGCGGCTCTCTCGTCACCAGGAGAAGCGGGCGCCTGGACTCAGGTGAGCGATGTGTACGGATGTGCGTACGCGGCCGCCCACCGCCTGTCGCAACCGGACCTGGCCGACATGATCGTCTCTCGTCAGGCCTGGGCGGCACAGCAAACCTGGAACCCGGGAGCCGAGGTGTCAGCGGCCTGGAACGAAGCCGGTACCTACCAGTCCGCCGGACAGTACGAAGACGGCCTCGCCATCGTCGAACGAGCCATCAGCCGGTACGAAAGCGCACCGGGCGACGGCAGCCCCGCTCGCGCACTCGCCCTGGGCTCGCTGCACCTTCGAGGAGTCGTCCTCGCTTCCCGCCACAGGGACGCCGGCGCCACGGAGGACCATCTTCAGAAGGCAAAGCGCCATGCGCGGGGCATTCCGCGCGACATCCTGAAACACAACCTGACCTTCGGGCAGGAAAATACGGCTCTCTACGAACTGGCAGCCCACATCGAACTCGGGGAGCCGGGCAGAGCCGCAAGCATGGGAGGCAGCCTCCTGCGGACGCCTCCCACCACACTGACCCCGAACCGGCTGGGCCGGATGCACATCGACATAGCCCGAGCCCGGCTCGACACCAAGGACTACGCCGGAGCGGAAGAAGCCCTGGAGAAGGCATTCGGCGTCGCCCCGCAGATGACCGAAGTGCACCCCATGGCCAGGGAAGTGATCCGGGTCCTCTTCGTCCTCCACCAGAGGGCACGCCCCCACCTCATGACCATGGCGAAGAGAAGCGGCCTGGCGGAGTAGCTACCTGGCCCCGCGGCGCAGCACCACATACCCCTCCCGCTCGTACACCGGGCGGAAGCCCTGCTGGGACGCATCGGGGGGGTCCGCCGAGAACGTGGTGTCCGTCAGGTCCAGCACCATCCAGTCGACCGTCGCGTCCGGGCGGCCCGGTAGGTGGAGGTAGACCGTCGTCCGGTCGGTGAGGTGGGGGGCGAGGCGGTTCGTGGTGGCCACCCGGGCGCCGTCGGGGACATGGGCGAGCGCCTGGCGGGCCGCGGCGGCGCGGGGCGGGTCCTGCCAGTACGAGGGGCGCAGGGACTCGGCGAGGGGCAGGGCGGTCGACAGCAGGGCGGCGACTGTGACAACTGCTGTGCGGGCGTGGGGGATCGGTGGGTGCGGGCGGTCCAGGGCGTCTGTCAGGGCGAAGAAGAGGATCGGCATCAGGACGGCCGAGTAGTGGTGGTCGGTGTCCCAGTACATGGGGTTGGAGGAGGCGAACCTCCAGGCCAGGGTGGGGAGTACGAGCAGGATCAGCGGGCTGCGCAGGACGAGGAAGAGGGTGGGGAGGAGCAGGACGAACAGGGTGGTGGCCTTGGTGTCCAGGCCGGACGGGATGCCGGTGGTCGCGCCACCCGGGGTGGAGAGGTAGGTGTAGCCGCCGCTGGGGTTGAAGTGCGGGAGGACAACGAGGACGGCCAGGGCTGCCGCCGCCGGCCCCAGTACGCACAGTGCCAGTCCTGCCCTCCGGTTGCGGCGGAGCAGCAGCAGACCCAGTACGAGGACCGTCGCACCCAGGTCCTCCTTGACCAGGACGAGCCCCGCCGCCCACGCCGCGCACGCCCGCCAGCGACCGTCGCGGTACGCGGCGAGGGACAGTGCGAGGAGCGGCAGTGCGAGGGCCACCTCGTGGAAGTCGAAGCCGATCAGCTTCTGGACGCCCCAGGAGAGCGCGTACGCGACCCCGATCCGGCGGCCCCCGGCGCGGGTCACCACGTACACGGACCAGGCGGCGAGGGCCGCTTGCGCGACGAGCAGGGTTTCGACGTGAGGGATGAGGCGGTAGAGCGGGGCGAGGACGGCCAGGAGGGGGTGGAAGTGGTCACCGAGGAGGGGGAAGGGGGTGTCGGGGTCGGGGCCGGTGGTGGCTCTGATCTCCGAGGCGGGGAGGGCGAGTTCGGCGTACGAGCGGATCGCCTGGCCGAAGATGCCGAGGTCGTAGCCGGTGGTGCGGAAGCTCGCGTGCATCCGGAGTGCGTAGGCGGTGTACGCGAGAAAGGCGAGCACGGCGGTGAGGGCTGCGGCTCCCCGGGCTCCGGGGGCGGGGAGCCGCGCACCACCACGGAGGGCTCGGGCGGACGTCTCTTGCTCCGGCGGGGGAACGAGACGCGGAAAGGGGCTCGGCATGCCCGGGAGCATGGCCGCCACCTGCTGAGACGACGCTGAAGCCGGCTGAAGTGATCTTCAGGAACCCGGGCCGGCACCCGTGAATACTGAAAGGCATGAGACTGCTGGTGGTGGAGGACGAGGAGCGTCTCGCCGCGTCCCTGAAACGGGGGCTCGGCGCGGCCGGGTACGCCGTCGACGTGGCGCACGACGGCCTCGACGGACTGTGGCGGGCGACCGAGTATCCGTACAGCGCGATCGTCCTCGACATCATGCTGCCCGGCCTCAACGGCTACCGGGTGTGCGAGCGGCTGCGGCGGGCCCGGATCGATACCCCGATCCTGATGCTGACGGCCAAGAACGGGGAGTACGACGAGGCGGAGGCGCTCGACACGGGCGCGGACGACTATCTGGCGAAGCCGTTCTCGTACGTGGTGCTGGAGGCGCGGCTGCGCGCCCTGCTGCGGCGGGGCGGGGCCAAGCGGGGCAGTGTGCTGCGGCTCGGGGATCTGTGGCTGGACCCGGCGGGGCGGGAGTGCGGGCGGGGGGAGACCCGAATACCTCTGACGGGAAAGGAGTTCGCGGTGCTGGAGTGTCTGGCACGGCGAGCGGGGGAGGTGGTGCCCAAGGTGGACGTGGTGGACGAGGTGTGGGACGCGTCGTACGAAGGCGACCTCAACATCGTCGAGGTGTATGTGAGTGCGCTGCGGAAGAAGATCGACGTCCCGTTCGGGAGGGCGGCGATCGGGACGGTGCGGGGTGGGGGATACCGGGTGGCGGGCGATGGTGGGTGAGGGGCGGGGTGAGCGGGGAGGCCACTTTCGGCTCCGGACCGCCCTCGTCGCGGGGTGCGCCGCCGGGCTCGTTACCGCCCTTCTCGCTGCCGCCTGGCTGATCGCCGACCGGGTCGCGGGGTGGGGCCCCTCCACCGACCCGTTCCGCCGCCTGTGGCCCGTCGTCCAGGGGATGACCTGGTTCGGGGTGCCGGGCGGGGCGTTGCTCGTCGGGGGAGCCGTGTGGGGCGTCGCGCGACGGTGGCGGGTGGCGCTGGTGGCGGGCGGAGTGACCGCTGCCATGCTGCGGGCGCACGCCGTCTGGGCCGAGCACTTCAATCAGCACGCTCCGTGGGACACCCCCGCCGCGGCCCTGCGTACCGGCTTCGGGTTCGCCGTGCCCGTGACCACGCTGGTCGTGGTCTTCGCCGCGTGGGTGGCGGCCGACCCGTTGGGCCGGCTCGTGCCGTGGCGGAAGGGCGTGTGGCGGGCGCCCGTTGCGCTCGGTGCGGTGATTGTCGCGGCGGGGGTGGTGTGGGGCGTCGTACAGCCATGGGACCGTATGCCGACCTATGTCGAGGACAACGGCCACACCCTGTGGCTGCTCCTCACCGGCGGCACGCTGGTCCTGGTCGTCACCGGCTGGGCCGCCGGCCGCCTCACGCTGCGCCCCGTCGAGGCCATGCGCGCCGAACTCGCCGACATCACCGCCCGTTCCCTGGACCGCCGCGTTCCGGTGCCCGCCATCGGCGGCGGCCTCCAGAAGCTCGCGCGCACCCTCAATGCCACTCTCGACCGCCTCCAGTCCGCCGCCGACCGGCAGGCCCGCTTCGTCGCCGACGCCTCGCACGAGCTCCGCAGCCCCATCGCCAGCCTCCGCGCCTCCCTGGAGTCCTCGCTCGCCCACCCCGAAGGCGTCGACTGGCCGCACACGGTACGCGGCGCCCTTGCCGACATCGCGCGGATCCAGCACCTCACCGATGACCTCCTCCTGCTCACCCGGATCGACGGCCCCGCCCCTTATGCCGACGAGAGCGTCCAGCTCGACGATCTGGCAAGTGACTTGGTCGAAGAGTTGCGCCACCTGTGCCGCAACGGGGCGCTGCGCGTCACCTGCACCGCCCCCGTCGCCCTGCCGCCCCTCACCGGTAGCCCGGTCCGCCTGGAGCGGCTGTTGCGCAACCTCCTCGACAACGCCTGCCGACATGCCCGCAGCGAGGTCGAGGCCGTTTTGAGTACGGACGCCGCACGCCGGACCGTGCGGGTGGAAGTGCGGGACGACGGCCCCGGCATCCCGCCCGCCGACCGCGAGCGCGTCTTCGAACGCTTCACCCGCCTCGACGACTCCCGTACCCGGGCCGACGGCGGCGGCGCGGGCCTCGGCCTCGCCATCGCGCGCGAGATCGCGACGCGGCAGGGCGGGACGCTGGTGGTGGGCGAGCGGGAGCAGGGGTGCGGCGCGGTGCTCATCGTGGAACTGCCCGTAGGAGCGGTGCGGGAGGAGCCGGAATCCGGTGCGGAGGAAGTGCCGGACGCGGCCCGGCGGCGTATCCCCGGATGGTTCGTGGCGGCAGCGGTCGCGGTCGCCGTTCCGCTGCTGGTGGTGGGTTTCGCGACGGCGATGAGCAGGGGTCCGCAGGGGCCGGACGGGGTGGGGGGCACTCCGAGCCCGGTCCCGGCACCGTCCGTGCAGGAGGTCCCGGAGTCCACCCCGCCGCAGAGCTGGGCGCCGGAGCCGACCTCGGCCGGGTAAGGGTTCAACCCGCCCACCACTAGTGACAGGCGGGCATTCAAAACGTAGGCTCCTGAATATGGATATGCACACCCTCGCCGCTCCCGGAACATCCGCCACGGTCGTGCTCAGCACCTCCGGTACCACCGTCGACGACGTCATCGCGGTGGCCCGGGGCAACGCCCGGATCGAACTCTCCACCGAGGCCGTCGCCGCGCTGGCCGCCGCACGGGAGATCGTGGACGCGCTGGCCGCCAAGCCCGAGC
The DNA here is from genome assembly GCF_044454195.1 of Streptomyces sp. NPDC051561. NCBI lineage: Bacteria > Bacillati > Actinomycetota > Actinomycetes > Kitasatosporales > Streptomycetaceae > Streptomyces > Streptomyces sp. NPDC051561. The sequence goes on along the minus strand of NZ_JBITDM010000002.1, from coordinate 602,401 downwards.
CGGTGTACGGGGTTTCGACCGGGTTCGGCGCGCTCGCCAGTCGGCACATCGGGCACGAGCTGCGGGCGCAGCTGCAGCGCAACATCGTGCGCTCGCACGCGGCGGGCATGGGTCCGCGGGTGGAGCGCGAAGTGGTGCGGGCCCTGATGTTCCTGCGGCTGAAGACGGTGGCCTCCGGGCACACCGGTGTACGCCCCGAGGTCGCGCAGACCATGGCCGACGTCCTGAACGCCGGGATCACGCCGGTGGTGCACGAGTTCGGCTCGCTGGGCTGTTCCGGCGACCTCGCGCCGCTGTCGCACTGTGCGCTGGCGCTGATGGGGGAGGGCGACGCGGAGGGCCCCGACGGCGTCGTACGCCCGGCCGGTGAGCTGCTGGCCGAGCACGGGATCGTGCCCGTCGAGCTGAAGGAGAAGGAGGGGCTCGCCCTCCTCAACGGCACCGACGGCATGCTCGGCATGCTGATCATGGCGATCGCCGACCTGAAGCGGCTGTACACGTCGGCGGACATCACCGCCGCGCTGAGCCTGGAGGCGCTGCTCGGCACCGAGAAGGTGCTCGCGCCCGAGCTGCACGTGATCCGCCCGCACCCCGGGCAGGGCGCGTCCGCCGACAACATGCTGCGGGTGCTGGCCGGATCCGAGCTGACCGGGCACCACCAGGACGACGCGCCGCGCGTCCAGGACGCGTACTCGGTGCGGTGTGCGCCGCAGGTGGCGGGGGCGGGGCGCGACACGATCTCGTACGCGATCACCGTCGCCGAGCGGGAGCTGGCGGCCGCGGTGGACAACCCGGTGGTGCTGCCCGACGGGCGGGTGGAGTCGAACGGCAACTTCCACGGTGCGCCGGTCGCGTACGTCCTGGACTTCCTGGCCATCGCCGCCGCCGACCTCGGATCGATCGCCGAGCGGCGCACCGACCGGCTGCTCGACAAGAACCGCAGCCACGGGCTGCCGGCGTTCCTGGCCGACGACGCGGGCGTGGACTCGGGTCTGATGATCGCCCAGTACACCCAGGCCGCGCTGGTCAGCGAGATGAAGCGGCTCGCGAACCCGGCCTCGGTGGACTCGATCCCGTCCTCCGCGATGCAGGAGGACCATGTCTCGATGGGGTGGTCGGCGGCGCGCAAGCTCCGTACGACGATCGACAATCTGACGCGGATCGTGGCTGTGGAGCTTTACGCGGCGACGCGGGCCATCGAACTGCGGCACGGGCTGACGCCGGCGCCGGCGTCGCAGGCGGTCATCGCGTCGGTGCGGGCGGCGGGTGTGCAGGGGCCGGGCCCGGATCGCTTCCTGGCGCCGGATCTGGCGGCGGCGGACGGGTTCGTGCGCAGCGGGGCGCTGGTGGCGGCGGTGGAGCCGGTGACGGGTGTGCTGGCGTAATGGGCGGTAGGCGGTAGGCAGGACCAGGGTTACGCAGTCCGAAGGGGCGTCCGGCGAGCTGTCGGGCGCCCCTTCGGCGTACCGGAGCAGCCCGAGCCTTTGACTTCCGCGCGCCCACAAATTACCTTCACCGTGGAATTACTTCACGATGGAGGAATCTTGAGCGCGCAAACTCCACCCCCCGCCCGGTCCGCCACCCCCCTCGCCCGCTGGCTGGGTCTCATCGCCATCGCCCTGGGGGTGGCCCTCATCGTGGTGGATACGACGATCGTGAATGTGATCGTCCCCTCGGTCATCGAGGACCTGGACGTCAACTCCGTTCAGGCGCAGTGGATCCAGGAGTCCTACGCGATCGTCTTCGCGGCGCTCCTCCTGCTGGTCGGCCGGTTCGCGGACATCATCGGGGCCCGCCGCATCTTCATCGCCGGCACCGTCCTCTTCGGCGTCACCAGCGTCCTCGCCGGCCTCGCCCCGAACGGCGGCCTCCTGATCGCCGCCCGCTTCCTCCAGGGCGCCGCAGGGGCGATGATCCTGCCCACCTCCCTGTCCCTCCTCAACGCCACCTTCACCGGCAAGGCCCGTGGCCAGGCCTTCGCGGTCTGGGGCTCCACCATCGGCGCGGCCTCCGCACTCGGCCCGCTGCTCGGCGGCTGGCTGGCCGAACACGCCTCCTGGCGCTGGGCGTTCGGCATCAACGTCCCGCTCTCCGCGCTGATCGTGGCCGGCGCGGTGCTCTACCTGGCCCCGTCCCCGCGCACCAAGGGCCGTATCGACGTCATCGGTGCGATCCTGTCCGTCCTCAGCCTCGGGCTGCTCGCCTTCGGGCTGGTGGAGGGACGGACGTACGGCTGGATCACCACCACCCGGCCCCTGGACCTGTTCGGCTTCCACTGGACCGGCGGACCCTCGCCCGTCCTCGTCGCGCTGCTGCTCTCCGTCGCCGCGATGGCCGCCTTCGTCACCCGGCAGAGGACTCTGACCAGGAGCGACGACCCCTCCCGTGCCCTGATGGACGTCCGGCTGTTCTCGATCTCGTCCTTCCGCAACGGCAACGTGGCGACGCTGATCATCGGCCTCGGCGAGTTCGGGATCGTGGCGGTGCTGCCGCTGTGGCTCCAGTTCACGCTGGACTACAGCGCCGTACAGGCCGGGCTCGCCCTGGTGCCCATCGCGATCGGCAGCTTCGTCGCCAGTGGGGCGAGCTTCGGGCTGGCCGCCAAGCTGGGGGCGCTCTCCCAGCTCCGTATCGGACTCGCCCTCGAAGTCGTGGGGCTGGCCGGACTCGGACTGATCGCCGCCACCGACAGCCCGTGGTGGACGGTCGCGCTGGTGCTCTTCCTGTACGGAATCGGAGTCGGCTTCGCCACCGCGCAGGTGACCAATGTGGTGCTCGCCGAGATCCCCGAGCAGAGCGCGGGGCAGGGCTCCGGCATCCAGAGCGCCTTCCGGCAGCTGGGGTCGGCGCTGGGCATCGCCGTACTGACCACGCTGTTCTTCACCACCCTCGGCAGCAAACTCAACGACAAGCTGGACGCGGCGGGGATGCCCGCGGCGCACGCCGACGGGCTCACCCGGGCCGTCACCGACAGCGCGGGCGCCGCCATCGGCCCGCTCGCCCAGAACCCGCGGACCGCCCCGGTCGCCGACGCCGCCCGCTGGGCCATGACCGAGGGCATCACGCTGGGGGGATACGTCGCGGCAGGCTTCGTCGTCCTCGGGCTGATCGCCACCGCGCTGATCCCCTCGGCGGGGGTCCACGCGGCGACCTCGGCGACGGAGAACCTGGAAGAGAGCCCGGCGGGCGGCGGCCGGTAGGTTGACGGGGAGAAGCGGGACCGGTGACCACCCGGCGACGCCGGCACGGGAGAGGGAGCGGACTGCACCGATGGACGCGACGGACGCGGTACGGCCGCAGGACGCAGCACGCCCCACGGACCCGGCGCCGGCCCCGCCCGGGGGTTCACGACGCCACGACGACCGCCCCCGCATCCGCCCCACCGAGGGCGAGGTCCCCGGCCCTCTCGCCGAGCAGCGCGACCGCCTCACCGAGGGCCTGCGGCTGTACGGCGCGGACTACCAGGAGGTCGGTCGCAGGTTCGCCACCTGGCTGGGCCTGCACACCACCGACGCCGACGCCCTCGTGCAGATCCTGTACGGCGAGGAGCGCGGCGCCCCACTCTCCCCGGCCCGCCTCAGCGAACGCATCTCCCTCTCCTCCGGCGCCACCACCGCCCTGCTCAACCGGCTGGAGAAGGCCGGGCACATCGTCCGCAGCCGTGAGCACGCGGACCGCCGCATCGTCACATTGCGCGGCAGCGAGCACGTACAGCAGCTCACCGACGAGTTCTTCCGGCCACTGGGTGAACGGATGGACGCCATGCTGTCCCGCTACCCGGCCGAACAGCTGCGGCAGTTCGAGGAGTTCCTCGGCGATCTGCACGTGACGCTGAACGAGCACTTGGCCGCGCTCGACGAGGAGCAACAGGGGTAGGGACCTCGGCGCCCCTGACCTCAGCGCCTCTGCCCTCCGAGCCCCTGCCCTCCGAGCCCCTGCCCTCAGGTCAGTGCGCCGCCCGCGCCCCTCCGCCGCACCGAGTACGTCACGAAGCCCGCGCCGATCCCCAGGAACGCCGTACCTCCGATGAGGTAGGGCGTGGTGTCGACGCTGCCCGTGTCGGCGAGGGCGAGCTCGGCGGAAGCGGAAGCGGGGGCAGTGCCGGCACCGGCACGGTCCTGCGCCTGCTGGACCTGCTCGACATGGCGTGCCTGCTCCGGGGTCTCGCCCGTCGCATTCGCCGACGGTACGAACCACAGCGCGGCCAGCAGTCCACCGGCGGCGGTGGCGGTCAGCAGCGGTCGGAGTGCGGACACGGTATCGATCCCCCTTGAAGGCACTCGCGAACTTGGGGCACTCGCGAATTGGTCGTGCGCGCCGATGCTAATGAAAGCAGCGTGCCCGAGGAAAGGGATGTGGAGGTGGAACTCTGTGTTCCGCCCCCTCGTACCGGGAGGAAAGGGGTACGAAGGGTCTCCCCACCTACCTCGGAATCCATCCCTCCGCCCTCTCGCACTCGTATGACCCCGCCCTGGCAGGGGCAAAAGGGACGGCGTAGCGTCGGAACTGAGCGTGCTGAATGGCATAGGCCCCCGGCAGTGGCGTTGCCCACACTTTCGCTGGAAGTGGAACCATGGCGCCCCGTTTGGGGTTGCTACAGCATTGACAGGGGAAGTGCTGCCCGTCAGGGCCTGGGCGGCATGCTGCCGGGGTACCCGGGCAGCAGCCCCGGGGAGATCGTGGGGAATCGGCGACGATGGAGAAGCGTGTGATCACGAACAGCAAGCGACGCAGGGGTCTGACAGTCGCGTCCGCGCTGCTCGGCGGCGTTCTGGTGCTTTCGGGCTGCGGCGGGGACGGCGACGGTGACGGCGAGAAGGCCGACACCCCGAAGAAGTCGCAGGAGCAGTCCGACGCGGCGGCCGCCAAGGACACCTCCAAGGCCCGAATAGAGATCACCCCCAAGGCAGGCGCCACCAACGTCGGCATCAACAACGACGCCAAGGTCACCGTCGCCGACGGCAAGCTGACCGAGGTCAAGCTGACCGCCGCCGACGGCACCGCCGTCAAGGGCAGCATCTCCGCCGACGGCACCAGCTGGAAGCCGGACGGCCGCCTCCAGCGCGCCACCGTCTACAAGCTGAGCGCCACCGCCGTGGACGCCGACAAGCGCTCTGCGCACGAGAACCGGTCGTTCACCACCGTTTCCCAGAAGAACAGCTTCATCGGCAACTTCACCCCCGAGGACGGCTCCAAGGTCGGCGTCGGCATGCCGGTCTCGATCCGCTTCGACAAGCCGATCACCAACAAGAAGGCCGTCCAGGAGGGCGTCAGCGTCACCTCCAGCAGTGGCCAGGAGGTCGTCGGCCACTGGTTCGACTCCCAGCGCCTCGACTTCCGCCCCCAGGACTACTGGAAGGGCGGCTCCGAGGTCACCATGAAGCTCGATCTCGACGGCGTCGAGGGCGCGGACGGCGTGATGGGTGTCCAGGACAAGACGGTGAACTTCACCATCGGCCGCAACCAGGTCTCCACCGTCGACGCCAAGACCAAGCAGATGACCGTCACCAAGGACGGCAAGGTCATCAAGACCATCCCGATCTCGGCCGGCTCGCCCGACAACCCGACGTACAACGGCAAGATGGTGATCTCCGAGAAGTTCAAGGAGACCCGGATGGACGGCTCCACCGTCGGCTTCACGGACGACGACGGCAAGGGCGAGTACGACATCAAGGACGTCCCGCACGCCATGCGGCTGTCCACCTCGGGCACCTTCATCCACGGCAACTACTGGGGCAAGGGCATCTTCGGCAGCGCCAACACCAGCCACGGCTGCGTCGGCCTCCAGGACGCCCAGGGCGCCAACGACCCGAACACCCCCGGTTCGTGGTTCTTCAACAACTCGATCGTCGGCGACGTCGTCATCGTGAAGAACTCCCCGGACAAGACCATCAAGCCGGACAACGGCCTCAACGGCTGGAACCTGGACTGGTCGGCCTGGAAGGCGGGCTCGGCGGTCTGATTCGCCCCCCCGGCCTCTCCCGCCGCACGACGGCGGGTGTACGAAGGCGGGCGCCACCCACGTCACGTGGGTGGCGCCCGCCTTCGGCGTTCCCCGGGCTCCACGACTCCCGGGCTCCACGGCACCCGGGCTCCACGACTCCCGGGCTCCACGTCTTCCAGCCCCTACGGCTGCCAGACGAACCGGACGTCCGGCTCCCGCTCCTCGTTGCGGGAGCCGTCCGTCCGCTCGGCCTCGGTGAAGCCGTGGCGCAGATAGAAGCGGTGGGCGCTCTCGTTCACCTGGAACGTCCACAACTCCAGCCCGCCGGGCCGCAGTTCCTTGGCCTTCGCGACGAAGAGGTCGCCGAGCCCGTGCCCGCGACGCTCCGGTTCCAGATAGAGCTGATCGATCCCGGCCTCGTCCAGCACCATCACCCCGGCCAGCGCACCGCCGCCGTCCTCCGCGACCCAGGTCTCGCACTCCGGCACCACGACGTACCGGAACCACGCCCGCACCCCGTCGTCGTCGTGCGCCCGCCGCACACTCGGCAGCGCGGCGTCGTACGACCGCAGCCAGACGTTCGCGGCGGCCTCCGCGTCCCCCTCGGTGGCCGGGCGCAACGCGAACCGCTCTCCACCACTCACAAGATCCATCCGGACAACCTACCTCCGGGGTAATCGACGTGCGCCCCGCCCTCCGGCAAGCTGTAACTCACCGCACAACAACGCCACTTACCCGCCGAAAAGCGTCCCTCACCCGCCGAAAGAGGACATCATGACCGCGTACGCCATCGCCCACATCGGCCCCGTCGACGGTCCTCTCCACGAGGAGGTCCTGCGCTACATGGAGCGCATCCAGGACACCTTCGCCCCCTTCGGCGGCCGCTTCCTCGTCCACTTCAAGCAGCACGAGGTGGTGGAGGGAAAGTGGCACGGCGCCCCCGTGCTGGTCGCCTTCCCGGACATGGAGGCGGCGCGCGGCTGGTACAAGTCCGCCGACTACCAGGAGATCATCCCGCTGCGCACCCGCCACCTGCCCGGCGACATCATCCTGGTGGAGGGCGTCGGGGAGGGCTACGACGCGGGGGTCACGGCGGCGCAGATACGCGAGGCCCAGGCGTAAGCCCCCGCCCGCCCCGGCCCGCTCCCACCTCAACCCGCCTTCCTCTTGCGGGAGATGAGCACCTCCACCCCATCCAGGATCCGCCCCACCCCGAACTCGAAAAGGGTGTCCAGATCGAGCTCGAACTCGTCCTGCTCGAAGAGCCGGCCGAGGATCGGATAGCCCCCCGCAGCCTGGACGGCCTCCGCGCGCGGTTCGTTGGAGGCCATCCACTCCTCCGGTGACATCCCGGTGTCCTGCCGGGCCCGGTTCTCCAGCTCGATCGCGGCGGCCAGCCCCTGGACGTGCCCGAACAGGGTGAGGTGCGCGTACAGCATCTCGTGCGAGCTCAGACCCTGCCCGCTCAGCGCGCGCAGCACCCACTCCGTGTACCGCATCGCCTCCGGGGCCGCGTTCGGCCGGGTGAGCGACGCCATGGCCTGCGCCATCCACGGGTGACGCACATAAACCTGCCACAACCAGCCTGCCGCATAAGCGAGTTCGGACCGCCACTCGCCCTTGCCGTCGCCGCCCGGTCCCTCCAGCGGCCGCTCGGCGAACACCGCCTCCGACATCAGATGCACCAGGTCCGCCTTGCCGGGAACGTGCCGGTACAGGGCCATGGTGGAGACCCCGAGTTCGGTCGCCACCCGCCGCATGGTGAGCGTGGCCAGGCCCTCGGTGTCCGCGAGGACGAGCGCGGTGCGCACGATCCTGGTCCGGGTCAGTCCGCCGGGTGTCCGGTCGTGGCGCGCGGACGGGCCCGCCGGCCCCACCACGACCGTGCCGATGCCGGGCACCGCCCGCACCAGCCCCTCCTGTGCCAGCGCGGCCAGCGCCTTGCTCGCGGTCGCCATCGCGACACCCCACTGCTGGGTGATCCGCCGGGTGGAGGGCACCTTGTCGCCGGGGGAGAGGTCGCCGGAGGAGATACGGCGGCGGAGCTCGTCGGCGATTCGGGCCGAGGCCGAGGGGGTGGCGGTCATCGGGGCAGCGTACCGCCGCCTGTGCACTAGTGCACCAACCCATACCCAGCCCGCCCGGCTGAACCTGCGCTGCGGTGCACTAGGTCACTCATTGCCACCCTCCACAGGGGCTGTTTATGTCGTACGCAGCGCACCGCGTACGGCGTACAGACACCCACTCCGAGGAGCCCACCGTGACCACCACGCCCACCCACCCGAACCCCGCCGGCCCACCTACCCCAGCCGTCCCACCCCTCGCGAGCCGTAAGGAGTGGACCGCACTCGCCGTCCTGATGCTGCCCCTCCTGCTGGTCTCCATGGACGTCTCCGTCCTCTACTTCGCCATTCCCTTCATCAGCCAGGACCTGGCCCCCAGCGCCACCGAGCAACTCTGGATCCTGGACGTCTACGGCTTCGTCCTGGCCGGTCTCCTCATCACCATGGGCGCCCTCGGAGACCGCATCGGCCGACGCAAGCTCCTCCTCTGCGGCGCTATAGCCTTCGGTGCGGCATCCGTGGCGGCCGCGTACGCATCGACCCCCGAAATGCTCGTCGCCGTAAGGGCGTTGCTCGGCATCGGCGGCGCCACCCTGATGCCCTCCACCCTTGCCCTCATCCGCAATCTCTTCCGTGACCCCGGCCAGCGCACCAAGGCCGTCACCCTGTGGACGGCGGTGATGGCGGCGGGCATCTCGCTCGGCCCGGTCCTCAGCGGCGTACTCCTCGAACACTTCTGGTGGGGCTCGCTCTTCCTCATCAACCTCCCCGCCATGCTGCTGCTCCTGGCCCTCGCCCCCTTCCTCCTCCCCGAGTTCAAGAGCCCCGAGCGCCCCCGCTTCGACGCACTCAGCGCACTGCTGTCGCTGGCCACCGTGCTGCCCGTCGTCTACGGCATCAAGGAGATCGCGAAGTCCGGTATCGAGGCCCTTCCGCTGCTGTACGTCGCCGTGGGCGTCGCCGTCGGTCTGCTCTTCGTCCGCCGCCAGCGGGCCCTGGCCCGTACCGGGGGCCACCCGATGATCGACCTCGCGCTGATCCGGCGCCGGGCCTTCGGCGGGGCGGTCCTGACCAACATCCTCGCCATGTTCGCCACCATCGGCTTCTCCGTCTTCTTCAACCAGTACCTCCAGTCCGTCCTGGGAATGCGGCCGTTGGAGGCCGCGCTGTGGAGTCTGGTGCCGTCGGGAGCGGCGTTCCTGTGCGCCCCGGTGGGAGCGGCGCTGGCCTCCCGGATCGACCGGGCGTACGTCATCACCGGCGGTTTCGTGCTCGCCACGGCGGGCTTCCTGTGGCTGACCCAGGTCCGGGTGGACTCCCCGCTGTGGTTCGTCCTCACCGGCTCCGCGATCTACGTCGGCGGCATCATCACCGCGATGACCCTCGCCAACGAAATGGCCCTGGGCGCGGCCCCGCCGGAGCGCGCGGGCGCGGCAGCCGCGGTCGTCGAGTCGGGCACCGAGTTCGGCGGCGCACTCGGCATGGCGATCCTGGGCAGCATCGGCGCGGCGGTCTACACCCGCGACATGGGGGCGGGCTCGGTGCCGGGCCCCGACACGGTACGGGAAACCCTGGGCGGGGCACTCGCCGCCGCCCAGCAACTCCCGCCCGTACAGGCGCAGTCACTCCTCACCACCGCCCGCGAGGCCTTCACCCACAGCCTCAACCACGCGGCCCTGGGCGCGGCCGTCTTCATGCTGCTGGCGGCGGGATTCGCCTTCACGGTGCTGCGGAACCGGGGCGACGGCAAGGGCGAACCGAGCGAACCGGCTCAACCGTCCGTACCTGTCGAGTCGTCCTGTGGGGTATGACCCCACAGGTGCGTACAACCACCAAGAGAGCCTCAGCGTACGGGAGTTGGGCGACGCGAACGATCGCGGCGGGGGCGGCGGCGGTACTCGCGGCCCTCGCCGTCGCCCCGGCGGGAGCCGCCCCGCCGGACCCGTCCACAGCGGCCTCCCCGCCCGTGTCACCCTCCACCGCCACCGCGCGCCCCGCCCGCGTGGTGTCGATCACCCCACTCGGTACCCGCACCCGCACCCAGATCGTCGAAACGGCCCTCACCCACGGCTTCAAGGGGACCGAGGCGGAGATGCTGGCCGTAACCCGCTACCACGTCACCACCTACCGCCTCATCTACCGCACCACCGCAGCCGCCACCAACGGCACCCCCGGTACCCCCACCACCGCCTCCGGCCTCCTCTCCCTCCCCGCCGTCCCCAACGGCCCCCGCGCCCACCGCCCCCTCCCCACCGTCCTCCACACCCACGGCTCCATGACCTTCCGCGGCCGCGCCCCCTCGGTATCTCCGCAGGGACCGGACGGCACCGCGGCCCAACTGTTCGCGGCGGGCGGCCGCGCCGTCCTCACCCCTGACTACCTCGGCCTCGGCGAGGGCCCCGGCCGTCATCCCTTCATGGACAACGCGTCCTCCGTCTCCGCCACCCTGGACCTCCTGAGGGCGGTCCGCACCCTCCCCGCCGTCGGCCCCCGGCTGTCCCCCCGTACCTACGCCGTCGGCTTCTCGCAGGGCGGCCAGGTCGCGATGTCGGTCGGCCGGGCGGTCGCCGCCGGCCAGGTCCCGCACGCCCGACTTGCCGGACTGCGCTCCGGAGCCGGCCCGTACGACATCCTCAACGAGGAGATCCCGGCCATGCTGGCGGGCACGGTCCCCGGCCGCGCGGCCGTACTGCTCCTCTCGTACGTGATCACCGCCCAGAACCCCCTCAGCACCCCACCCCTCTACCGCGACCCGGCCGAAGCCTTCCGCGCCCCCTACGCGGCCCGCGCCGAAGCCCTCTTCGACGGCACCCACAAGGAAGAGGAGATCATCCCCCAACTCCCTGGCTCACTCCGCGAACTCTTCACCGACGCCTGGTACGAGCAGCTCCGCAACCCGTCCGGCCCCTTCCTCGCCGCCATCCGCCGCATCGACACCTCCTGCGCCTGGACGTCCCCCGTCCCGGTCACCCTCTACAGCGCCTCCGGTGATCACGAGGCCCCGATCGGCAACACCCACAGCTGCGCACGCCAGTTGAAGCAGCGCGGCGTCCCCGTCAAGGTCATCGACCACGGCCCGACCGCCGACCACTTCGGCGTCCTCCAGCACTCCGTCCTGGACGTGGCCCGAACCTTCCCGACCGGGACGTAGCCCCACCGGCGTGGGGCTGAAGACCGGGGTGCACAAGAAAACGAAGAAGGAACTCGTCCGGTACGGGTACGTCCGTGACCACCGCCGGCAGGGGCCCGGGGAGCCGCAGGTGAGGAGGTCCGTTGGCTGCCCCGGCGCATGGCATCCGATCTCGCCCTGCCGGGCAACGACTTCTGGCTGTTCGACGGACGCCTGGTCATGTGGAACCTCTTCATGGGCGACGCCCCCGTCGCCTACGCCTCCGGTGCCGGGGCGATTCCGGTCGGGCAGGACACACCCCAGTTGGTTTCGAAGGGGGCGGCCAGGGTGACGCCTGTGCCGCCGATGCCGCAGTAGCCGTCGGGGTTCTTGTCGAGATACTGCTGGTGGTAGGGCTCGGCCGGGAAGAAGGGGTTGTCGGCGGCCGGGAGGATTTCGGTGGTGATGGTCTTGAAGCCGGAGCCGGTGAGGACTTCCTGGTAGGCCTGGCGGGAGGCCTCGGCGATGGCGGCCTGGTCGGGGGTGTGGGTGTAGATCGCGGAGCGGTACTGGGTGCCGACGTCGTTGCCCTGGCGGAAGCCCTGGGTGGGGTTGTGGGACTCCCAGAAGAGCTTGAGGAGGGCGGCGTAGGAGGTGACGGCCGGGTCGAAGACGACTCGGACGACCTCGGTGTGGCCGGTCAGGCCGGAGCAGACCTCCTCGTACGCCGGGTTGACGGTGGAGCCGCCCTGGTAACCGGCCAGGGTCGTCCAGACGCCCTTGGTCTGCCAGAACTTTCGCTCGGCGCCCCAGAAACAGCCCAGGCCGAAGTCCGCGACCTCAAGGTGGGCGGGGTAGGGGCCCAGGAGCGGGTTGCCGAGGACCGTGTGCCGCGAGGGGACCTCGAATTCCGGGGTCGCGCGGCCCTTCAGGGCCTGCTCGGGGGTGGGGAGCTGCGGCGTACGGCCGAAGAGCATGGGGTTCCTCCAGGCGGGCGGGGTGGTGTGTACGTAGGGCGCAGTGCATGGCTGGGATGCCCCGCATGGGGGGAACGTCCGGTGGGCGGCTGAGATTCCCCGGGCCGTGGGACGTCCGGTGGGCGGCTGAGATTCCCCGGGCCGTGGGACGTCCGGTGGGCGGCTGGGATTCCCCTGGCCGCCGGTCGGCCGCTAGCCGCGCCCCTTCGCAGCGCCCTTCACCGCCACCTCGCGCGTCGCGCAGTAGATCCCCGCCGGGTCACCGAAGTACCGCCACGGGGCCGCGTCCACATAGCCGTCGACCAGCCGGAACTGTTCGAGGGCCGCCTCGTACCGCCGCTGGCGGACCAGGAAGTAGGCGAGGAGGTGGCGGGCGGACGCCAGGCTGGGGTGCGTCGGCGGGGCCGCCGCCACATCCGTGAGGAGCCAGTCCACGGCCGCGATCAGCACCGGGTGGCGGAAGTCGTCGTCCTTGGCGTCGTCGTCCTCGTGCTCGTACCAGCTGATCAGCGGCAGCATGCCGAGCAGCGTGCCGGCCGGGGCGCCGCCCGCCGCACCCGTGGCGAACCCGGTGGCCAGCGGCTCCGAGCCGTGCCACTTGCGGCACCAGTACTGGAGTGCCGCATGGTGCGCGTGGTAGTCGTACGGGTCGGCGGAGGCCTTGAGCTCCGCCCACACCGCCCGCAGCTCGTCGTGCGAACCGCCCAGCGCGGTGACCGTCCAGATCAGGCTGCTGTACGGGGTCGGGTCGCCCGGCGCCAGGGCGATCGCGCGCCGCAGCTCCTGCTGGGCGTGCTCGGCGGTGCGCAGGAAGGCCGTCGCGCGCTCCTGGCCGACCGTGGAGCCCCAGCCGCCGCCCCGGATCTGCCAGGCCAGGGTGACCGAGCCGTCGCCGCGTACCAGCGCCGCCCCCGGATCGTTGGGGGCCTCCTGCTCCCAGGCCAGCAGCCAGGTGTCGTCCACGGCCGCGGCTTCGCCCAGTGCGGAGGCGACGCGGGTACGGCGGTGCCAGTCGCGGTGGTGCAGCGTGAGCGCGAGTGCGTGGGACGCGGGCCGCCAGTCACCGGAGCGGGCCGACTGGCAGAGGGCGACCAGGGACGGGTCGGGCGGGCAGGAGAGCTCGGTGTTGAGGTGCGTCTTGGGGAGCAGGCCCAGCGCGGCGGCGCGCTTGGACAACTTGCCGTTGGAGTCGCTGAGTTCGGCTCCGATGGAGGGGGTGGTGCGGGCGCGGACGATGAGCCAGACCGCGGTCACGACGACCACGATCACTATGAGGCGGAGCATGGGGGGTGGTTCCTTCAGGAGGAGAGGGAGGGGGAGGAGGCGGGGGAGACAGGGGAGGGGGACGAGGCGAGGTCGCGAAGGGGAGTGGTCCGCGGGTGGTCCGCGATCGCCGCGTTCAGGGCGGAGGTCAGCTGGGCCTCGTACCCCTCGGGGAAGACCGGGCGGGGGGTCTGGGACCAGGACAGGTGCCACTGGGCGTGGCCCGTGTGCAGCAGGTGCAGGACGGCCAGCCGGGAGAGGCACTCGCGCAGTACCGGGCGGGTGAGCTCGCGGGCCACCCGGCCCTGGGCGGCCGCCGCCTCGGGGGACTTGGGGAGGCGGTCGGCGAGCTGCCACAGCATTCCCTTGTCGATCGCGTCCAGTACGTCGGTGAAGTCGCCCCGGGTGGAGGTGAGTTCGGCGGTCGCCTCGCGCAGCGGGCGCGCCTCGTCCGCGTAGTGGGCGGCCATGCCCTCGCTCAGCAGGTCGGGCCAGCTCGCCGCCCGGCGCATCGCCAGCGTCTCGGGGGCCAGTACCGCGTCCTCCAGGTCGACGAGGGTGCGGCGCAGGTCGCGCAGCAGGCCGGTGGCGGGGGCGGCCTCGGCGGCGTACGCGGACCAGGCGTCGGCGGGCAGCGCCTCGATGCGCGCCACCCGCTCCGCGATCGGCGGATGGGAGTCGTACGGCGACTGCTCCTGGTGCGGGATCGCGGCCCGCAGCTCCGCCATCTCTCCGGCCCGCGCCGCCATCAACTGGTGCAGCCCGCCGAACATCTCGCCCCGGGGCGGCAGCAGCCCCGCCCCGGCGCCCACGGTGGCGTACGCGGAGAGGTAGAAGTCGTGTGCGGAGTCCAGCACGGGTATCTCCCGCAGCGCGGACGCGGTGGCGTCGCGGCCCGCGACCCGTACGGCCGTGAGGTCGGCGGCCAGCTCCTGCGCGCGGCCCACGCCCAGCGAGGAGCGCAGGTAGAAGCCGCCGTAGGCGAGGAACGGGCGGGCGGCCAGCCGGTAGGTGAGACCCGCGGAGCCCAGGTTGAGGTCATGGGACTTGGGCTTGCGGCCCCTGGCGAGGGCCTTCGCCTGCTTCTCGCGCTGCTTGGCGGTCTCCTTGGCGACCTTGGCCAAGGAGCGTTCGTGGAGGGCGGAGACGGTACGGACCACACTCTCCCGGCCGCGCAGGGTGATCGTCGCGTATCGGGTGTCCCGGTTGCCGAAGTGCCCGAACTCGTGGGCCAGCACGGCCCGCAGCTGCGGCTCGGTCAGCCCGGACATCAGGGGGACGCCCAGATACATCCGGCGGGTGCCGGTCCGCAGCCCCAGAAAGCGGGAGTCCTCCTGGACGGAGGCGTTCACCTCGCCGTCGAGGTACAGCTCGTCGGGGGCCCGGGTGCCGGTGGAAGACGCCAACTCCCTTACGAGAGACCACAGTTCGGGCTCCTGTGCGGGCGTGACGCGCAGGCCGGCACGGTCCACGCCGGTCCGCGAGGCCCGGCGCAACTGGAACATGCTGCGCAGGACCGGGAACGCCACCAGGGCCGTGACGACGTACAGCTTCAGGAACACCGCGGCGGTCGTCCACACCGTCGCCGCCCAGGCGACGGCGACCAGCGAGCCGAGCAGTGCGAAGCCGACCAGATAGAAACCGGCCAGCAACAGGAGCGCGCGCAGGGCGCGCAGAGAAGAGCCCATCCGGACGGATCCCCCCACGGGAACAGAGATAAGAGCCTCGTAAAGATACGCGGTGGGGGGAGCCGGAGATTATCGGGGACTGGAGTTGGCGGGGGGAAGGGGTGGGGCGTGCGGGAGTTGTGGGGATTTGGGGAGGAAGGGGGCTGTGATGCCACCGCCGGCCGTCACCCGCGCAGTGTCGCCGGGTTTCCCCCGTTGGACTCGTAGCCCGCCACCGCCAGGTTGCGGTGCACGGTGTAGGTGGCGGCCGGGTCCGGGTTGTGGGTCCAGGGCAGGGCGCCCACATAGCCGTCCACGGCGACCACCTGCTTGACCGCCTCCGCCCACCGCTCCGAACGCACCAGGAACAGGATCAGCATGTGGCGGACGTGCGCCAGCATCGGGTCGTCCGGGCGTGCGGCGTGCACAGCGAAGAGGGCGCCCTCCACGGCCCGGGACACCACCGCGCTCTGGTAGAAGCTGCTGACCAGGATGACGTCGGGGAGATGGTCGTAGACCGAGAAGAGGGGGAGGGCGGCGAGCAGTGAACCCTGCGGGGCGCGCGACGCCGCATGGGTCGCGAAGGTGTCCGCCTCGGCGCGCGAGCCGTGCCACTTCTCCGAGAGGTAGTGCAGGGCGACCAGGTGCGCCCCCAGATGCGTCGGTGCGCGGTCGATCAGTTTCGCCCACAGCTGGTCGAACTCCGGTCGCGGATAGCTGAGTCCGCGCGCGATCGAAAGCTCGATGATGTACGGAACCGGGTCACCGGGAGCGAGCAGCGCCGCCTGCGCACAGAGCGCCTTGGCCTCCTCCAGGATGATCCGGAAGTCGTCCTTGCCGGAGGACGAGGACCGCCAGGCCTGCTGCACCAAGAATTCTGCGTGAACTTGTGCGGCCCCCGCGTCCTTCGGCGCCTCGGAGCGCCAGTCGCGCAGCCATCGCCCGCCCTCGCCAGGACGCTGGGCCAGTTCCAGGGACGCGGCGCCCGCGAAGGACTGCACCCGCTGCCAGCGCACCTCACCCTCCTTGGGTGTCCCGGCCAGCAGCTGGGAGGCCGCCCGCCAGTCCTGGGTGCGCTGTACGACGTCCAGTACGTCAAGGAGGTCCTGGTCGGGGCCGGGCAGACGGACGTCGAGCTCCTCCTGCCGTACGAACCCGTACTCCTCCGGGTCCGCAGCGTCGGGCGACCCGGGCGCGGCCAGCCGGATACCGCCCCTCCTGCGCATCAGGAAAGGGCCGAGGGCGGCGCCCAGCATGACCGCCGCGATCAGGAACCAGAGAATCTCCATACGGCCATTGTCCCGGACGGCGGGCGGCGGCGGACGGGTGGCCGCCGGCGACCGGGCCTGCGACGGCCGCCCACGGATCAGCGACGTCCGGCGACGGCTCCGGGACGGCTCCGCGGCGGCCGGCAACGGGTCCCGCGACGGGCTGCCGAACGGGTCCGCGACGGGCTGCCGAACGGCTCCGCGGCGGCCACCCACGGATTCACCTCGGCCGGATACGGACGTGACGCCCCGGTCAGCGAACTACCCTCGGCCCCATGAGCCACGACAACGGCGCGGAGCGCGCCTTCGAGACCCTCGCCATCCACGCCGGCAACACCGCCGATCCGCTGACCGGCGCCGTCGTCCCGCCGATCTACCAGGTGTCCACCTACAAGCAGGACGGGGTGGGCGGTCTGCGCGGCGGTTACGAGTACAGCCGCAGCGCCAACCCCACCCGCACCGCTCTGGAGGAGAACCTCGCGGCCCTGGAGGGCGGCCGGCGCGGCCTCGCCTTCGCCTCGGGACTGGCCGCCGAGGACTGCCTGCTGCGCACGCTGCTCTCGCCCGGCGACCACGTGGTGATCCCCAACGACGCGTACGGCGGCACCTTCCGCCTCTTCGCCAAGGTGATCGCCCGCTGGGGCGTCGAGTGGTCGGTGGCCGACACCTCCGACGCGGCGGCGGTACGGGCCGCGCTCACCCCCCGTACCAAGGTCATCTGGGTGGAGACCCCCTCCAACCCCCTCCTCGGCATCACCGACATCGCCGCCGTCGCCGAGATCGCCCGCTCGGCCGGGGCCCGCCTCGTCGTCGACAACACCTTCGCCAGCCCCTACCTCCAGCAGCCGCTCGCGCTGGGCGCCGACGTCGTGGTGCACTCGACGACCAAGTACATGGGCGGGCACTCGGACGTCGTCGGCGGCGCGCTGGTCACCAACGACGCGGCGATCGCCGAGGAACTGGTCTTCCACCAGAACGCGATGGGCGCCGTCGCCGGCCCCTTCGACGCCTGGCTGGTACTGCGCGGCATCAAGACCCTCGCCGTCCGGATGGACCGCCACAGCGAGAACGCCACCCGCGTCGCCGACATGCTCACCGCGCACCCCAAGGTCACCCAGGTCCTCTACCCGGGGCTCCCCGAGCACGCCGGGCACGAGACCGCCGCCAAGCAGATGAAGGCCTTCGGCGGCATGGTGTCCTTCCGGATCAAGGGCGGCGAGGAGGCGGCGGTCGAGGTGTGCAACCGGGCGCGGCTCTTCACGCTCGGTGAGTCGCTGGGCGGGGTGGAGTCCCTGATCGAGCACCCGGGCCGGATGACGCACGCCTCGGTGACCGGTTCCGCGCTGGAGGTGCCCGGCGACCTCGTGCGGCTCTCGGTCGGCATCGAGTCCGGCGACGACCTCCTGGCGGACCTCAAGCAGGCGCTGGGATAGGAGAGTCGGGCGGGTAGTGGTGGTGCGGGGGAGGCTAGAAGCCCTCCACCGGCGGCGTGCTGTTCGACGGCGGGGCCAGCCACGGCTGGGCGATCGACGCCCACACCAGGAACGCCGCCACCGCCAGTACCGCCAGCACCCACCACAACCGCCGCACCATCCGGCGCCGCCGCTGTCTGCGTTCGCCGCGCTCCGTCGCCCGTGGCAGCAGATCCGCGGGTACGACGGGGTGCGGCGTTTGCTCCAGGAGCAGCCGCACCTCGTCCTCCTTCTGCCTGCGGATGCTCACGGCGCGGCCACCGCCTCCTGCCGCGCCGCCCTTTTCCGTACGCCCCGGTGCTCGTCGTACACCTGGGACACCGCGCGGGCGCAGATGGCCCGCACCCGCTGGACGGGCAGCCCCAGCTGGGCGGCGGTCTGCTCCTCCTGGACGCCCTCGTACAGCCGCAGCACCACGATCAGCCGCTCCTGCGGGGTGAGCGACTCCAGCAGTCCGCCGCGCCGGTCCCGGCGCCGCCAGGCCCGGTGGTGCCAGGCGGTGCGGGCGAAGCGGGCGGACAGCTCCTGGCGGGTGCGGTCGTACGGGTCCTCGCCGCGCAGCCCCTCCCAGCGGGCGTACGTGGTGGCCAGGGAGGCGGCAAGGAGCTGCTGGGCGCGCGGGTTGGCGTCCGCGGGCTCGGCCGTCAGCAGGGTCGCGGCATGCAGCATCCGGCCCGCCGCACCTGCGACGAAAGCCTCGAACTCCTTGGCGTGGCGCCGCTGTTGGACCGCCTCACGCTCGCGCACCGTGCCTCCAGACTGTCCTCACGTCCTCATATGAGGACAGGGGGCAGACCAGGTCAAGAGGTTGGCGGCGCGAGCCTGCACAAATCATGAGGCTGGTGGCGCGAGCCTGCGCGAACGGGCCGGAAAGCCGCCCGCGACCGGGCCGGAAAGCCGCTCGCGACGGGGTCAGGAAGCGGGCGAACCCTCGCCCGTGCTCGCCGACTGCCGGGCCGACAGCGCCGAGTTGAACCGGGTCAGCAGCGTGGTGAACGCCTCCCGCTCGTCCTCGCTCCAGCCGTCCGTCACCTGCGCCATCAACTCACGCCGCGAGGAACGCACTTCGTCCAGCCGGGCCTGCCCGCGCGGGGACAGTTGAAGCACCACCGCGCGCCCGTCCTCCGGGTGCGAGGTGCGCTTCACCAGACCGCCGTCGACCAGCGGTGCGACCTGCCGGGTCACCGTCGAGGAGTCGATGCCCATGCCCGCGGCGAGCGCCTTGACGCCCATCGGGCCTTCCTGGTCGAGGCGGTTGAGCAGCAGATACGCGGCGCGGTCCATCGAATTGCGGACCTGGCCGACGCCGCCGAGGCGGGTCTGCTCCGCACGCCGGGCGAAGACGGCCACCTGGTGCTGAAGGGCATCGAGGAGACCGGCGGCGGGGTCGGTCGTCATGTCCTGGGTCGGGGGCATGGCTCGGGCTCTCTTCGTGCGTCGGTCGGGTTGGTGGGCCAAGGGTACGCGGATGCCGCCCTGCCCGTACCTGCGCTGCGCAAACCTGTGGATAACTCGGGTGACCGAAGTACCCCACCGGACCGGCCCAGGCCCGAAAATCCCGGCCTGACGTGCGGCTTTCCCGCACCGGAAGGGCCGCCCCCGCCCGCTCCCGGGCGAGCCCGGGCCCACCCCGGCTGCCAGACTGACGGCCATGAACTACCGCAGCCACGCACCCGCCTTGATCCTGGACGACGTGCGCGGGGCACAGAAGATGCTCTCCGGGGTCGCCAGGTGCACCCCCATGGAGGGCAGCCGCTACCTCACCCGCCTGGTCGGCGCCCCCGTCCACCTGAAGTGCGAGAACCTCCAGCGCACCGGGTCCTTCAAGCTGCGCGGCGCCTACATCCGCATCGCCGGGCTCTCCCCGGAGGAGCGTGCGGCCGGCGTCGTCGCCGCCAGCGCCGGGAACCACGCCCAGGGCGTCGCCCTCGCCTCGTCCCTCCTCGGAGTGCGCTCCACCGTCTTCATGCCGGTCGGCGCACCCCTGCCGAAGGTGGCGGCCACCCGGGAGTACGGCGCGGAGGTGAGGCTGCACGGGCAGGTCGTCGACGAGACGCTGGCCGCCGCCCAGCAGTACGCCCGCGACTCCGGCGCGGTCTTCATCCACCCCTTCGACCACCCCGACATCATCGCCGGTCAGGGCACCGTCGGCCTGGAGATCCTGGAGCAGTGCCCCGAGGTGCGCACCATCCTGGTCGGGATCGGCGGCGGCGGTCTCGCGGCGGGCGTCGCGGTCGCGGTGAAGGCGCTGCGCCCGGACGTCAGGATCATCGGCGTACAGGCGGAGGGTGCGGCCGCCTACCCGCCGTCCCTCGCGGCCGGCCGGCCCACCTCTCTCGACCGTCTCCAGACCATGGCCGACGGGATCAAGGTGGGCCGCCCCGGCGACGTACCGTTCGAGATCATCGCGGAACTCGTCGACGAGGTGCGCACGGTGAGCGAGGACGAACTCTCCTCCGCCCTCCTCCTGTGCCTGGAACGCGCCAAGCTGGTCGTGGAACCGGCGGGCGCCAGCCCCGTCGCCGCCCTCCTCAGCCGCCCCGAGTCGTTCCAGGGCCCGGTCGTCGCCGTCCTCTCCGGCGGAAACGTCGACCCCCTCCTGATGCAGCGCACTTTGCGGCACGGAATGGCCGCAGCCGGTCGGTATCTGTCACTGAGATTGCGGCTGACGGACCGTCCGGGGGCGCTCGCGCATCTCCTCGGGGTGTTGTCAGTGGCGGACGCTAACGTCGTTGATGTGAGTCACGCACGGACCGACCCGCGGCTCGGACTCACGGAGGTGGAGGTCGAGTTGCAGCTGGAGACGAAGGGGCCGAAGCACTGCACGGAGGTACGGGAGGCGTTGGTGAACGCGGGGTATCTGGTCGTGTCGTAGGGCGGTGTAACCAACCCCTCCCCGCACGCGATGTATCGCGTTATGGTGTGTCTCGCGCTCTCTCGTCATGGTCTCGCCGGGCGGATGCCGTCCGGCAAACCTAAAATTTCGCGTAGGAACCCACCCACACCTATGGGGGAACCCTTATGCCAGGCGCCATCTACGCCGAGGGTCTGGTCAAGACCTTCGGCAACGTAAAGGCTCTGGACGGCGTCGATCTCGATGTCCCGGAGGGCACCGTCCTCGGCCTGCTCGGGCCGAACGGGGCAGGCAAGACCACCACCGTCCGGGTGCTCACCACCCTGCTCCAGCCCGACAGCGGCAAGGCCGTGGTCGCCGGGATCGACGTACTGAAGCACCCCAACGACGTGCGCCGCTCGATCGGCCTCTCCGGCCAGTTCGCCGCCGTCGACGAATACCTCACCGGCCGCGAGAACCTCCAGATGGTCGGCAGGCTCTACCAGATGCCCGCCAAGGCGGCCAAGGTCCGCGCGGCCGAGCTGCTGGAGCGGTTCAACCTGGCCGACGCCGCCGACCGCCCCGCCAAGACCTACTCCGGCGGCATGCGCCGCCGCCTCGACCTCGCGGCGGCCCTGGTGGTCTCCCCGCCGGTCATGTTCATGGACGAGCCCACCACCGGCCTCGACCCGCGCAACCGCCAGCAACTCTGGGAAGTGATCCAGGACCTGGTCGCCGGCGGCACCACCCTCCTGCTCACCACCCAGTACCTGGAGGAGGCCGACCACCTCGCCCACGACATCTGCGTCATCGACCACGGCAAGGTCATCGAACGCGGCACCTCCGACCAGCTCAAGGCCCGCACCGGCGGCGAACGCATCGAGGTCGTCGTCCACGAACGCGAGCACATCGCCCTCGCCGACGAGGTGCTCCGCGGCTTCGGCAAGGGCGGCACCAAGGTCGAGCACCACACCCGCAAACTCACCGTCCCGGTCACCGGCGGCGCCAAACTCCTCGCCGAGGTCATCCGCGAACTCGACGCCCGTGGCGTGGAGATCGACGACATCGGACTGCGCAGGCCGACCCTGGACGACGTGTTCATCTCGCTGACCGGGCATGCGGCGGAGGTCGACGACGCGGAGTCGGAGGGCGCGACCGAGGACAAGGCGCTGCGAGAGGTGGCGAAGAAGTGAGCATCGTTGCGGAACGCACACCGGCGCCTTTGACGAAGAGCGCCTTCACCCAGTCGGTCACCGACTCGCTCGTGGTGGCCAAGCGCAATCTGATCAGGATGATGCGCATCCCCGAGATGATCCTGTTCGGGGTCATCCAGCCGGTCATGTTCGTGGTGCTGTTCACGTACGTCTTCGGCGGCTCGATCAACATCCCCGGAGCCCCGGCCGGCAGCGCCCAGGCATACAAAGACTTCCTGATGGCGGGCATCTTCGCGCAGACCGTCACCTTCGCGACAGCCGGCGCGGGAGCGGGCATCGCCGACGACATGCACAAGGGCCTCATCGACCGCTTCCGGTCGCTGCCCATGGCCCGTGGCGCGGTCCTCACCGGCCGCACCCTCGCCGACCTCGTACAGACCGCGCTCACCCTGGTCGTACTGGCCGTGGTGGCGCTGCTGATCGGCTGGCGCACCCACGAGGCGATACCCAAGGTGCTGGCGGGTTTCGCCCTGCTGCTCCTGCTCGGATACGCCTTCTCCTGGATCGGCGCCCTGATCGGCCTCTCCGTCCGCACCCCGGAGGCGGCCACCTCCGGCGGGCTGATCTGGCTCTTCCCGCTGACGTTCATCTCGAACGCCTTCGTGCCGGTCGACGGCATGCCGCCCTTCCTCCAGCACGTCGCCGAGTGGAACCCGTTCAGCGCCACCGTGCAGGCGGCCCGCGAGCTCTTCGGCAACACCATCGAGGGCAGGCCGGTCTCCGTCACCGGAGCCTGGCCGATGGAACACCCGGTCTGGGCGTCCCTGATCTGGTCGATCCTGATCATCCTGGTCTTCCGGACCCTCGCCGTCCGCAAGTACCGCTCGGCCACCGCCTGACCGGCCACCGCCCGGCCACCCCGCGCCGGTCACCCACCCACGAGCGCACACGGCAGTGCCCCCGGCCAGCAGTGGCGGCCGGGGGCACTGCCGTACGTACGGCGAAGACAGCCCGTGAACTCGTGAGCGAACTCAGCCCTGGTAGGGCGTCGCCTCCAGGATGCGGACCATGGCCTTCTTCCCGTTCGGCAGTTCGTACTCGGCGTCCTCGCCGACCTTCTTGCCGATCACGCCCGTGCCGAGGGGGGACTGCGGCGAGTAGGTCTCGATGTCGGAGGTCGGGTACTCGCGGGAGGCGAGCAGGAACGTCATGGTGTCGTCCTCGTCGCCGTCGAAGGCGATCTTCACGACCATGCCGGGAGCCGCTTCACCGCTCGTGGACGGGGCCTCGCCGACCTTGGCGCGCTCCAGGAGCTGCTTCAGCTGGCGGATGCGGAGCTCCTGCTTGCCCTGCTCCTCCTTGGCCGCGTGGTACCCGCCGTTCTCCCGGAGGTCACCCTCCTCGCGGGCAGCAGCGATCTTCGCAGTGATCTCACCGCGCGCCGGACCCGACAGGTACTCCAGCTCTTCCACGAGCTTGTTGTACGACTCCTGGGTCAGCCAGGTGACGTCGTCGCTGGTCTGGGTCACAGGTGCTCCTCGAAGTTACGGATAACAAAGCATCGCCCTACCCCAGAAGGATGTGCCTCCACGGGCGGGCGAAACCACGAGCCTAACAATTCGATGCCCCGAGGGGGAGGAGTAAAACTGTCAGAGCTGTATCAATGCAGGTCAGCGCTGGTCAGAGGGGTATCGGGGGCGCCGCGTCACGGCTGGTCGGGAGTGCAGTTCAGCAACTCCGCGCTGGTGGCCTTCGCCGTCGTGCGGATCGGATAGATCTCGTCGATCCGGCTCACGCCCCGCTGAGTGATCCTGACGTCCTTGCGGCCGACCTCCGCGCCGCTCTCGGCGATCGCGCGCACCGTGCACGTACCGGTGGCGTCGGCGTCCTTGCGGATCTCCAGGTGCACCCGCACCTCGGTCTGCGACGAGTTCAGGTCGAACTTGATCATCTCGGCGCTGATCTGCTGCTTGGAGATGTAGCCGTACCCGATCCAGCCGACCAGGAGGAGCAGCAGCGCCCCGAGCACCGCGCCCAGGATCTTCAGCTTGCGGTCCGCCTGCTGGTCGGCGGTGCCCGCCGAGCGGCCGTAACGGCCCTCGGGCACACCGGCGGGGCCCGTCGCTCCGTCACGTACCGCGTTCATGTGATGATCCTCCGCTGTACCCAGGGTCCAGGAATAATTCCCGCCCCCGGTTCGGTCACTATAGAAGCCGCCCACCCGTCGCCCGACCCCCGCCCCTCATCGACGGCCCTGCGGGACGACCCCTGTTATGCGCGCCGGATCACCGAGGGCGCCCCGATCACCGAGGACCAAGAACTTGTCTGAACAGCTGCGCTTGATGGCCGTGCACGCCCACCCCGACGACGAGTCGAGCAAGGGTGCGGCCACCATGGCGAAGTACGTGTCCGAGGGGGTGGACGTCCACGTCGTGACCTGCACGGGCGGCGAACGCGGCTCCATCCTCAATCCGAAGCTCCAGGGCGACAAGTACATCGAGGAGCACATCCACGAGGTACGCCAGCGGGAGATGGACGAGGCCCGCGAGATCCTCGGCGTCAAGCAGGAGTGGCTCGGTTTCGTCGACTCCGGGCTGCCCGAGGGCGACCCGCTGCCGCCGCTTCCGGAGGGCTGCTTCGCCCTGGAGGACGTGACCGAGGCGGCCGGCCGCCTGGTGCGGTCCATCCGCGCGTTCCGTCCGCAGGTCGTCACGACGTACGACGAGAACGGCGGCTACCCGCACCCCGACCACATCATGACCCACAAGATCACGATGGTGGCGTTCGAGGGTGCGGGCGACCCGGCGGCCTTCTCCGAGGAGGAGTTCGGCCCGGTCTGGCAGCCCCTGAAGCTCTACTACAACCAGGGCTTCAACAAGCCCCGCACGGTCGCCCTGCACGAGGCGCTGCTCGCCCGCGGCATGGAGTCGCCGTACGGGGACTGGCTGAAGCGCTGGGAGGAGTTCGAGCGCGAGGAGCGGACCCTGACCACCTTCGTGCCCTGCGGCGAGTTCTTCGAGATCCGCGACAAGGCGCTGCTCGCGCACGCCACGCAGATCGACCCCGACGGCGGCTGGTTCCGCATCCCGCTGGACGTCCAGCGGGAGATCTGGCCGACCGAGGAGTACGAACTGGCAAAGGCTCTGGTGCCCACCTCCCTCCCCGAGGCAGACCTCTTCGCGGGCATCCGCGACACTGTGTAGGTGAACGTTTCCCAGGCAATGACTCAGTACGTCCCGCTTGCCGCCGACACCTTCGACAAGAACAAGGTCACGCCGGGCATTCTCGGCTTCCTCGTGTTCGCGGCGCTGGCGCTCGGAGTGTGGGCGCTGATGAAGTCGATGAACCGGCACATGGGGCGGGTCTCCTTCGAGGAGGCACCGGAGTCCGGCTCGCGCGAGACCAAGGCCTCACCGACGGACGCGGCACCTTCCCCGGAGGGGGCGGCGGCCTCGGTGAAGAAGGCCGAGCCGGAGAAGTAGGCGGGGAGGGTACGGGGGCGGAGGCCGTCCGGGGCCGGTGGGGTGCGACTCCGCCGGGTGCTGCCGACGGCCCGCGGGGCTGAGGAGCCACTGCTCCTCAGGGCGACTTCACCGCCCCCACCGGCACCCCCATCACCTCCCGTGAATGCCGGTTCGGCACCATGCCCAGCCGCCATGCCTGCCATCCCGCAGCGGGGTCCGGTCCCCGCGCCAGTACCGCGCGGTAGGCCTCCGCGCAGTCGGCGAGGCGGTCGTCCCTGGTCGGGTGGGGGTCTGCCGGCAGGCCGGCGAGTTCGGCCAGTGCCCGCTGGGTGCCGGCCTCCGGACCTGCCGGGTCCGTGTAGGGCAGCAGGGTGCAGCGCAGGAAGCGGGCCCAGTCGCCGCCGCGTCGGTCGTCGTACGAACCGAACAGGGTGATCGCCTCGTCGCAGAGCGAGAGGGCCTGGCCGGGGCGGCTGTTGCCGGCGTCGATGACGACCAGTTCGAGGACGGTCCACGCCTCTCCGTGGGCGACTTTGATCCGCCGGAAGTCCTGCCGGGCGTCCGTCAGCAGCTGCCTGGCGAATCCGGAGTTGCGCAGGTTCCCGGTCTGGACCGCCCGCTGGTCGCGGGTCACCCGGCCCGAGTGGTGCCGGGCGCAGGCCAGCCCGTACACGTCCCGCATCCGGGAGAACATCGTCCGGGCCCGCTCCAGCTCCCGTACCGCCTGATCGTGATCGCCGCGCTCCTCCAGGGCCTGGCCCAGGTAGTAGAGGGTCCAGGCCTCACCGCGCGCGTCCTCGTTGTCGCGGTGCCGGGAAAGGGCCTGGCGCAGGCCGTCCACGGCCGGGTCCGGATCGCCCGCGACCAGCCGTGCGCGGGCCAGCTGGGTCATCGCCCACGCCTCGCCGCGGGAGTCCTGGGT
Organism: Streptomyces sp. NPDC051561; assembly: GCF_044454195.1. Lineage (NCBI taxonomy): Bacteria > Bacillati > Actinomycetota > Actinomycetes > Kitasatosporales > Streptomycetaceae > Streptomyces > Streptomyces sp. NPDC051561. The sequence continues at coordinate 576,265 of NZ_JBITDM010000002.1, read as the reverse complement.
GCGCCCGTACAGATCGAGACCGGCCCCCAACTCCGCCTCGGCGCGCGCCACTTCACCCATACGCAGATAGACCTGCCCGAGCTGGAAGTGTGCCCACGCCTGCCCGTGCAGGGACTCGCTCTCGCGGTGCAGGGCGAGGGACTCGGTGAGGAGTTCCTGCGCCACCGTGAGATTGGCCCGGTCGCGTTCGACGGCGGCCAGTGCGTGCAGGTTCCAGGCGCGGTCGCCGGCCAGGGACGGGGCGGACTGGAGGTCCAGGGCCTCGTTCAGCTTGGCGGCGGCCTCGGGGAGGTTGCCCTGGTGATGCAGGGTGATGCCGAGCGAGCCCAGCGCCCGTGCCGCGCCCGCCTCGTGCTGCGCCTCGAAGTAGAGGTCGACCACCGAGGACAGAGTGGTGCGGGCCTTGTCGAGTTCGCCCAGCTGGCGGGCCGCGATGCCGGTCCGCCACTGCACGGAACGTACGAGCAGGCCCTGATCGACCGCCTGCGTCAGCTCGCTGATCTCGCCGAGGCGGTACAGGTCGCCGCGCAGCAGGCAGTAGTCGCACAGTGCGCCGAGCAGATTGAGTACGAGACCCTGGTCGACGCCCTCGGCGTGCCTGAGCGCCGCCGTGATGAACGAGGACTCGTCGTCGAGCCAGCGCAGCGCCGAGTCCAGGGAGGTGAAGCCGTGCGGGCCGAAATGGTCGGCGCGGGTGGAGTTCTTGCCGTCGACCAGGCGGATCACGGAGTCGGCCAGCTCGCCGTAGTTCTGGATGAGACGTTCCTGCGCGGCGGTCCGCTCCGCGGGTTCCTCCTCGTCGATGAGGCGGGTGTACGCGAAGGAGCGGACCAGGTCGTGCAGCCGGTAACGGCTGCCGCGGACGTGGTCGATGAGCCCTGCCCCGGCCAGCTCGGCGAGCAGCCGCCTGGCCTCCTGCTCGTCGGTGGCGAGCAGGGCGGCGGCCGCCGCCCCGCCCAGGCTGGCCCGCCCGGCGAGGGAGAGCCGCCGCAGCAGCCGCCGCCCCTGCTCGGACTGGTCGGCGTAGCGCAGTGACAGCGCCCGGTCCACCGGACCGATCGCGTCCAGCGGCCCGTACACGTCGAGGTCGGCGGCCAGGTTGCGCGCACTGCGCCGCCCGGCCAGCGAGGAGGCGGCGATACGCAGCGCCAGCGGCAGCCCGCCGCACAACCGGGTGATCCGGTCCGCCGCTTCGCCGTCGTACAGCCCGTACCGTCCGTCCGGCTCGACCGCCTCCAACCGCATCAGCTCCTCGGCGCCCGCCTCGTCCAGCGGATCGACCGCCAGCTGGTGCACCCAGGCGGGGGTGTCGGCGGGCAGGTCGAGGGGACCTCGCGCGGTCACCAGCACCAGACTGTCCGAACGCTCCGGGATCAGCGTCCGCACCTGCTCGGGGTCGCTGGCGTCCTCCAGTACGACGGTGACCGGCAGCCCGGTCAGGTGCTGGTGGTAGAGCTCCACCAGGCGCTTCAACTGCTGTTCCTGGTTGGCCCGTTCGGACCTCGGCTCGCGGAAGAGGAGCTGGTCGCGCGGTGCGCCGAGCCGGTTGAGGAGGTGCAGCAGGGCGTCGCGGGTGGGGCGCGGCGTCTCGGTGCGACCCGGTGCGCCGCTGCGCAGGTCCACCACGCAGGCGCCCCGGAACTGGTCCCGCAGCTGATGCGTCGCCCGCACGGCCAGGGTGGAACGCCCCGACCCCGGCTGCCCGTACAGCACCACCACGGTCGGCCGGGTCTCGGTGTGCGCCCGCGCCGCGTGCACCCACTGCGCGATCTGCGCCATCTCGCTCCGGCGCCCCGCGAACGGCCCCTCCACGTCCGGCAGATGACCGAACGACTGCTCCAGTACGGTCCTGCGCCGGGCCGCCGCACTGCGGTTGCCGCCGCCGGCCGTCCCGACGAGCTGCCCCGGCGCCCGCTTCCTGGTCGTGGACGGCCCCCGTGACGCGGCCGCCAGCATCCGCTGCTGGTCGAGGTACGGGCGTACCCCACGCACCTCCAGCGCCGTCAGCCACTGCAACTTCAGCTGCTCGGGCCCGCCCGGCTGCCCCAGCGCACCCGCCCGCCGGTGCGCGGCCGGCCAGTGCGAGGCGGTCACCTTGGCGACCGTGGCCCCGGCCCCGGCGACGGCCACCACGGCCCCGACGGCGAACGCCGTCCCGGTCGCCGTCCCCAGGGCCAGATCCGCCACCGCGGCGCTGATCGCCGCAACTCCCGTGACCAGCACAGGAGTTCCTACACTCGCCCTGCTGAATCGTTCCGACAGGGGCTGATGCCCGGCCCCCGCCGCGTCCAGCGCCCGTACGTACGCCGCGTACTCCTCGGCCGCCGGAGCGGCCAGCTCGTCCAGCACCCCGCGCGCCCGCACCAGCAGCGCCCGCCCGTCGGTCCGCCCGCCCGACCGCCGCACTTCCTCCTCGACGGCCCGCTCCAACAGCCGCATCGCTTCAGCCCGATGGTCTTCCCTCATGTGCGTCCCCCTCGCCAAGCACCTGCCCGGATGTGTCAAGTGTCCTGCCAGACGGGTCGGGATGCGAGGGACCGGGAAGAAAGGCACAGGCCGGGCAGGGAGCGGCGGCGCACCGGGCTGCCCCGCGCCACCTGGGGCAGGATGGGAATCATGCCGAACAGCAGCAGCCCGGACCGTCCCACCGCCCCCGACGCGCAGCCCACCGCCCCCGCCCGCAACCGGCTGGGACACGAGACCTCCCCCTATCTCCTCCAGCACGCCGACAACCCGGTCGACTGGTGGCCCTGGTCGCCCGAGGCCTTCGAGGAGGCGCGGCGACGCGGGGTGCCGGTGCTGCTGAGCGTGGGGTACAGCTCCTGCCACTGGTGTCACGTGATGGCGCACGAGTCCTTCGAGGACGAGGCGACGGCCGCCCTGATGAACGAGAACTTCGTCCCGGTGAAGGTCGACCGCGAGGAGCGCCCGGACGTCGACGCCGTGTACATGGAGGCGGTCCAGGCCGCCACCGGGCAGGGCGGCTGGCCGATGACCGTCTTCCTCACCCCGGACGCCGAGCCCTTCTACTTCGGTACGTACTTCCCGCCCGAGCCCAAGCACGGAATGCCGTCGTTCCCGCAGGTCCTGGACGGTGTGCGGGCCGCCTGGACCGACCGCAGGAGCGAGGTCGACGAGGTCGCCGGGAAGATCGTCAAGGATCTGGGCGAGCGCTCCCTGGCCTTCGCCTCCTCCGGCCTCCCCGGCGAGGAGGACCTGGCCGCCGCGCTGCTCGGGCTGACCAGGGAGTACGACGCGGCGCGCGGCGGATTCGGGGGTGCACCCAAGTTCCCGCCGTCCATGGTGCTGGAGTTCCTGCTGAGGCACGCGGCCCGCACGGGCTCCGAGGGTGCCCTGCAAATGGCCTCCGACACCTGTGAGGCGATGGCCCGCGGCGGCATCTACGACCAGCTCGGCGGCGGCTTCGCCCGCTATTCGGTGGACCGTGAGTGGGTGGTCCCGCACTTCGAGAAGATGCTCTACGACAACGCGCTGCTCTGCCGCGTCTACGCCCACCTGTGGCGCGCCACAGGCTCCGACCTGGCGCGCCGGGTCGCGCTGGAGACCGCTGACTTCCTGGTCGACGAACTGCGCACCAACGAGGGCGGGTTCGCCTCGGCGCTGGATGCCGACAGCGATGACGGCACCGGGCGGCATGTCGAGGGCGTCTATTACGTGTGGACGCCGGAGCAACTGCGTGAGGTGCTCGGGGAGGAGGACGCGGGGCTGGCGGCGGCGTACTTCGGGGTGACTCCGGAGGGGACCTTCGAGGAGGGTGCCTCGGTGCTTCAACTCCCGCAGGGGGACGGGGTGGTGGCCGACGCCGAGCGTGTCGAGTCCATCCGTACGCGCCTTCTCGCCGCCCGTGCGCAGCGTCCCGCGCCCGGCCGGGACGACAAGGTGGTCGCTTCCTGGAACGGTCTGGCCATCGCGGCCCTCGCCGAGACCGGCGCCTACTTCGACCGCCCCGACCTCGTCGAGCGCGCGACGGAGGCCGCCGACCTTCTCGTACGCCTCCACCTGGACGATCACGCCCGGCTGTCCCGCACCTCCAAGGACGGCCAAGTCGGCGCCAACGCCGGTGTGCTGGAGGACTACGCGAACGTCTCCGAGGGCTTCCTCGCGCTTGCCGCGGTCACCGGGGAGGGTGCCTGGCTGGAGTTCGCGGGCTTCCTGCTCGACCACGTACTGATGCGGTTCGTGGGGGAGGAGGGGTCGCTGTACGACACCGCGCACGACGCGGAGAAGCTGATCCGGCGGCCGCAGGACCCGACGGACAACGCGACGCCCTCCGGGTGGACGGCGGCGGCGGGGGCGTTGCTGTCGTACGCCGCGCACACCGGGTCCCAGGCGCACCGGCAGGCGGCCGAGGGGGCGCTCGGTGTGGTGAAGGCGCTGGGGTCGCGGGCCCCGCGGTTCATCGGGTGGGGTCTCGCGGTGGCCGAGGCGGCGCTGGACGGGCCCCGGGAGATCGCCGTGGTGGGGTCGTCCGCCGACCCGGCCGCGAAGGCCTTGCACCGGACGGCGCTGCTGGGGACGGCGCCGGGTGCGGTGGTGGCCTTCGGTGACCCGGCGGCCGGTGAGTTCCCGCTGCTGGCGGACCGGCCGGCCGGGGCCTACGTCTGCCGTCACTTCGTGTGTGCGGCGCCGACGTCGGACCCGGGGGTGCTGGCGGAGCAGGTGGGGGCTGCCGGGGTCTAGGCGCGGGCTCCGGGAGGGGGGACGCAGGGTCTCAGCCGTCGATGCGGCTGAGGCCCCCCTCCTCGAAGGTGCGGAGCATGCGGTCGATCAGGTCCACCAGGTCGTCGCGCTGGCCCCGTTCGGCCCAGTACAGCGTGGTTTCCAGGACGGCGGCCAGGAGGCCGGTGGCGAAGATGCGGACCTCCAGCTCGTTCGCGTCGCGGCCGGTGCGTTCGGCGATCACCCGGCAGAGCATGCGGCTGGTGACGCTCACGCTCTCCACCATGCGGGCCCTTACGGCGGGCACTTCCAGCATCAGGCGGGTGCGCAGGAGCACTTCGTCGGGATGCTCGTCGAGCGATCTGCGCATCGCGGCGGTCACCACCGCGCGCACCGATTGGAGCAGTGGCTCATCGGCGGGGCGCGAGCGCAGTGCGCTCTCCATCACCGGGTCGTACTCGTCGGTGAGGACGATGTCCTCCTTCACCGGGAAGTAGCGCAGCACGGTACTGGGAGAGAACTCCGCCTCCTCGGCGATCTGGTCGATCGTGGTGGCGTCCCAGCCCTGGGCGGAGACCAGCCGGAAGGTGGCCCGCCGAATCTCCGCGCGGGTCTTGATCTTTTTGCGTTCGCGCAGGCCGGGGCGGGTTTCCGGAGTGCTGGGGGAGGTGCGCGCGGCGGGCATGGCGCCATTGTCGGCCATCTTCGCGGGCCTGGAGGGGCAGTGCTGATTGTCAGTGCTGGTTGTCAGTGCGGCATGTCACGATGCGTTGTGGGTAGGTGAACGGTCCGTGAAATTGCGACAGACGTGCGGAGTGAGGGCCCAAGCGGAGGCAGGCGTACGGAGAAGGAGGCGGACATGAGGAGAATCGTGAACGCGCTGACCGGAGCGGTGGCGGTGCTGTGTGTACTGGGCTTCCTGCTCGGGGGAGCGGGGGCGGTGCTCGGGGTGGTGCTGATCGTGGTGGCGGTGCTGGCATGGCAAGTGGCCGCGGCGTCGAGGCCACGGCCACTGCGTCGTACGGGGAGGGCCCTGGGCTCGGGAGCCGGGAGGGGCCGGGGCTCGGGGCCGGAGAGGATCTGGGGCTCAGGACGAATAGGCCACCAGCGAAATGGCCACGTAGTGCGCGGCGAACGCGGCGAGGGTGAGGGAATGGAAGACCTCGTGGAAGCCGAACCACTGCGGTGACGGGTTGGGGCGCTTGAGGCCGTAGATCACACCGCCCGCGCTGTAGAGCAGCCCGCCGACGACCACCAGCACCAGCACCGCGACGCCGCCCGCCCGCATGAAGTCGGGCAGGAAGAAGACGGCGGCCCAGCCCATCGCGATGTAGCAGGGGGTGTAGAGCCAGCGCGGGGCGCCGACCCAGAAGACCCGGAAGGCGATGCCCGCGCCGGCCGCCAGCCAGATCGCCCACAGCAGCGTCGGGCCGGTCTCCTCGGGGAGCAGCAGCAGCGTGAGCGGTGTGTAGGTGCCCGCGATGATCAGAAAGATGTTCGCGTGGTCCAGGCGGCGCAGTACGGCTTCGCCGCGCGGGCCCCAGGTGCCCCGGTGGTAGACGGCGCTCACGCCGAAGAGCATGCACGCGGTGAGGACGAAGACGGTGCACGCGATCTTCGCTCTGGTGGAGTCGGCGAGCGCGATGAGCGCGATGCCCGCGATCACGACCGCCGGGAACATGCCGGCGTGCAGCCAGCCACGCAGCCGGGGCTTGATCGGATGCGGGTCGATCTCGGTTACCTGCGCGGGCACGGCATGCGACGACGTCATGCCAGGAATGCTACCTACGGTTCCGTAAGTTCCGGCTGTGAGCGGAGATGAGTGGCAATGCTCACGTCGACGTCGGCTTGCCGCCCCACTTGTGACGTAGTGGCGATGCTCACGTGTGCGGCCCCCTGGACATATGGGCGGATCACCCCGATGATCAAATGAGTGCGGTCGGCACCGGATGAGCGCCAGGGAACAAAAGTGAAGCATCCGGGTCGCAGCCCCCACGGGGCAGAAACCAACACTTCCCTCGTTTAGGAGCAATCGTGGCGCGCGACATCGCGGCTCCCACCACCGTCCCCACCAACCACCAGGAGCTTCTCTCCTGGGTCGACGAGATCGCAGCCCTCACCCGGCCCGACCGTGTCGTGTGGTGCGACGGGTCCGAGGCCGAGTACCACCGGCTGGCCGAAGAGCTCGTCGTCAAGGGCACGTTCAAGAAGCTCGATGAGACCAAGCGCCCGAATTCCTACTACGCGGCCTCCGACCCCTCCGACGTCGCACGCGTCGAGGACCGGACTTTCATCTGCTCCGAGAAGGAGGAGGACGCGGGCCCGACCAACCACTGGAAGGCCCCCGCCGAGATGCGGGAGCTGTTCCAGGGCAAGGACGGCCAGGAGGGCCTCTTCCGCGGCTCGATGCGCGGCCGCACGATGTACGTCGTCCCCTTCTGCATGGGGCCGCTCGGCTCGGAGCTGTCCGCGATCGGCGTGGAGATCACCGACTCGGCGTACGTCGCCGTCTCGATGCGCACCATGACCCGCATGGGCCAGGCCGTCCTCGACGAGCTCGGCACCGACGGCTTCTTCGTCAAGGCCGTGCACACCCTGGGCGCCCCCCTCCAGGAGGGCGAGGCCGACGTCCCGTGGCCGTGCAACACCACCAAGTACATCTCGCACTTCCCCGAGGACCGTGAGATCTGGTCCTACGGCTCGGGCTACGGCGGCAACGCCCTGCTCGGCAAGAAGTGCTACGCGCTGCGCATCGCCTCCGTGATGGCCCGCGACGAGGGCTGGCTGGCCGAGCACATGCTCATCCTCAAGCTGACGCCCCCGCAGGGTGAGTCGAAGTACGTCGCCGCCGCCTTCCCGTCCGCCTGTGGCAAGACCAACCTCGCCATGCTGGAGCCCACGATCTCCGGCTGGACGGTCGAGACCGTCGGCGACGACATCGCCTGGATGCGCTTCGGCGAGGACGGCCGCCTCTACGCGATCAACCCCGAGGCCGGTTTCTTCGGCGTCGCGCCCGGCACAGGCGAGCACACCAATGCCAACGCCATGAAGACCCTCTGGGGCAACTCCGTCTTCACCAACGTCGCGCTCACCGACGACGGCGACGTCTGGTGGGAGGGCATGACCGAGGAGGCGCCCGCCCACCTCACGGACTGGAAGGGCAACGACTGGACGCCGGAGTCCGCCACCCCGGCCGCCCACCCCAACGCCCGCTTCACCGTCCCGGCCGCCCAGTGCCCGACGATCGCCCCGGAGTGGGAGGACCCGAAGGGTGTGCCGATCTCGGCCATCCTCTTCGGCGGCCGCCGCGCCACCGCGGTCCCGCTGGTCACCGAGTCCTTCGACTGGCAGCACGGTGTCTTCCTCGGTGCGAACGTCGCCTCCGAGAAGACCGCCGCCGCCGAGGGCAAGGTCGGCGAGCTGCGCCGCGACCCGTTCGCCATGCTGCCGTTCTGCGGCTACAACATGGGCGACTACATGAACCACTGGGTCAAGGTCGGCGCCGACAAGGACCAGTCCAAGCTGCCGAAGATCTACTACGTCAACTGGTTCCGCAAGAACGACGCGGGCAAGTTCGTGTGGCCCGGCTTCGGTGAGAACAGCCGCGTCCTGAAGTGGATCGTCGAGCGCCTCGACGGCAAGGCGGACGGCGTCGAGACCCCCATCGGCATCCTGCCGACCATGGCGTCCCTCGACACCGACGGGCTCGACCTCCCCGAGGCCGACCTCGACTTCCTCCTCACCGTCGACAAGGAGGCCTGGCGCGAGGAGGCCGCCCTGGTCCCCGAGCACCTCAACACCTTCGGCGACCACGCCCCCAAGGAGCTGTGGGACGAGTACCGCGCGCTGGTCAAGCGCCTGGGCTGACCCCGGCGCCCCGCAGGACCAGGACTGACCCCAGCCCTGCCGCAGTACCAGGACTGACTCCAGCCCTGCCGCAGTACCAGGACTGACTCCAGCCCTGCCGCAGGACCAGGACTGACTCCAGCCTGCCGCAGTACCCGGGCCGACCCTCGGCCCCCTCCACTGTGGTGAGACCGGCCCCCGCACAATGGCGTGCGCGGCCGGGACCACCGCTCCGGAAGCCCGTCGAACGGCTTCCGCTGTACGTGCCGACGCCGGGCCTGTCCCCCGGCGCCGGCCACCTCTCCCCGGCCGGGTGCACGAACACCCGGCCGGGGTGTGGAAAGCCGCGACTCGCATCGTCACGAATCCGCCCTGACCTGTGGGATCCCACCGGAACGAGCAGCGGCACGGCCCCCGGAGCCCCCTCACGGCATCGGGGGCCGCCTCCTTTTCCCGGCAGGACCACGCAGCCCGGCCCCACTGGCACCCCCACCCCCGGTGTCACTCCGCTCCTCCAGCACATAGGTGTGCGACTCCCGCTGCCGCTCCACCGCGTCCCGCAGCCCCTCCGCCACCCCCGCCAACTCCCTTTGCACCAAACCCAGTTGATGCTCCAGCAGCCGCTCCGGTGGCTCACCCGACGCCGTGAACCGGGTCCACCACCGCGCCCGCAGATACGTGTCCACCGCCTCCGGCACGTCCTCCCGCACCGCCCGCGTCAGCACATGGAACCCGTCCGGGTCGCTCGCCCACTCCTCGTGGCCGAGCAGCGCGCCGAGCAGCCCGTCCAGCTCCACCGCCCTCCCGTGCGCGGCGGGCGGCAGCTCCACCGAAGCCACGTACTCCCGCAAACGCCCGAAGTCCTCGCGCAGAACCCCCAGTTGCTCGGCCGCGTCGGGGAAGTGCGGTACGGCGAGCCGCTCGGGCGGGGCGATCAGCGCGCCCGCCCCGTAGAGTCCGACGACGACCAGCGGCCAGTACGCCCCGGACACCCCGGTGAAGGTCAGCGCGAGCCCGGCGAGGCCGCCCGCGCAGCCGGCGAGGTTCCTGCCGGACTCCACGTACCGCCACACCCGCCCCTTGTCCCGCGACACCCGCCGCCTACTGGTATCCACGGATCTCCTCGAAGGCCCGGTCCAGCGACCCCGACCGCGCGTCGAAGAGCTGCCCTCCGGTCAGAGCGGCGAGGTGCTCCAGCTCCTTGCGGTCGGAGTCCCCGAACAGCACCGGGAACACCGGGGTGCCGCGCCGGTCGGCGGGCAGCCCCGCGTAGTACGCGTCGAAGTCGGAAGCCGACGCCCCGCCGGTGTTCTGGCCGTCCGTCATCAGCACGACGCTGGTGAAGGCGGCGCCGCGCGGGCCCAGCCGCTCGTACGCCTCGCGCAGACTGCTGTAGATCGCGGTGCCGCCCGCTGCCTCCAGCGCCTGCGAGGCCCCCCGGATCGCGTCGAGTGCGGCGGCGGGCCGCACCGGGTCCACCGTCTGCCGCACCACCTCCTTGACCGCCGACCCGAACGGCATCAGCGTCACCTCCTCACGATCCCGGAACCGCCGCCCCACCGGGGAACCGGCGGTCCCGGTCAGCCGGCCGAGCGCGTCCTTCAGTTCCTCCAGCCGCTTGCCCCTCATCGACCCGGAGGTGTCCAGCACGTACACGGTGCGCGAGGGCCGCCGCAGTACGTTCTCGTACGAGGCGAGCAGCCCGTCCGCCACCGACCGCGACCCCGGGAACGGCAGCTCCCGCCGGTCGGCGGCACCGGTCGCCCCGACCACCGGCCGCCGGAACGTCGTCGACGCCAGCTCCCGCTGCGCCGCCGCCGACCGCAGATACCCGGTCAGCTTCGCCCCGTCCTCCTTGGCCCGCGCGGACGCCGAAGTCAGGGTCGAGAACGGGTAGTCGGCCGTCACCACCCCGTCCTTGGGGCGGATCACGGTCAGCCCGTCCCGGTCGCTCCGGCCGTCCCGGTCCATGCTCAGCAGTACGGACTCGTAGTTGATCAGCGCGTCCACGTTCCCGCGCCGGGTGTACGCCTGTGCCAGCCACCCGGAGGAACCCGAGGTCAGCTCCTGCCCGGCGAAGAACTCCTTCATCCGGGGCGCCGCCTTCCGCACGTCCGCGTCGCTCAGCGCCCCCTGCGCCCCGGACAGCGCGGAGGCCACCGAAACCAGCGCCGCGAAGCCCGAGTGGGAACGCACCGGGTCACTCATTCCGTACGTCAGCCGCTTCTGCGCCACCGCCCGGTGCACATCCGCCCAGCTCACCCGGTCCGTCGACCACCCCAGCCGGCGGATGGCCGAGTCCCGCACCCCGATCGCCACCGGCGAGGTCATCACCGAGGTCTCCGAGGTCAGCCTCCCGGCCGCTTCCGGCCGCAGCCGCAGCGAGTCGTTGGACGACAGCCAGACCGCGTCGTACGCCCCGTCCGCCTTCCCGGAAGCGATCTGCTCGACCGCGTCGAGCGTCCCGGTCCAGGTGGGACGTACCTCAACTCCCGTACTGCGCCTGGCATTTTCGAGTACCGGAGCCATGTCGGCCAGCTCGCTCGACGCCAGCACCCGCAGCGTGCCGGCCCGTGCCGACCGGTCATCGGGCGGCGCACCGCCCCCGCCCCCGCCGTCTCCCGAGCAGCCGGCCGCCCCCAGCAGTACGAGCGCCAGGGCGCCCGCCCACGCACGTCCCCTCACCGCAGGCCTCACCGCGGACGCCCCTCGCCGGACTCGCGGTTGCGCGAGCGCTCCAAGTAATCACTGGCGGCCGCCAGTTCGCCCGACAGCGACTCCACCGTCGTCGCCATCGCCTCGGTCGCCCGCAGCTTGTACGTGTCGATGGTGTCCAGCGTCGAGAAGATCTCCCGGAACGCGACCCGCAGGGTCTCCGCGCCCACCGCCGGATCGGCCGCGATCCGCTGGATCTCCCCGCTCCTGTCGCCCAGCATCGTCGCGTTGTCCCTGATCAGCCCCTCGGTCGTCCCGCGCAGGGCGTTGACCTGCTCGACCACCTTCTTCTGGTTCTCCAGCGCGGCGGCCAGCATCACGGCGATCCGCAGCGCGGTCACGGTGGTGGTCGCGGCCCGGTCGACGCCCTTGATCAGCTCGTCGTTGTTGCGCCGCACCACATCCATGGCCAGGTATCCCTGGGCGCACACGGCCAGCTGCGTCAGCAGATCCTGCTGCTTCTGCCGCACCGGGAACAGCACATCGACCCGCAGCGCGTCCGCCTGCCCCGCGTCCCCGGCCGTCTCCACGGCCACCACCCGCTGTTCGACCGCCGCGTCCAGCGCCTCGGTCAGCACCACGTACTCCTGGAGCTTGCCCATGGTGTCCCACAGGCGCCCCCGCTCGGTGTGCAGCGCGGCGTTGTCGCGCCGCAGCTCGTCCTGGCCGCCCTTGAGCGACCCCACGATCCGGTTCAACGTCGCTTGTGCGGAGGCGTACTTGGCGACGTGGTCCCGCAGCCGATTGCCACCCGGCAGCTTCGCGAGCAGCTTCCTCGCGCCACGCGCCGGACTGTCCCTCGGGTCCAGGTCCTCGACCGTGCGCCGCAGTTCGGCCAGCGAGGAGCCGACCCGTGTCTGCGCGTCCTCGCCCTCGCCCGCCAGGGACCTGAGGGTCCGGTCCAGCATCCGGTTCGACTGCTGTGCGGCCCCCCGGATCTCGCCGCCTCCCAGCGTGGCGATCTCCCCGATCCGCGACGCGAACTCCGGTGACCGCGCGTCCAGCCCGGCCAGCGAGTCCACGTACTCGGCGGCCCGCCGCGCCATCTCCTCCCGTACGCCCGCGTCCACCGGTACCAGCCCGGCGGCCTGCTCCACCCGCACCGGCGCCACCGGCTCCGGCGGTGTCAGCACCAGCGGTGTCTCGGCTGTCGTCATCACGAACCCCCCTGTGCGCGCCGGGCCAGTGCGTGCAGCACCACCGAGGTGGGCACGGGCGCCTGGCGCACTCCGCTCAACGTCCGATTCAGATGTGCGTCGTACGGCGCGGTCGCCGCCGCGAACTCACCCGGCGCCCCCTGCGGCCGGAACCCGTGCCGCACGGCCAGCTTCCGCAACCGGGCGTCACTCACCAGCAACTCCCCGACCTCGCGCCCGAGTTGAGTAATCGGCACCACCGTGTGGTCGCTGCTCACCGTCGTGTCCGGATACAGCACGACCAGGTCCCCGGCCCCCTGGCGCTTCATCAGCAGGGAAGCCACCTGCGACTCGTAGACCAGCACCAGCGGATTGCCCACCCCGCTCACGAAGTCCCGGAACGGTGCGTCACTGCTGGTCTGCTGAGCCCCCTGTACGGAGATGAGCCGGCGCAGCAGCGGAGCCGTCCGCCCCACCGCCGCGTCCCCGTCGGCCACCCGCCCGCCGTCCGCGACGTACGAAGCGGCCGCCAGATACAACGCTCCCGAACTCGAAGCCCCCGGATCCGTCGTCGACACGAACACCGTGCCGCCCAACTCCCCGTACTTCTCAGCCCCCTTGAGCTGCTGCCAGGTCCGCCCCTGGCCCGCCGCGTCCAGAAACCGCTTCATCCGCAACGTCCCGGAGCTCTTCCCCCGTAACGTCACAAGACCCGCATCGGCCAGCACCTTCGCGGCGCTCCCGTGCGCGACCACCACCAGCGGCGAGTAGAACGGCCGTATCGGCCCCCCGCCCGCCCCCGTCTTCCTCCGCAGTTCGTCGGCCGGCCCCTTGCTCGCCGGAAACACGAAGTCATAGCCCTTCAGGGGCAGTTGCTCCATGGCCCAAGAGCCCGAAGTCTCCGCCTTCACGGTGTAACCCTCGGCAGCAAGGGCTTCCACCACCTCGGGGTCGGCGAAGAACTCCGCCTTCTCCGACCCCACCACTCCACGCACGGTCTTCGTTGCCGTGCCCGGGCCTGTGCCCGTGCCCTGTTCACCGCGACCTGCCACGACGGCCACTGCCACACCGCCGACCAACAGCACCGCCAGGACGATTCCCAGAATGCGTCTCACACCCGCAGAGTGCTCCCGGAAACCCACATTCCGGACGGACTTGGATGAACGCGGGGTGTACGTCCGATCCCGGAACGCAACCGGAGCGGGCCCTTCGGGGATGCCGGGGCGGGGGAGGGGGTGGCACCCGGCCCGCGCGCCTCCGCGGGCGCGGGCCGGGGCCGATCAGGGGGTGGCGACCGGTGCCTCGGTCGCGGCGGAGTGGGCGTCCATGCGCTGGGCGGCGAGAATCGCGGCGGCCGTGTCCGCGCGGGAGGCGGCGACGACCAGGGCGCGTCCGGCCAGGGCGTGGGCGCGGCGGTGCAGGGACGCCGGAGTGTCACGGCGGTGGCCCGCATGCCTGGCCGGCGGGGCGCCCCGCAGCCGGGCCACCTGTACGGCGATCCGGTCGGCCTCGGCGTCCAGGCCCAGCTCGTCGGTCACCGCGAGCAGTGCCGACAGGTGCCCGGCGAGCTGGATGTCCAGCTCCTCCTCGCGCGAGCGGTGCGGATAGCGGGAGTCGTCGGCGCCCATGGAGTGGACCGACTTGGTGCGGATCGGTTCGTACATGACGGATGGCCTCCTGGCGTCGAGCGACAGGAGACCATCCTAGCTTAGAACGTGTCTAAAGTTGACCGAAGTCAGGAAAGTGGGGGAGGGACCGGAACAGAGGGCCGTGGGGAGGTGTCCGAGCAGAAGGCCGGAAGAGGGGTGCCGCCGGAGCGCGACTCCCGGCACAGGGCGCCCTCAGTGCTGCCCGTAACCCTCCAGGAAGTTCCCGATCCGGGTCACCGCGTCCGCCAGTTCCGCCGCCGCGGGCAGCGTCACCACGCGGAAGTGGTCCGGCTCCGGCCAGTTGAACCCGGTCCCGTGCACCACCATGATCTTCTCGGCCCGCAGCAGGTCCAGGACCATCTGCCGGTCGTCCTTGATCTTGTAGACCTTCGGGTCGAGGCGCGGGAAGAGGTACAGCGCCCCCTTCGGCTTGACGCACGTCACGCCCGGAATCCGGGTGAGCAGGTCGTACGCCGTGTCCCGCTGCTCCAGGATCCGCCCGCCGGGCAGCACCAGATCGTCGATCGACTGCCGCCCGCCGAGTGCGGTGGCCACCGCGTGCTGCGAGGGCATGTTGGCGCAGAGCCGCATATTGGCGAGGATCGTCAGACCCTCGATGTAGGAGGAGGCGTGGGCCTTGGGCCCGCACACCGCCATCCAGCCGCTGCGGTACCCGGCCACCCGGTAGTTCTTCGACAGCCCGTTGAAGGTCAGCACCATCAGGTCGGGAGCGATCGCCGCAGTCGGCGTGTGCGTCGCACCGTCGTACAGGATGCGGTCGTAGATCTCGTCGGAGCACACGATCAGGTTGTGCCGGCGAGCGATCTCCGTCAGCCCCCGGAGCATCTCGTCGTCGTACACCGCACCCGTCGGATTGTTCGGGTTGATGATGACGAGTGCCTTGGTGCGGTCCGTGATCTTCCGCTCGATGTCCGCGAGATCCGGCATCCAGTCGGCCTGCTCGTCGCACCGGTAGTGCACGGCCGTACCGCCGGCCAGCGAGACCGACGCCGTCCACAGCGGATAGTCCGGCGCCGGGACCAGCACCTCGTCGCCGTCGTCGAGCAGCGCCTGCATCGACATCTGGATCAGCTCGGAGACCCCGTTGCCAAGGTAAATGTCCTCGACGTCGAGGTCGATGTTCTTGGTCTGGTAGTGCTGCATCACCGCCCGCCGTGCGGACAGCAGCCCCTTCGCGTCCCCGTACCCGTGCGCCGTGCCGAGATTGCGGAGGATGTCCTCCAGGATCTCGGGCGGGCACTCGAACCCGAAGGCCGCCGGGTTCCCGGTGTTCAGCTTGAGAATGCGGTGTCCGGCCGCCTCCAGCCGCATCGCCTCCTCAAGCACCGGTCCCCGGATTTCGTAACAGACGTTGGCGAGCTTCGTTGACTGGATCACCTGCATGACGGCGAGCTTACGGGCGTGTGACCAGCCATGCCCGGGATTACGTACCCGTTCCCCCCACCATCGTGGGAACCGCCCACTTCACGTCTTCCATCGCAAAGTGCACGCCCGCCCCGGCCCGCCGAAACTCAGGGCCCGCCCACCGGTCGGCTAAGAATCCACCCGCCGCGCCCCGCCCGGGTGGCATACATCACGCCCCCCGCGGCGAGGCGCCGGCCGCCCCCGGGCACCTCTTATGTCCTCGTCGCCCTCCGCACCGCCCGCCCCGCCAGCACGTCCGTGCGACGCCCGTCCTCGATCACGAACTTCCCGTCGATCAGCACATGCGGAATTCCGGTCGGCAGGGTCCTCGGCGCCTCGAAGGTCGACCCCGCCGCCACCGTCTGCGGATCAAAGAGCACCAGGTCCGCCCGGTACCCCTCCCGCACCAGCCCCCGGTCCGCCAGCCGCAGCCGGGCCGCCGGCCGGGACGTCAGATGGGCGACCGTCTCCTCAAGGGAGAGGATTCCCAACTCCCTTGCGTAGCGGCCGAGATACTGCGGGAAGGTGCCATAGGCGCGCGGGTGCGGTTTGTAGCCCTGGAGAATTCCGTCGCTGCCCCCGGTGTGCACCCGGTGCTGCATGATCGCCCGCACGTTCTCCTCGTGCCCGACGTGCTGAAGGATCGTCGACCCGAGCCGGTCGTTGAGCAGCAGCCGCCGCGCGGTGGTCCACGGCGTCTCGCCGCGTGCCACCGCCGAATCCGCGATCGTCTTGCCGACGCATCCCGCCAGCCCCGGGTCCGACACCCCGGAGATCTCGATGGTGTCCCACTCGATCGGCACCCCGTGGCACCCGTCGGACCCGATCTCCTCCAGGTGGTGGCGGATCTTCTCCGCCGTCCCGTCGTCCCGCAGCCGCCCCAGAATCGCCTCGGGCCCGCCCTCGCTCGCCCAGCTCGGCAGCATCGCCGCCAGCGTCGTACAGCCGGGGGTGTAGGGGTAGGTGTCGAGGCTGATGTCCGCCCCGCCCGCCAGTGCCGCGTCCAGCAGGGCGAGGAGGTCCGGTGCCTTCCCCTTGTTCACGCCGAAGTTCATGGTGGCGTGCGCCAGGTGCAGCGCACAGCCCGCACTGCGGGTCAGCTCCACCATTTCCTCGTACGCCGCCAGCGCGCCCGCCCCGTAGGAGCGGTGGTGCGGGCAGTAGTAGCCGTCGTACGACGCCACCACCCGGCACAGCTCGGTCAGCTCGGCGTCGTCGGCGTACATGCCAGGCGTGTAGGTCAGCCCGGACGACATGCCGACCGCCCCCTGCTCCATGCCCTCCGCGACCAACTGCCGCATCAGGGCGAGCTGTTCGGGGGTGGTGGGCCGGTCGTCCCAGCCGACGGCGTACATCCGTACCGTCCCCTGCGGGATCAGGTACGCGGCGTTGACCGCGATGCCCTGTCCGCCGAAGTTGCGGTCGAGGCGGTCCAGGTACTCGCCGACCGTGCGCCAGTCGAAATCGATGTCCGAGCCGTCACCGTTCCAGCCGGTGATCGCCGCGCGGACCTCGGTGAGGGTGCGGTCGTCCACCGGGGCGTAACTGAGCCCGTCCTGCCCCAGGACCTCCAGGGTGACCCCCTGCGCGGCCTTCGCGCTGTGGTCGGGGTCGCGCAGGAGTGCCAGGTCGGAGTGGGCGTGCATGTCGATGAAGCCGGGGGAGAGGGCGAGCCCGTCGGCGTCCAGCACCCGCCGGGCGGTCAGCCGTTCGCCACGGGCGATGGTGGTGATGCGGCCGTCGGTGATGCCCACGTCGGCGAGGTACGACTCCCCGCCCGACCCGTCGACGACCCGTGCCCCACGTATTGCGAGATCCACGACAACCCTCCTAGAAGAACGTGCGGACGAACTCGACGACCGTGCCGTCCGCGTCCACCACCGGAATCAGCTGCCACTTGTCGAAGATCGTGCACGGGTGGGACATCCCGAGACCGACCCAGTCGCCCACCTCCAGGCGTGCGCCCGCGTCCGTGGTCAGCCAGCCGTGCTGGTCGGAGAGGCCGGTGACGGCGATCCCGTCCGCCGGGCGGATCTTGCCGTCGCGCGCCGAGCGGACCACCTGGGCCTCGGGAAGATGCAGGTCGTACGCCGCGTCCCGCTTCCCCGCGTTGATGAAGGCCTGCGCCGGGGTCGGCCGCGACACCACCTGCGCCCACAGCCGGAACGCGGGCTGCAGCGAGCCTTCCTCCGGTACCCGGTTGAAGGGGGTCAGCTCCTTGTAGTGGCCGTCGTCGTGCGAGACGTACGCACCCGAGCGCAGCAGCTTCAGCACCGGCCGCGACAGCTCCGGGATCTGAGCGAAGACCTCGGCGACCGCGTCGAACCAGGCGCTGCCGCCCGCGCTGATCACGATCTCGTCGACCCCGTCGAACCGCCTGCGGAGGTCGAACTCCCGCGCCAGCGACACCAGTTGGCGCAGCCAGGTGCGGACCCGTTCGCCGTCCGCCTGCGGCACCTCGCCCTCGTACCCGGCGACACCCACCAGCCGCAGCGTGCCGGTGGCGGCCACCGCGTCGGCGACCTCCCCGCACTCCGCGACGGTACGGACCCCGGTGCGCGCGCCCTCGCCGGCGCCCAGCTCCACCACCACGTCCAGCGGGCGCGAGGCCCCGGCCGTGCGCAGCGCCTCGTCCATCAGCTCGACGCCGCGCACCGAGTCGACGTACACGACCATCCGGAAGTCGGGGTCGGCGTCCAGCTCGCCCGCGATCCAGCGCAGCGCGGCCGCGTCGACGACCTCGTTGGCGAGGAAGATCCGCTGGATTCCGTACGCCCGGTAGACCCGCGCCTGGTGCGGGACGGCGGCCGTGATTCCCCAGGCTCCGCGCGCCAGTTGGCGCTCGAAGAGCTGCGGGGACATGGAGGTCTTGCCGTGCGGGGCGAAGGCCAGGGAGTGGCGCTCGGCGTAGGTCTCCAGGAGTGCCAGGTTGTGGTCGAGGGACTCGGCGGAGAGGGCCAGCAGGGGAGTGGTGAAACCGCCGTCGAAGACGCTGCGGCGTTCGGCGGCCAGTGCGCCGACGGTGAGACCGGCGGCCTCCGCGTCCGGCGGGAGCGCCTTGAAGCGGTGGGTCACGGGTTCCTGCGCGAGCCGCTGCACAGCGTCCGACGTAACTCCCATGGCGGGTGCCTCCCTCCAGACCGTTGCAAATAATGCAACGGCCATTGCGTATATCGCTCACCGATGTCTAACATCCGAGCCGTGCCTGCACAACAGCCAGGAGCCACCGACGTCGCCTGTCTCGGCGAGTCCATGGTCACCTTCCTCCCCTCCCGCCCGGGACGTCTCGCCGACGTCCCGTCCTTCGGCCGCACCATCGGCGGCGCCGAGTCCAATGTGGCCTGCGCGCTCGCCCTGACCGGGCATGCGGCGAAGTGGGTCAGCCGGGTGGGTGCGGACGGCTTCGGCACCCACCTCCTCGAAGCGATCGGGGCGTACGGGGTCGATGTCACCTCCGTCACCCGCGACCCGCACCGCCCCACCGGTGTCTACTTCCGCACGGCCGACGACCGTGAGGACGCCGACCACGAGGTGGTCTACTACCGGGCCGGATCCGCCGCCTCCGCCATGTCCCCGGACACCGTCCCGCGCGCGTCCGTGCACGCCACCCGCATCCTCCACCTCTCCGGCATCACCGCCGCCCTCTCGCCCGACTGCCTCGCCCTGATGCGCACCCTGTGCGAGCCCTCGGCCGGCCGCCCCCTCCTCTCCTTCGACGTCAACTACCGGCCCAGCCTGTGGGGCCCGGCCGGTGGCGAGGGTCCGGACTGCGACGGCGCCTCCGTACTCCTCGACCTGGCCCGCCGCGCGGACCTGGTCTTCGTCGGAGAGGACGAGGCGGAGGCTGCCTGGGGGATACGGGGCGGGGTGCACGCGGTCCGCGCGGCGCTGCCGGAACCGGCGGTCCTGGTGGTCAAGCAGGGCGCGTCGGGCGCGACGGCCTTCGTGGGGGAGGGGGAGGTGTACGCCGTCCCCGCACCCGTGGTCGACGTGGTGGCCCCGGTCGGGGCGGGCGACGCCTTCGCCGCCGGGTTCCTCTCCGCGACCCTCCGCGATCTCGACGTACCGCTGCGGCTGCGGCACGGCCACCTGATGGCCGCCGCCGCGCTCACCGTCCCCGGCGACGTGGCCGAACCCCCCGTCCGCGCCCACGCGGATCAACTGGCCGCACTCGCCCCCGACGCCTGGGAGACACTTCGTCTCGGCCCCGGGTGGACCGGTCGGCAGCATCAGGAGGTACGTACGGCATGAGTCAGACAGTCGACCGCGCACTCAGCATCCTGCCCCTGCTCGCGCAGGGTCCCGCCGACCTCGGTCAGGTCGCCGAGCGGCTTGGTGTCCACAAGTCCACCGCCCTGCGCCTGCTCCGCACCCTCCACGAGCACGGCCTGGTCCACCGCCAGCAGGACCAGCGCTACCGCCTCGGCGCGCGCCTCTTCGCACTCGCCCAGGAGGCGGTGGAGAACCTGGACGTACGGGACATCGCGCACCCGTACCTCCAGGAGCTGAACGCCGAGTGCGGGCACACCATCCACCTCGCGGTGCGCGAGGAGGGTGAGGTTCTGTACATCGACAAGGTGGAAAGCCGCTACCCGGTGCGGATGTACTCGCGCATCGGCAAACCGGTCGCGATCACCGTCGCCGCCGTGGCCAAGCTCCTCCTCGCGGACCTCCCCGAGCCGGAGCGGCGCGCCATCGCCGAGAAGCTCGAATACCCCAGGTACACGGCCCGCTCCATCCTCAACTCCACGGCGTTCCTGCGCGAGTTGACCCTGGTGCGGGAGCAGGGCTGGGCCACCGACCTCGGTGGCCACGAGGAGTCCATCAACTGCATCGGGGCCCCCATCCGGGGTGCGGACGGCAAGGTGATCGCCGCCATGTCGATGTCCGCGCCCAATGTGGTCGTCACCGCGGAGGAACTCCTCACCCTCCTCCCGCTGGTCCGCCGTACCGCTGAAGCCATCAGCCGCGAATACTCCGGCTCCGGGGAATCTCCCTCCGGAGCCGTGTCCCACACCACCGGTTCCCCCGACACTCCCCAGAAAAAGGCAAGTTCATGACCAAGCTCGAAAAGACCGCGCTCACCCCCTCCACCCACACCGCCCCGCCGGCCAGGTTCTCGCACGGTGTGCGCAAGGGCAACATCCTCCAGGTCGCCGGTCAGGTCGGCTTCCTCCCGGCCGTCGAGGGCCAGGCCCCCACCCCGGCCGGTCCCACCCTGCGCGAGCAGACCCTCCAGACCTTCGCCAACGTCAAGGCGATCCTCGAAGAGGGCGGCGCCACCTGGGACGACGTGATGATGATGCGCGTCTACCTCACCGACACCTCGCACTTCGCCGAGCTCAACGCGCTCTACAACGAGTACTTCGCGGACCTCAAGGAAGCCCCCTCCGCCCGCACCACCGTCTACGTCGGCCTCCCCGCCGGCCTCCTCATCGAAATCGACGCCCTCGCGGTCCTGGGCTGAGCCCCTTCTCCCTTCCCCGCGGCCCCGCATTACCTCAGCCCGCTTGGGCGGCGGGGCCGCCCCCCCCGGGGGGGGGAACGGGCGGGCAAGGGGGCGGCCCCCAGGGAGTCGCACCCCGCCCGCCCCGGCCCACCCCGCCCCCGTACCCCCGCACCACACCCCACCCCCGCTGACCCGCATGCACCCCGGTACGACACCCCGCCTCCCCCACCGCGGACCGCCGTCCCGTGCTCCTCCCTGCCCCGAAGTCCCCCCGGACCGACCGGAGTTGACCGCACATGCACCTCACGGCACCACTCTCCCTCCTCCCCCTCGCCGCCGCCGACCCACCCAAGACGCCCCACACCGGCGGCCTCCTCACCCTGATCCCCGGCACCCCCGGCCTCCTCACCGTGGCCGCCCTGGGTATCGCCCTGCTCCTCCTCCTGATCATCAAGATCAGGCTCCAGCCCTTCGTGGCCCTCCTGGCGGTCTCCATAGCCGTCGGCCTCGCCGCCGGACTCTCCGTCACCGAGCTCTTCGGCACGGTCCAGAAGTCCGCCATCCCCTCCGTGATCGAATCCGGAATGGGCGGCATCCTCGGCCACGTGGCGATCATCATCGGCCTCGGCACCATGCTCGGCGCGATCCTCGAAGTCAGCGGCGGCGCCCAGGTACTGGCCTCCCGCCTGCTCGCCCTCTTCGGCGAGAAGCGCGCCCCCCTCGCGATGGGCATGACCGGCCTCATCTTCGGCATCCCGGTCTTCTTCGACGTCGGCATCTTCGTCCTCGCGCCGCTCGTCTACGCCGCCGCCAAGCGCTCCGGCAAGTCGGTGCTCCTCTACGCGATGCCGCTGCTCGCCGGTCTCTCGATGACCCACGCGTTCCTGCCCCCGCACCCGGGCCCGGTCGCCGCGGCCGGCCTGTTCAAGGTGTCCCTCGGCTGGGTCATCATGATGGGCATCGTGGTCGGCATCCCGGCCGTCCTCGCCGCCTGGGCGTACGGCGCCTGGATCGGCAAGCGGATCTTCGTCCCCGTCCCGCAGGACATGGTCGAGGCCGCCGAGGACGCCAAGGCGGCAGTCGTCGCCGAACAGCAGGCCTCCGGCATCGAGCCCCGCGAGACCCCGGTCTCCCTCGGCACCGTCCTCGCCATCATCGGCACCCCCCTGGTCCTCATCCTGGGCGCCACCTTCTCCTCCATCTCCATGGCGGAGTCCACCCTCCGCTCGGTGATCGAGTTCTTCGGCAACCCCTTCGTCGCCCTCACCATCGCCCTGTTCCTCGCCTACTACCTGCTCGGCATCCGCCGCGGCTGGTCGCGCAAGTCCCTGGAACAGGTCTCCACCGCCTCCCTCAAGCCGATCGGCAACATCCTTCTGGTCGTCGGCGCGGGCGGCATCTTCGGCGCGGTCCTCAAGGGCAGCGGCATCGCCGACGCCCTCGCCAAGACCTTCAACGACGTCGGCCTCCCCGTCATCGTCCTGGCCTACCTGATCTCGGTGGTCCTGAGGGTCGCCCAGGGCTCGGCAACGGTCGCCATCGTCACCACCGCCGGCATCGTCGTCCCCCTGGTCGAAGGCCAGGACCTCTCCCAGCCTCAGCTCGCCCTGATCATCATGGCGATCTCGGCCGGTTCGATCTTCGCCTCGCACGTCAACGACGGCGGCTTCTGGATGGTCGCCAAGTACTTCGGCATCTCGGAACGAGACACCCTGAAGTCCTGGACCGTCCTCGAAACCGTCCTCTCCGTCGCCGGCTTCGCGGTCGCGGCCCTCCTGACGCTGGTCCTCTAGCGGGGGCGGGCGGGGTCCGACGACCCCGCCCGCCATACTGGCCACCATGTCTCTCCCCCCGGACGGGTTCGGCCCGCCGCCCCCCGCGTACGGTCCCCCGAGCACCCCGTACGGAACCCCCCAGCCCCACCCGCACCAAACCCCCCAGCCCCACCCGTACAACAACCCGGCCCCCGCCTACGGCGCCCCCGCACCCCCGCCCCCCGGCCCCGACTTCCTCGCCGCCGACAAGCACCGCGCCGTTGTCATCGACTCCGCCGGTGTCTCCTTCGAGGCCAACGGCCGCACGATCGACTTCGGTTGGCGGGACCTGAGCAACGTCCAGTTCCGGCCCAGCCCCGCCGGACAGATGCTGATGGTCGCGGTGATCCTGCCCGACGGCCGCTTCTTCGAGTGCGTGGTGGATGCCCGCAAGGCGCAGATCCTCCAGCGGTGGCTGGCCGAGATTTCGTATGTCATCAGCGTTTACCGCCCGCACTGACCAGCCACGACGGCGATCCGGTACTGCGATCCGGAGACGAATCGGCCCGGCCCCTTGCATCTCACCGTCCCCGCCCGCTTTGGTGATCGAAGTTCATCAGGGGGACGAGCGGGAGGTACGGCAGCATGGCGGACAGTGTGCAGGGCAGTGGCAGCCGGGGAGTTGGCGGTACGGCGCCCCCGGAGACCGCCGCCGGCAGCCCTCGTAAATCCAGTTGGAAGTACATCGGTCCCGGCATCGTCGTGGCCGCCACCGGTGTCGGCGCCGGCGACCTCGTCGCCACCCTCATCGCGGGCAGCAAGTTCGGCTACACGCTCATGTGGGCCGCCGTCATCGGCTGCGTCGTCAAGATCGCACTGGCCGAGGCCACCGGCCGCTGGCACCTGGCCACCGGACGCACCCTCTTCGAAGGATGGCGCACCCTCGGGCAGTGGACCACCTGGTACTTCGCGATCTACGTCGTCATCTGGGGCTTCATCTACGGCGCGACCGCCATGTCGTCCTCCGCCCTGCCGATCGTGGCGCTCTTCCCGGAGGGGCCGAGCCTCAAGTTCTGGGCGATCCTCTGCGGTGTGATCGGACTGGCCTTCGTCTGGTTCAACCGGTACGCGGTGTTCGAGAAGGTCATGACGGTGCTGGTCGGCGTCATGTTCGTGGTCGTGGTGTACGTCGCGATCCGGGTCGGCCCGTCCGTCGGCAAGTCCTTCGCGGGCCTCGCGCCGGTCCTGCCGGACGGGTCGCTGCTCTACACCCTCGGTCTCATCGGCGGCGTCGGCGGAACCATCACCATGGCCGCGTACGGCTACTGGGTGAACGCCAAGGGCTGGACCAACTCCTCCTGGATGAAGGTGATGCGCCTCGACAACCGGGTCGCCTACATCACCACCGGCATCTTCGTCGTCGCCATGCTGATCGTCGGCGCCGAGCTGCTGCACTCCTCCCACCTGGCGCTCACCAAGGGCGACAAGGGGCTGATCGATCTCGGCAAGATCCTGGAACAGCGCTTCGGGGCGACCACCGCCAAGCTCTTCCTCGTCGGCTTCTTCGCCACCTCCTTCTCGTCCCTGATCGGGGTGTGGCACGGGGTGAGCCTGATGTTCGCGGACTTCGTGGAGCGGTTCCGCAAGGAGCGGGCAGGGGTGCCGGTCGAGGCGGGCGCCGCGGCCGAGGTCGCGGAGGGCAAGCGCGAGAAGTCCGTCCCGTTCCGGGCGTACGCGCTCTGGCTGACCTTCCCGCCGATGGCGCTGCTCTGGCTGGACCAGCCGTTCGGCCTGGTCGTGGTCTACGGCGTGCTCGGCGCGTTCTTCATGCCGTTCCTCGCGCTGACCCTGCTCTGGCTGCTCAACTCCTCGCGCACGCCGTCCGAGTGGCGCAACGGCATCCTCAGCAATGTGCTGCTCGCGGTGAGCGGGCTGCTGTTCGTGGTGTTGTGCGTGCAGCAGATCATCGACCTGTTCTGAGACCGTTCCGAGTGGTACGAACACCGAGTGGTACGAAGACTGAGTGGTACGAAACCGGAGGGGCCCGCCGCACACCCGCGGTGGGCCCCTCCGGCGTACCCCAGGAGCGCATGGATCTACGGCAGCCGCCGCACATGCCCCCCGACCGCCTTCGACCACTCATTGCCGTACGTCGCGTCCCAGTTCGTCGACCACGCCATCGCCCCGCGCAGCGTCGGGTACGTCTTCTCCGGCTTGAACTTGCCGCAGCCGGTGCCCCTGGTCAGGCAGTCCAGCGCCCGGGTGACCGTCGCCGGTTCGACGTAACCCGCCTCGGCGCTGTCCTTGTTGGTGGGCAGGCCGAGGCCCACCTGGGACGGGTCGAGGCCGCTCTTCAGCGGGATGCAGGCGAGCGCGACGATGAAGTCCACCGAGCCCTGCTGGTAGGACTCGCCGTCGCAGCCGAGCATCGAACCGCTGTTGTAGTACTGGGTGTTGACAGCCGTCAGGAAGTCCTTGGTGCCGAGCGCGGCCTTGAAGTACTCGCTCTTGGTGTCCTGCATGTCGACGGTCTGCGGGGCCATCGTCAGCACGAAGCGCTCGCCCGCCTTCGCGCGCAGCGACTTCAGCGCGTCGATCATGAACTCGGCCTCGAAGCCGTCGTTCTCGGTGTCGATGTCGACCCCGTCGAAGCCGTACACCGTCATCAGCCGGTGCACCGAGGCCGCGAACCGGTCCGCGGCCGCCTTGTCCTTCACCTCGACCGTGCCGTGCTCGCCGCCGACCGAGACGATCACCATCCTGCCCTTGTCGTGCTTGGCCTTGATGTCCGCCTTGAACTCGTCGACGGTGTACCCGCCCAGCGCGTCCGAGGCCAGCTCGAAGCCGACCTCGCCGCTCGGGGCGTCCTTCCCGGCGGCGTCCGCGAAGGAGACCGCGATGATGTCGTACGCGTCGGGGACCTCGGACAGCTTCTGGGCCTTGGTGCCCTCGCTGGTGAAGTTCTGCCAGTAGCCGGTGAGCGCGTGCGCGGGGACCTGGGGCGCCCCGGCGGCCTTCCGGACGGGTTCCTTGCTGCCGCCCCCATTGCCCCCGCCCCCGTTACCCCCGCCGCCCCCGTCCGAACACGCCCCCAACACCCCCACCAGCACGGCCGTTACGGTCGTCGCCACGGCGCCGACCGCGAACCGGGAAGGGGAGTGAGGACGGCGGCGGAGGGTTCTGACCACTTGATGGCTCCAAAACGGGTGCGACGGGACGGAATACCCAAAATTTGTTCGCCCCCCTCCCGATGTCAAGCGGATCACCGGCCCCCGGGGCCTGAAGTATGGCCGGAAAGTCTCTCCCGCTGGTCCTAAACGGAACCCATGATCACAAGCGGTAGCCCATTCACGACATGCTGTCATCCCGCCTTCCGGTATCTAAGCGGAGTGGGATGAACCCGCTCCGTGAGGCAACTTCTGTGCGACTCAAGTCAGTTACGGAGGCGTGCGGGATCCATGGAAGCGGTTCTCTACCACGTATGACGTGGTTAAAGTGCTGAGGCAGCACATGTGAGGGGAACGGGCGAGCGAACGGCAACAAGCGCCACAGGTGAGCGACGTGCAGTAGGCGTGCGACGGGGAACGGGGACATCGACGTGCCGACAGCGATAGCCGTGACCAGTGCCGACCTGGTACTGAGTCCGAGCGATCACCAGACCCCGACGGCAGCCGTGCTCCAGCCACCGAGCGCCCAGTCCTTCGACGCCGCGCTCGCCGACATGAACGTCCATCTGGAGCGGCACGGTTACGTCGTCGCCCTCTACCCGGCCTCGATCCCGGCCGCCCACGAACGGCGCATGCACGCGGTCCGCTCCGTCCTGGAGACCGACCGCATCGCCCTGCTCAAGCTGGACCTGCCCCCGCTCGGGGTGGCCGTCCTCGCCCGCCAGCTCCGCCAGCTCTCCATCTGTGACTTCAGCGCGGGTGTCGTCGCCTCCGCGGCCCGGCTGCTCTCGCACTACGTGTACGCCGGCGCCCTGCTCGGCACGGTCGCCAAGCTGGACCGCATTCCGGTCAGCCTGAAGGCGCACGCGAAGTCTTGGATGCCGGGCGCCCAGTTCGCCGTACTGGCCAATCCCGAACCGCAGTTGATCAAGGTCGGCGGTGAGGAGACCCTGGCCGGACCGGAGTTCTCCACCCAACTCGCCTTCGGGCGGGGTCAGCTGAGCTCCACGTACGTCACCGACACCCTCGCGCCCTCCTGGAAGATCCAGACCGCTCACGAGGTCGGGCTGCCCGCCGGGTCCGCCGCCTGGTGGGGGACGCCCAAGGTGGTCGAGTTCGCGGCGTTCCTGCCCGATATCTCGGTCCTCTACCAACTGGTGTCCTCGGTACGGCGCGAGCAGTGCCACTGGTGCGGAATACAGCTGATAGGGGACCGCTGCGGATTCTGTTCCGCCCCGGTGGCCCCTGCCGAGAACCAAAAGCACGCCGCCGGTGTCCTGAACCGTGGGTCCACGTAACGCCCACGGGCACCACCACGCTCCAAGTCCGTGGTCCGCAATGTCCGTTGTTCTGTTCCGCACAGTCAGTTGACCTGCTCCGACGTTCCTGATCGAGGTTGCACGCACAATGAACTCACGCCAGCGCCGCGGCATCATCCTGCTGCTTCTGTCGGTCCTGTGCGCCATCGGCGCGTTCGTCGGCGTGCTCTCGGTGATCCGCGACGTGAACTCCAAGGTCGGCCCCGAGGTCACCGCGTACCGGCTGAAGGGCGACGTCGCCCCGTACCGGACCCTCACCGAGGCCCAGTTCGAGAAGGTCGAGATGCCCAAACGCTGGCTCTCGCAGAACGCGATCACCGACATGGCCGAGATCCGCGGCAAGATCGCCGTCACCCAGCTCAAGGCGGGCTCGCTCCTCCAGACCGACATGCTGGTCAGGAAGCCCCAACTCCAGGAGGGGGAGCAGGAGATCGCCATCATGATCGACGCCGAGACGGGCGTCGCCGGCAAGATCACTCCTGGCTCGCGGGTCAACATCTACGCCACCTTCGACGGCGTCGTCGGCGCGCAGGGCATCAAGGGCAACGCCGAGTCCCGCGTCATCGTCTCCGGCGCGCGCGTCATCGACGTCGGCAAGATCACCGCCCTGGAGCCCAAGCCCACCGAGCGCAACGCCAGCCGCAAGGCGAAGGAAGCCGTGCCGATCACCTTCGCGCTCACCACCCTGGACGCGCAGCGGGTCGCCTACTCCGAATCCTTCGCCCAGCACGTCCGCCTCGCCCGCATCCCCGACGGCAGCGACCCCAACATCACCCCCCGCGACCGCATCTACAACCTCCCCGGGGACAAGTAGTGCACCCCACGGCCACCACGACCCCCTCCGCCCTCGTCAGCCCGCTTGGGCGGCGGGGCCGCCCCCCGGGGGCGGAACGGGCGGGCAAGGGGGCGGCCCCCGACGGAGTCGCACCCCACCCGCCCCGGCCCAACGTGAGGACGGCCCCATGACGACCCGCATCCTCCCCGCCGTGGGCGACCCGGACGCCGCCCGCGCCGTCATCACCCTCCTCAGCCAGCTCCCGGACGCCGAACCCGCGAACCCGGTCACGGACTCGACCGCGCTCCTGGACACCCTCGCGCGCCTCGCCCAGGAGTCCCTGGACGAGCTGCCCGAGGTCGTCCTCGTCCACGAACGCATCGGCCCGGTCCCCGCGTTGGAGCTGATCCGCGAGGTAGCCCTGCGCTTCCCCGCCGTCGGCGTCGTCCTCATCTCGGCGGACGCCAGCCCCCATCTCTTCACCGCCGCCATGGACTCCGGCGCCCGGGGCCTCGTCGGCCTTCCGCTCAGTTACGAGGAACTGGCCGGCCGGGTCCAGAACGCCGCCTCCTGGTCCGTCGGCGTCCGCCGCCATCTCGGCGCGGGCCCCGACGTCTTCTCGGGCCCCGGCGGCACCGTGGTCACCGTCACCGGCGCCAAGGGCGGCATGGGCGCCACCCTGTGCGCCGTCCAACTCGCCCTCGCGGCAAGGGCGTCCGGCCGTACCGTCGCCCTGGTCGACCTCGACCTCCAGTCCGGTGACGTCGCCTCCTACCTCGACGTACAGTTCCGCCGCTCCATCGTGGACCTCGCCGGGATCTCCGACATCTCCCCCCGCGTCCTCCAGGACGCCCTCTACACCCACGCCACCGGTCTCGGCCTGCTGCTCGCCCCCGCCGAGGGCGAACGCGGCGAGGAGGTCACCGACCGGGTCGCCCGCCAGGTGGTCAGCGCTCTCCGCAACCGCTACGAGATCGTGGTCGTCGACTGCGGTACACAGATGAACAGCGCCAACGCCGCCGCGATCGAAATGGCCGACCAGGCCATCCTGGTCGTCACCCCCGACGTCGTGGCGGTACGGGCCGCCAAGCGCATGGTCCGCCTCTGGGACCGCCTCCAGATCCGCAAGGCGGA
Organism: Streptomyces sp. NPDC051561; assembly: GCF_044454195.1. Lineage (NCBI taxonomy): Bacteria > Bacillati > Actinomycetota > Actinomycetes > Kitasatosporales > Streptomycetaceae > Streptomyces > Streptomyces sp. NPDC051561. Next base: position 547,216 of record NZ_JBITDM010000002.1, on the reverse strand, counting down.
GGAGACCACCACCGTCGTCAACCGCCACACCCGTAACACCGAGATCCAGCCGCCCCTGGTCGAGAAGATCACCGGCACCCGGGTCGCCCGCAGTGCGATCCCGTCCCACTACAAGGAACTCCAGTCGGCAGCCGACGCCGGCCGCCTTCAGGACCTCGACAGTCGGAGCACGGTCAAGCAAGCACTCTGGGCACTCGCAGGGGAGCTGGGACTCGTGAAAACCACGGAATCGTCGGGCGGCAGAGGCCGCAACTCCAAACACAACGACCGCGGCTCGATCGGCCTGCGAGGCCGAAAGGACCGCGAGCACCGGGACCACCGGGAGCACGGCGACCGGGGCGCGGTCACTGCCGAACTCGCCGGAATGTTCCCGCTGATCCTCATCGTCATGGTGATCATGTGGCAGGCCGCCGTCTGGGGCTACACGTACTCCCTCGCGGGCAACGCGGCCGACGAGGGCGCGCGCGCCGGCACGGCGGCATACGGCGACGGCGGCTCCGGCGTCCCCGAATGCCAGGCCGCCATCCGCGAACGCCTCCCCGGAGCCTGGGACGTCAGCAACGCCACCTGCAACCCCGAGGGCAACCTCTACAAGGCCCGCGTCACCCTCACCACCCCCATCCTCTTCCCCGGCGCAGGCAACTTCGGCTGGGACACGGACGGCGAGGCCGGCGCCGCCCTGGAAGGAGGCAACTAATGCCGAACGCACCCGAGTTGGCCCTCCGCGCCTCCCTCCGCACCCGCCTCCGGGCCATGACCGGCCCCGACCGCGACAAAGGTGTGGCCGCGCTCGAATTCGCGGGGTTTCTTCCGCTTCTCCTCCTGATAGCCGTGGCCGCCCTCCAGTTGGGCCTCGTCGGTTACGCCGCCAGCCAGGCGGGCTCCGCAGCGCGGGCAGCCGCCCGGGTCGAGTCCCAGGAGGACACCCGGGGCCAGTGCCAGGCCGCCGCCCGCGAATCCATGAGTGGCTGGCTCGCCAACCGCACCGACGTCACCTGCTTCGGCGGCGACGTCGTCACCGCCACCGCCACCGTCACCGTCCCCGCCCTCATCCCCGTCTTCGACGTAGCCACCATCACCAAATCCGTCTCCATGCCCTCCGACGACTAACCCGACCCCGCCCCGACGGCAGACCGGGCCGCCCCCTCCCACCCCCGGTAGCCCGCTTGGGCGGCGGGGCCGCCCTTCCCTCCCACCCCCGGTAGCCCGCTTGGGCGGCGGGGCCGCCCTCCGGGGGCGGAACGGGCGGGCAAGGGGGCGGCCCCCCACGGAGTCGCACCCCACCCACCCCGGCCCACCCCGACCCCGTACCCCCGCAGGACCCGTACAGCAACCCGCCCCACCCAAGGAGCCCGCCCCATGAGCCTGCGGCAACGCATCGCCGCCCCCGAGGAAAACTCCGGGGGGCGGGAGGACGGCCACCTGGTCGCCACCTACCGGGCCAAACTCCTCGAAGAAATCGACCTGGCCGAGATGTCCAGCCTCGCGGCGGCCGAGCGAAGGGCCCGCCTGGAGCGCGTCCTGGGCCACATCATCAGCCGCGAAGGCCCCGTCCTCTCCACCTCCGAGCGCTCCCAGCTCATCCGCCGGGTGGTCGACGAAGCCCTTGGACTCGGCGTCCTGGAACCCCTCCTCGAAGACGCCTCCATCACCGAAATCATGGTGAACGGCCCCGACTCCATCTTCGTCGAGCGCGCCGGCCGGGTCGAACAACTCCCCATGCGCTTCGCCTCCAACGAGCAGCTCATGCAGACCATCGAGCGCATCGTCTCCACCGTCAACCGCCGCGTCGACGAGTCCAACCCGATGGTCGACGCCCGCCTCCCCTCCGGCGAGCGCGTCAACGTCATCATCCCGCCGCTCTCCCTCACCGGCGCCACCCTCACCATCCGCCGGTTCCCCAAGGCGTACCGCCTCGACGAGCTGATCGCCCTCGGCACGCTCGACCACAACATGCTCATGCTCCTGAGCGCCTTCGTCCGGGCCCGCTTCAACCTCATCGTCTCCGGCGGAACCGGCTCCGGAAAGACCACCCTGCTCAACGCCCTCTCCGGCCTCATCCCCGACCACGAGCGCATCATCACCGTCGAGGACGCCGCCGAACTCCAGCTCCAGCAGGCCCACGTCATCCGCCTGGAAACCCGGCCCCCCAACGTCGAGGGCAAGGGCCAGATCACCATCCGCGACCTCGTCCGCAACTCCCTGCGTATGCGCCCCGACCGCATCATCGTCGGTGAGGTCCGAGGCGGCGAGACCCTCGACATGCTCCAGGCCATGTCCACCGGCCACGACGGCTCCCTCGCCACCGTCCACTCCAACAGCGCCCAGGACGCCCTGATGCGTCTCCAGACCCTGGGCTCCATGTCGGAGGTGGAGATCCCCTTCGAGGCGCTCAAGGACCAGATCAACAGCGCCATCGACGTGATCGTCCAGCTCAGCCGCATGGCCGACGGCTCCCGCAAGATCACCGAGATCGTCATCCTGGTGTCCCACGGCCGCGAACAGTTCCAGATCGCCACGGTCTCCCGCTTCAACGCCCAGCCGATGAGCCCGGACCGCCTGGTGCACGGCCAGTTCGAGCACCTCCCGCTGCCCCGCCGCATCGCGGAACGCCTCTACCTCACCAACGAGCCGATCCCGCCTGCCTTCGGCGTCCAGAACGACCCGCTCCAAGACTCGCTCTACGTCCGAGAGGCTCAGTAGGTACCGGCCATGGTCACCCAATCCACCGCACCCACAGCACCCACCGGGCCGGCACCCACAGAGCTGGCCGCCGTCTTCGGCGAGCTGAGCAACCCCGCCCTGCTCACCGTCGGCGCCACGCTCCTCACCTGCGTGCTCGCCACCATCGGCCTGCACATCTTCTCGTCGGGCCGAGCCGAGCGCGCCGCCCTGGAGAACCGCCTCGCCCTCACCGCCGCCACCGAGACCGGCCGCAGCCGTTACTTCCGGGGAGTGGACCGCCGCCTCCGCAAGACCACCTTCGGCAAGAAGCTCCAGCTCAGGCTCTCCGCCACCGGGCTGGACGTCACCCCCGGCGAGTTCTTCGTGTACGTCGTGGTGGGCGCCGCCGGACTCTGGCTGATCGCCACCTCGGTCCTGGCTCCCTTCTTCGGTCCGATCGCCGCCGTGGTCGCCATCTGGTCCTCGGTCACCTTCCTCAACTGGCAGCGCCAGAAGCGCATCGAAGCCTTCATCAACCAGCTCCCCGACCTGTCCCGCATCCTCGCCAACGCGACGGCGGCGGGCCTGGCCCTGCGTACCGCACTCGGCATGGCGGCGGAGGAGCTGGAGGCCCCGGCGGGCGAGGAACTCGCCACCGTGGCGAACCAGTTGGCGGTCGGCCGCTCGATCGACGAGGCTCTCGGTGAGCTCGCCGACCGGCTCCCCTCCCGGGAACTGGTCGTTCTGGTCACCACCCTGGTCCTCTCCAACAAGGCGGGCGGTACGGTCGTCGGCTCGCTGCGCAACCTCACCGAGACCCTTGAGGAACGCAAGGAGACCCGGCGCGAGGTCCGCACCATGCTCTCCGAGGTCAACGCGACGGCGTACACCGTCCCGCTGATGGGCCTCGGCGCCATGATCATGCTGAATTCGATGACCCCGGGCTCCATGGAGAAGATGACCGGCCATCCCATCGGCCAGATCGTCGTCGCCGTCTCGGTCGCCCTGTACGCACTCGGCTTCGTGGCCATGCGCCGCATCGGCAAGATCGACGTCTGAGGGGACGGGGAGAAAAGGAAATGTCAGCACTCATCGGCCTCGGCCTCGCCCTGGTGGTCGGCCTGAGCGTCGCCGGAATCGCCTACGGCATCAAGCTCTACCGCGCAGAGGCCAAGGTCCCCACCGACCTCGCCATAGCCCTGGAGATCGGCGCGTCCCGCGTCTCCGCCAAGGACTCGGCGATCGACCGGGCGGGCATGCGCTTCGCCCCCACCGTGCTCTCCACGATGGGCCCCAAGCTCGTCGACAAGAAGCGCCGCAAGATCGACATGGCCGGCAACCCCGGCGGTCTCACCCTCGACCGCTATGCGGCCAGGCGTGCCGCGTACGGCATCTTCGGCGGTCTGACCGGTCTGCTCTGCCTGATCAGCGGCTACAACCTGTTCGCCGTCTTCTGCCTGGCGTACGGCTGGTTCGCGGCCGACCTGCTGATCTGGCAGGCCATCCGCGCCCGCAAGGACGTCATTGAACGCACCCTCCCCGACTTCCTCGACGTACTCGCCGTCGTCGTCAGCGCGGGCCTCGGCTTCCGTCAGGCGCTCGACCGGGTCGCCGAGAAGTACGAAGGCCCGTGGGCCGACGAACTCCGCATCACCCTGCGCCAGATGGACATGGGCGTCAGCCGCCGCATCGCCTTCGAGGAGATGCGCAAGCGCAACGAGTCCGAGCAGGTCTCGCAGTTCGTCACCGCGCTCCAGCAGGGCGAGGAACTCGGTGCCCCCATCGCCGACACCCTCATCCAGATCGCCAACGACATGCGCCGCACCGACGCCCAGAACTCCCGGCGCCGCGCCGCCAAGGCCATCCCCAAGACCACGGTGGTCACCCTCGTCTTCATGGTCCCGGCCACGCTGATCCTGATCGTGGCGAACATGTTCCTCGGATCCGGCGCGGACGTCGGCTCGATCTTCGGCGGCTGATGCCCATGCCCCCCACCACGCTGACCGCGTTCACGGCGAAGCTCCGACGGCGGGACACCGGGCCCTCCACCGTGGACAGCCACCTGCACGGCGACCCCGACGACCGCGCCGCCGCCCTACCGGCCTCCGCGTTCTCCGACGACGTACCCGCGCCCAGCCTCCCCATCCAGATCAACGCACTCCAGGCCCTCTGCCGCCAGGTCTTCGCCTTCCGCCTCGCGATGATCGCCATCGGCGCCCCGCTCGCCCTGAACCGCGCCCAGGGCCAGTTCGGCTCCTGGCTCGTAGGCGGCGCCATAATCGTCACCTTCGTCGGCGCCTACGCGATGCTCCGCGACTGGGAGACCTTCGCCCCTCTCCTCATCAAGTACCGCTCGCTGATGGCCGCCGACCTGGTCTTCGGCTCGGTACTCCTGCTGACCGCGTCCCCCGATTCCGTACTCGGCTACGCCACGGTCTGCACCCCCCTCCTCGCGGGCCTGCTCTACGGCTGGCGCGGCGCGGGCATCTTCGCCGCCGTCCAGATCCTGCTTCTCGCCCTCGCGTACGGTGCCTGGTCCGCCCGCCTCAACGGTCCCACCGCCACCCTCCTCATCTGCGGTTTCTGTGTCGCTGCCGGAGTCATCGGCGTGACCCTCCGCAACCTGATGTTCCGCTTCGGCGAAGCCACCCAGGCCCTCTCCGAGGCCAAGGCCCGCCTGGCGGTCACCGGCGCCGTCGACGAGGAACGCGCCCGCCTGGCCCGCGAGATGCACGACTCCGTCGCCAAGACCCTGCACGGAGTCGCCCTCTCCGCCGACGCCCTCGCCCAGTCCGCCGACCGCATGGACCCGCTCACGGTCAAGCACCAGGCAGGCATGGTCGCCCGCTCGGCCCGCCGCGCGGCAGCGGAGTCCCGGGAGATCCTCTCCGACCTCCGCCGCCAGGCCGACTACGAGGGCGGGGGAGTGGACGTCGCCTCCGAGCTCGCCGCCCGGGTCGCCGACTTCTCCTCCCGTACGGGAGTCCGCGCCACCCTCCTGCCCACCGGCGACGCACCGGTGCCCGCCGTCCCCAGCGCCGTCGCCCGCCCTCTGATCACCATCGCCTCCGAAGCCATGGAGAACAGCCACCGCCACGCCCGAGCCGCCCGCGTCACCCTCGAACTGGGCGTATCCAACGGCATGTTGAAGCTCAGCATTCTCGACGACGGCCTGGGCCTCCCCTCCTCCCTCAACCTCGAAGACCTCCGCAAGGCCGGCCACTTCGGCCTGGTCGGCATGGTCGAACGAGCCGCCGGAATCGGCGCCCGCATCCGCATCGGCCGAGGCCGAAGCCACAACGGCACCGAAGTCCGCCTGGAACTCCCCACCTCCGCCCTGGGCCGGTCCCCGGCGACCCCCGGTAGTTCCACCCCCGGTAGCCCCCTCGGGCAGCAGAGCCCGCCTCCCCTCCCCGCTCCCGGTAGCCCCCTTGGGCAGCAGGGCCCGCCTCCCCTCCCCGCTCCCGGTAGCTCCCTTGGGCAGCGGGGCCGCCCCCCGGGGGCGGAACGGGTGGGCAAGGGGGCGGCCCCCGACGGAGTCGCACCCCTCCCGCCCCGGCCCACCCCTGACCACCAACCCGCCCAAACCCCACTCTGGCCCACCTAAGCCACCGCTCCCGCCCCACCAAACCCCCGTCCCCCAACTCCGAGAGGAGGCCGCACCATGCCGGACCCAAGCCCCTACCGCTCAGGCCCCCAAACCGTTCCCTCGACCCACACCTCGTCACACTCGGTGGTTCCCCGCTCGGAACACACCCCCAACGGAATCCCCGTCCCCCCTCCGGCGGCGGCATTCCCCATCCCCCCCGAGTCCTCGTACGACCTCTTCGGCCCCCCACCCGTCCTACGAGTGGTCGTCGCCGACGACAACCCCGTCGTAAGGGCCGGTCTCACTGCCCTCCTCGGCACCCGAGACGACATCGAGGTCGTCGCAGAGGCCACCGACGGCCGAGAGGCCCTGGCCGCCGCCCAGAACCACCGCCCGGACGTCGTCCTCCTGGATGTCCGTATGCCGGGTGTCGACGGCATCTCCGCCCTCCCGCACCTGGTGAAGGTCGCCCCGGTGATGATGCTGACGTACAGCCGCGAGAGCGAGATCGTGCAGGAGGCGCTGCGGCTCGGCGCGGGTGGATATGTGGTCCACGGCGAGTTCACCGCCGAGCAACTGATCAGCGCGGTCCGTGACTTGAAGGCCGGGCGGGCCTACTTCACCACCTCCGCCCAGAACGCCCTGCTCGCCCACGTGCGGGCAGGCAACCAGGCGGGCCAGGACGTACGCCCCCTACCCGAGGGCCTCGGCTCGGTCTACTCCACAGGCGTCCCTTACACCGGTCGCAGCGCAATCGCCCCGGACACCGCACACCGCGATCCGGGGCCACCTGTCTCAACTTCTGATCGACATCACCAAACCCCTTCGCAATCGCAACCGGCTGTGGCACATTATCCGGCGGGGCCTGAGCCGGGTACGGTCAACAGGCAGCAGTTTGGACTGAGTTCGAGGGAGGTGGAGGTCATGGACCTGATAGCAGCCGGTATGAGCAATCAGCAAATCGCCGCCACCTGCTTCATCAGCGAGAAAACGGTCAAGAACCACATCAACCGCATCTTCGCAAAGCTGCACAGTGTCAGCCGGAGCGAAGCCATCGCGATGTGGATCGGGACCAGGACGGCGAGGGGCGGCAACGGCAGCAGCGGTTTCAACGGGGGAGGGGTGATCGGTCGTGGCTGAGCGACTGATGGTGCGGGAAGACGAGGCCGGCGTAGCCGTGAGGGTGGTGGGTGCGGTGGGCCGTGGGGCCCAACTCCCCCTTTGGGCCCGCAGTTGGGCCCAGGGGCCCTCAGGGGAATCCCCCTCTTGGACGTACGTTTCTGGTGTCGCAAGCGAGACCGGCCGGGACGCCGACGGGGACGCGGGTGGCGCTGCTGACCAACAGACGTTCCGACCCGGAGGGCCACATCATGAAGACTCAGATGACCAAGGCGTACATCTCGCTCACCATGTGGAGCAAGGCCACCGTCCAGAACATGCGGGAGCGCCAGGACCGTGGCGCGAGCGTGGTGGAGTACGCGGGCCTGGTCGTCATCATCGCGCTGATCGTGGTCGCGGTGAACGAGCTGGACTTGGACACCACGATCTCGGAGGCAATCAGCGACGCGGTCGACGACATCGTCGGCGGCTGATCGCCAGCAGCGCAAGCGGCGACCGAGGGCAGGCGTTCCCCATCTACATCATGGTGGTGGGGCTCCTGCTCTTTGTCGCGTTTGCGCTCTTCGCCTTCGCCCAGGCCGCCTCTGCTCGCAGTGGCGGTCAGTCTGCTGCCGACGCATCTGCACTTGCCGCAGCCCAGGAGTCCCGGGACGAGTTGACCGACAACTTCTTCCGGGACATTGCCAATCCCGCGATGTGGTTGATCTGGCTGACTGGTGAAGGGCCCGTGGCCAACGGTGCGGGAAGTGCGACGGCACTCGCCAACCAGAACGACTCGAACCTCATTGGCGGCCCCAATATGGGTCTCTCCTCCAAGGGGTTCGCCACCCGTTCGGTAGAGATCGAAACACGTTTCACAGTGGGCGATTCCGTCATCCCCGGTACGGAGAACAAGCACGCCAAGGCGAAAGCTACTGCGGTGATTGAGCCCCGGTGCATCATCGGCCCGGAGAGCGACCCGACCAAATTGGTGTTCGTCCACTGCAAGGACGGCATGGTCTGGACGATCGACCCCAAGAAGATCGTCGAATTCCCCGGCCTGCTGCCCGAGCCGAAGGATCTCTTCTCCGTCCATCTGGTCAAGTAGCGAGCGAACGACAAGCAAAGGAAGAGCTGTTGATGAGCATGCGGCACACCACGAAGGCCCGAAGGGCACTGACCGCTGTAGCGATCACGACTGGTCTGGCCGTCTCGGTGGTCGGATGCGGCGGTGACCCTGGCGTCGAGAAGCCGAACACGTCGGCCTCTTCTGTACCCACGCCGGACAAGAAGCCCGACGCGAAACCGCAGGAAACCTCGGCGCAGCCGCCAGCAGGCGACAACGTCCTGGCCGAGGTGAAGAACGGAGATGGTCACACACTGGTGGTCAATTCTGCCGTACGGGATTCCGCGGGTTTCGTCACTGTCACGGGCAAGGCGGTAAACGGAAAAGACGGAGCCTGGAATCCGACCAACTGGCGCGGAGATGAGAAAGAACTGCGTGCTAACTCTGCCTCAATGGCGGGTGCCGCCCTGGTAGACCGAGCGGGTAAGAAGAAGTACCTGATCCTCCGCGACACCGACGGCCGCTGCCTCTGCACCAACTTCTCAGGCGGCTTTAAGCGCGGCGAAGAGAAGACCTTCTACGCACAGTTCCCGGCGCCCCCCACCACCGCCACCAAGGTCGACTTCCAAATCGCCGACATGCCCCCCGCCACCATCGAGATCTCGGAGGGCTGAGCAGCACATGTCTGTAATCCACTCCCGAGGTCGCCCAGCCGCATGGGCCGCGACCCTCTCGGCCACCGCCCTGGTCCTGGCGCTCTCCGCCACCGGGGCCCACGCCGATCCCACCCCACCGGCAGGCGACGGCCCCAGCACGCCCCCGGGCAGTACGACCACGTCGCCGCCGCCCAAGATCGACGCCAACGCGCCCGGTCTGAAGATGAGCGAGGGCGCCACCCTGGCCCCCGCCCGCGTCCTCGACATCAAGTCCATCGTCGAAGACCTCGGCGGCGAGGAACGACGCGAGGACACCAACTCCGACGTCAAGTTCGCCCTCCAGGCCGAGGTCCTCTTCCCCAAGGACAGCGCCAAGCTCCAGCCCGAGGCGACCTCGCGCATCAAGGCCATCGCCCAGGAGGCGCTGACCAACAAGGCGACCAAGATCCGCGTCTTCGGCTTCACCGACGACCTCGGCTCCTACGAGCACGGCAAGGTGCTCTCGAAGAAGCGCGCCGACATGGTCCAGAACGAACTCGCCAAGACCCTCGGCTCCGACGTCACCTTCGAGGTCCGCGGCTACAGCGAGGACTACCCGATCGCGGACAACTCCAGCGAAGAGGGCCGCAAGAAGAACCGCCGAGTGGAAGTCACCTTCCCGCGCGGCGAAGCCCCCAACGCGGCCGATTCCCCCAGCACCTGACCAAACCGGCACCACGAAGGGACGGACCCGGACTACCATCCGGGTCCGTCCCTTCTTCTCTTCCCCCACGGAAAGCGAGCCCCACCGTGACCCGTGACCTCCGCAACGTCCGGCACCAGCCCGCCCCGGACGCGCCCACTCCACTCAGCGCCGAAGAGGAAGCCCGCTACCGCAACCTCCTCTTCACCGAACTCGGCAACAAGATCGCCGACGACGGCTGGGCCCGCTACCCGGCCCACACCCCGGAGGAACGCCGCCGCCTCATCGAGGTGGCCGCCCGCCTCACCGCCCACTGGGGCCAGCAGGTCTTCATCGAGCCCGAGGACCAGACCCGCTTCCGCCTCTGCCTGGCCGGCCACCAGACGTTGCCATCCTGACCGGTCAGAGAAGGTGGTCCGCCTTGCCCGCCTTGATGTCGAGAATCAGATTCCGCAGAGCCTCGCGGGTGTCGGTCAGCGGGGTGTCCTCCTGCCCGAGTACGGCGATGTACCCGTTGCCCTCCTCATCCGTCCCGAGCCGGAAGCAGTTGGCTCCTTCGCCGCAGAAGGGTTCGTCCCAGTTGATGAGGGGCACGGCGGAATCTCCTAGAGGTCGTTGGCCAAGGTCTGGATGAAGTCTCGGGACGCGTCGGGCGAGAGAGCCACTTCGCGCATCCGGTCGAGCTGGGCGCGGTACTTGTGGAGCTGCATCTCCGAGTCGATGAACTCGGGACCGTGGGTGCTGTCCAACTGCACGGTGTCGAGCTGTGGGGCTGCGGCCTCGGCGTACGTGATCGACTGACCGGCACCGGGGAATCCGCCCGCCTTGAACGGGATGACCCGCACGGTCACGTTCTCCTGCTCCGATACGGCGTGTAGGTGGGCCAGTTGCTTGCGGGTGACCTCGGTTCCGCCGAACTCCATGCGCAGCGCCGCCTCGTGGACGACCAGGTCGACGGACGGAGGATTCGGCCGCTCCAGAACCCGCTTGCGGTCCATGCGATGCGCGAGCCGTACATCGATGTCGGCCGTCGGTAGCGGAGGAATCACCTGGTCGAACACGGCGCGGGCGTGCTCCTCGGTGTCCAGCAGGCCGGGCATGTGGACGGACAGCGCGATGCGCAGGGAGCGCGCGTGCCACTCGGTCTCCGCGATGTCGAGGAACGAGGTGGGCAGCTTGCCCCGGTACGCCTCCCACCAGCCCTTCTCGGCCCGCCCGGCCATGTCGGCCAGCGCGTCGACGTAACTCTGGTCAGCGCAGCCGTAGTTGCAGGCCAGCGTGCGCACGCGGTCAGAGCTGATGCCGGACCTGCCGGATTCCATGTTCGGCACGTTGGTGCGCGGTACGCCGAGCAGCCCGGCGGCGTACTCGGTGGTCATGCCAGCCGCTATGCGCATCTTGCGCAACTCGGCTCCGAGTCGTCGCTGACGTTCGGTGGGTGTGCTCCTCGGCGGCATGGGGTCAGTCTGCCCCGGCGGTCGGAGGGAGGTCCACCTATGGAGTGACGCTTCCCGTCAAAGGTAGTACACGTACTCCCTGATGCTCTACATTCAGTAACGCACCAGCTACGCAACCGAGTTGGAAGCGCACCGCCCTGCCGCGCCCAGCCGCAAGGCGACATTGCCACCACTCGTCCACGCACCGGTGCAGCCGACTTCGCCCTCACTCAAGGGAGCGTGTGTTCAATGTCGATCACCCTCAGCTTGTCGCCGGACTACTCGCCGCCCAGCAACCCACCGCTCTGCCCGGCCCTCGACCCACCCGACGAGAACCCGGCAGACGCCCTCGCGCTCAGCGTCACCCTCCCCGCCGAGCCCCGGTCCGCCGCCATCGCCCGTACCGCCGTGGCCGCCGCCCTGGACGCCTACCACCTCGACCGCCACACCCTCGCCGCCACCCTCGTGATCACCGAACTCATCGCGACGGCCGCCAGACTCGCCCCCCACACCGACCTCTACCTCTCTCTCCGCCACCGCGACGACATCCTCCGCCTCGTCCTCTGGGACCAGCACCCACCCCACCTCGACCCCGACACCCGCACCGTCTGCACCACCCGCCGCATCCGCTCTCTCTGGCTCCTCTCCGTCACCGTCGAAGACTGGGGCGGCGAATGGGGAATCACCCCCTCCACCCCACCCCACCAAGGCACCAAGACTTGGGTGAACCTCCCCAGTTGACTCCCGCGCTCCTCCTCGCGGAATGGGACACCCGACCCGGTCCACCGCGAGCGAAAGCTCGGCACGGACCCGCTGTTCAGGCTGTGCTGCGTACTGAACAGAGGGGCAAGGTGCTCAAGACCGTCGGCTTCGTCGGAAGGGCAAGCAGAGGGGCGTCACATCCGCACCCACTGCGGAGCCCTCGCCCTCGCCCGCCAACGCCGCCTGACCTTCCCGGTGGGGGTGTTTCAGCCCGCCCCCACCGGCCCCCGCACTCTCCGAAAGTCCCCCGCAGCCAACGCCACAAGCCGGCTGCGTCGTCGAAGCCGGCCATCGCGATCCGGTCCTGTCCTGTCCTGTCCGGCGGGTCATGCTCGGAGAGGCGTGAGTAGGTTGGCCGCATGTCTTGCGTACTTGTTGTTGGTTATGACCCGCAGGCAATACCCGGCGTCGACGCGGAGGGCCTTCGTGCGGCCCTGGACCGGGAGCTGACCCGGTTCGGGGAGCACGGCATCGAAGCCGCCATGACGTTGGTCGTGTTCGGCGAGTCGGCCGAGCCCACGCTCGTCGCGTCGTTGGCCGAGCGTGCCTGGGACGTGGTGGTTGTCGGGGCCGGAATCCGCAAGACGGAGCAGTTGCTTCCGCTCTTCGAGCAGATCGTGAATCTGATCCACCGCCATGCGCCACAGGCCGCCATCGCGTTCAACACCAGTGGTGAGGACAGCGTCGAGACGGCACAACGCCGACTCTAGGGTTCGTCAGAGCCGATCACCCGGGCCACTTCGCGCATCAGGTCGAGCGCCATTCGGTGCGCGAGCCGCCACCGGCCTCTATTTCTCGGCCTACGGTGAGGTCATGCCTCATGACATCGCACGCTTACATCACGTTGGTCACGTGGTCAGCGACATGGCACAGGCCATAGCGCTCTACCGTCGGCTCGGATTTCGTGTTCCGCCGCCCAGCGTGCCGGCCCTGGCACCCCGCGAGGGTGCCGCGCCGGAGCCCTTCGGGACAGCGAACACCCACGCCGACTTCTCCCGGAGCTTCATCGAGTTGGTGACGCCGGTGAGGCCTGGGGACGCGGCGGGCCTCCCGCCCGACGCGCGGATCGTTCCGCTCCAGGTGCCGCCGGAGAAGCTCTCCCTGGTCATGGCGCGGATCGAGGAGACCAGCGCCCAGCTCGGCGGATGGTGCGATCGCTTCGAAGGGCTCCACATCCTGATGTTCTCCTCGCCGGACATCGACGGCACGGGGAACCGGCTCACCGCTGGCGGCGTAGGACACGGCGGGGTGAACACCGTCGGCAGACCGGTCGAGACGCCCGAGGGGACGCGCACGGAGCCCGTCCGCTACCTGGAGTTCGGCGGTGCGCCGGAAGGGCGGGTCGGCGTCGTCGCCGACTTGGACCCCGAATTCCAGCACACCCGTCACCTCGACCACCCCAACGGCGCCCAGGACCTCGTCGAGGCGGTGCTGTGCGTACCTGACGGTCAACTCCCCTTGTTTCGCGAGCGGTACGAGCGATATCTAGGCGGGCCGATCCCCACGGAGGGGCCGGTCACCCTCCTGACCGAGGCCGATCTCCCAGAGCTGCTGCCGGGTGAGGATCCGCCCGCGCTCCCGGCGCTCGTCGCCTGCACGGTTTCCGTCCCTGACCTCGCGCGGGTGCGTGCGCTGCTTGCAGAGAACGGACTTCCCGTACGCGAGACGGGCCGAGCGGAACTCTTCGTTCCGGCCGGAGCGGCCCTCGGAGCAGCTCTGATCTTCCGGGAGGTACCAGGACCGAGGCGGCCACCGTCAACGGCGCCCTGGAGGAGCTGATCAAGCAGTCGGCGAGTGGTCTTGCCCGCCCGCCCTAGGCGAACGCCTTCGCTTCGTTCTGGGCGTCCTGCTCGACGGGGGTGATCAGCGCGGTCGTACGTGCCTTGGTGCTCGTCATCGTTGTCTGCTTCTGCCCGCAGGTGCAGTTCTTGATTCCGCCGGTCCCGAGGATCACCCCTCCCGCAGCCCGGGTTACGGCGTCGCCGCGAACGCCTCCCGGTGGTCGCGAACCCACTGCTCGAACGTGCCCGCCGGGCGGCCGAGCAGTTGCGGGACGTGGGCGGTGACGTAGGACGCACCACCGGCGCGTGCCCAGCCGACGCCAGTGGCCATCGCGGGCGGCAGTTGGTCGAGCGCGTGCACGTCGGCGATCTTGATTGGGCGTTCGAGGACGCCCTCCAGGATCGCCGCCTGGTCCGGGAAGGTCAGCAGTTGGGGGCCGGTCAGGTCGTAGCGGTGGCCGTTGTGGCCGTCGCTGGTCAGGGCGGTGACGGCTACTGCGGCGACGTCCCTCGGGTCGACGACGGCTTGTTGGGAGTCGCCGGTCAGGTTGGGTAGCGGGTCTCCGGCCAGGATGGGCGTGCGGTGCCACAGGAAGTTCGAGGCGAAGCTCGTCGGGCGGAGCATCGTCCAGGCGAGCCCGCTGGCCTCGATCGCTTCTTCGGCGGCGAGGTGCCAGGCGCCGACGGTCGACCCCTCGAACCGCTCGCCGCTGCCGATGGCGGACAGCTTGACGATCTTGCGGACGCCCGCCGCCCGTGCGGCTGTCAGCAGGGCGAGGTCGTGGTCCGGGGTCGGGACGGGAGGTACGGAGACGAGGAAGACCGTGTCGACACCGGCCACCGCACGCGCCAGCGACGCCGGGTCGTCGAAGTCGGCCCGTACCCAGGAGTCGGCCCGTACCCCGCCGGGCAGCTCGCGGCGGGACATCGCCCGGAACGGCACGCCCTGATCGGTGAGCAGGCGGACGACGTGGCTACCGACGGTGCCCGTGGCACCGGTTACAAGAATCATGTTCCGACGATGACAGTGACCTCCCACCTCGGAATAGGAAGTTTCGGCACTATCGTGGGGCGGGTGAGTTCTCTCAACGTGCCGCGCTCGCTCGGGCGTTGGGTGAGCGGGATCGAGGTCGCCACGGCGGACGCTTCGCCGGGGTTCGACGTACCCGATCACGCCACCACGCTTCTGCTGCGTACGGACAAGCGCGAACTGGTCGTCATGGGGCCCCGTACCCAGGCCGCCTATCACGCCGCCGCGCCCGGCCACTCGTGCGTGCGGGTGCGCATGCGGCCGGGCCGGGCCCAGGCGTTGCTCGGCCGTCCGCTGCGGGATCTCGCCGACCGCGTACTGCCGCTCGCTGAACTGCACGGCCTGGACGTCGACCAGCTCGCCGCCGACCCCGCCACCGCACTCGAAGAAGCACTGGCCGGGCTTCCGGAGCCGTCGGAGCGGGTCGAGGAGGCGGCGCGGCTCCTGGTCGGCGCCACCGTCACCGAGACCGCCGCCCGGCTGCACCTCAGTGAGCGCCGCCTGCACGCCCTGTTCACCGACGCCACCGGCCTGTCCCCGAAGCGCTTCGCACGCATCGCCCGCGTGCGCGCCGTGCTCGCGGCCGACGCGGGCCGCTGGTCGGACATCGCCGCGACGGCCGGCTACTACGACCAGTCCCACATGACGGCCGAGTTCCGGCACTTCATGGGTGTCCCACCGGCGGCGTTCGCCGCTGGGCGACGCCCCGCCGCGACCGCGTGCACCGCCTGAGGCCGAGGACCGGAAGCATCACGGCTCGTACGGGGGAGGGGCGGCCCACGCCCGTCCGGTACGTCAGAGCACAGCCAGCCGCTCCACCACCAGCTCCACCCTCCGTGCGGTCTCCTCCGGCGGCAGCCGTCCCGCCCGGGTCAGGGTGGCCTGGCCGTGCAGTGCCGCCCAGAACACCTCGGTGAACAGCCCCGGGTGGACCCCGTCCCCGGCGACCTCGCCGAGTGTCTCAAGGAGTGCGGCGAAGGCGTCCTTCAGCGGCTCCGGAGTGTCCTCGTGCGCGAAGGCGAGGCCGCCGTCGAGCTGGAACAGGGCGTCGTAGACCGCCGGGTTGCGGGCGGCGAAGTCGAGATAGGCGCGGGCGAGGGCGGAGACCCGCTCACGCGGGGCATCGGCGGTGGCGACCGCGGCGCGCAGAGCCGCCGCCATCTCGGTGGCGCCTTCCATGGCGACGGCGCCGATGATCTCCCGTTTGCCGCGGAAGTGGCTGTAGAGGACGGGCTGGCTGTACTCGATGCGCTCGGCGAGCCGGCGGGTGGTGACCGCGTCCCAGCCCTGCTGCTCGGCGAGTTCGCGGGCCGTCGCCACGATGAGGCGCTCACGGGCCGCCCGTTCACGTTCCTTGCGTTCCTTGACCGACATAACTCGGATCCTAGCACCGCTAGACAAACAAGCGGCAGTAGTACTAGCGTCACCTCCATCACCTAGCAACGCTAGATTCCAGCATCTGCAGAGGGGCCGTCATGCTCAACGCACTTGAGGTCTTCACCACCGTGTTCGTCGGCCTGATGGTGGGGGTGGAGTTCTCCGTCGCCTTCATCGTCAACCGGATACTCGGCGCGCTCCCGGAGGACAGCGGCCAGCTCGGCCGCGCCCACGGCGGCCGGATGCTCGGCGCGCTGATGCCCTTCTGGTACTTCGCCTCGCTCGCCCTGAGCGCGGTCTGGGCCATCACCGGATGGAACGAACCCGGCTCCGGCCTCGTCGTCATCGCCGCCGCACTGCTGATCGTCAGCGTGGTCATGTCGATCCTGCTGCTCGTCCCGATCAACAACCGGAGCAAGACCTGGACCCCCGAGAACCGGCCCGCGGACTGGAAGGAGCAGTCGGCCCGCTGGGACCGCTTCCACTACGTCCGCGTCGCCGTCATCATCGCCGCCTTCGCCCTGCTGGCAACCGCCCTCTCCTGAGCCCACCGGCCCGGTGAAGACGAGAACGCCCCGTATGGGGCGTTTTTGCCTGTCTTCGTGAATTTTTCATGCGATATGGGCACCGCTGAATGCATGTACTCCCCGGCAGACCCATCGGGGTCCAGCCGCCCGGTCAACGACCCGGTGACGCCCATCGACCATCGACTGAGAGCCTGTGTCTGAACCCTCCCCGTCCCGCACCCCGGCATGCCCGGCCCGGAAGTCGGGGCGGCCCGCGCGGCGCATGCATACGATCCACGGATGCCCTCCGACGAAGCGCACTCACGAGCCCCCCGGCGAATACGTCCCGTGCCTTCCGTGCTTTCCGTGCGCTCTGTGCGTTCCGTACGTCTCGCCGTAGCAGCCCTCGCGCTCCTGGTCGCCACCCCCTTCCTCGTCACCCACTCCGGCCAGGCCCCCTCCAAGGACCTCCGGCGGTACGGTCTGCCCACCCTGGCCGCCCTGGGCAACCTGTGGAAGCCGAGCGACCCGTCGCTCCCCACGAAGGAGTACGTGACCGAGGTGCCGCAGTCCCTCAGCGCGGAGTGCTACCGCGACGAGAGCACCCTGCGGGACTGGCGGTTGCGGGTCGAGTCCGACGAGATCCGCCCCGCGGCGTACGCCAACTTCCTCACCGACAGCAACCTCCAGCTCAGCATCCAGGTGGCCCACCTCCCCGACGCGGAAATCAACCGCCTGACCAGGGCCATGGTCGACGCCCCCCTGACCTGCTCCGGCCTGGAGATCCCCGTCCTCCGCGAGAACGGCGAGAACCCGGTCCTCACCGTCGCGACGCAATCCCTCCCCCTGCCTCCCGAACTCGGCGACCGCAGCATCGGCCTGCACCGGGCCCGCATCCCCGAACTCTTCGCCGCCGACCTGCTGAGCAGCGACGAGGCGCTCTACCTGCTCCGCGAGGGCAACTACGTCGCCCTCGTCAGCCTCTCGGGCTGGGACCTGTCGCAGGCCTCCTACGGCCCGGACTCCCCACCTGCCAAGCGGGTACTGACCCGCACCGCGGAACGGCTGCGGACCCTGAACAGCCAGAACTCCAGCTGAACAGCCAGAACTCCAGGTCACCCGGGCAGACCCTCGTCCCCACGTCACCACTCCCCAGCGTCACCGCTCCCCGGCACCCCCGCTAGGTTGACCCGATGACAACTCTCAGGCAGGTCCAGATCACCTTCGACTGTGCGTCGCCGGGGCGCGTTGCCCGCTTCTGGTGCGAGGTGCTGGGGTATGAACTCCCTTCCGTGCCGGATGACTTCGGCACCTGGGAGGAGTACCACGCATCACTCCCGCCCAAGGAGCGGGACGCGTGGGCGGTGGCTCAGGACCCCACCGGCGCGGGACCCCGCTTCTACTTCCAGCGCGTGCCCGAGGGCAAGACCGCGAAGAACCGCGTCCACGTCGACGTCCGCGCCGGCACCGGTCTGGTCGGCGCCGAACGCCTCGCCGTCCTCCAGGCGGAATGCGACCGCCTGGTCGCCCTCGGGGCGGTGTGCGATCAGGTGTTGTACGCCGACGAGGAGAACGAGTCGTGCATCAACATGCGGGACATCGAGGGCAACGAGTTCTGCCTCGACTGACTCGACCGAGGGGCAGCCGCCGGTTCCCTCACGGGGTCGGGGGCGGGGTCGGGCTCGGGCTCAGGTCCTGGAGCCCGACCACCCGCAGGAGTTCGAGACGCTCGTAAGTGGCCGTGCCCGGCCGGGCGGAGTGGACCACGAGAAGCTGGTCGTGGCCGCCGCTGAGCAGGACCTCGCAGTCGAGGTCGAGGGTGCCGACCACCGGGTGGAGGAACCGCTTGGTGGTGGGGCGGCGCGTGAGGACTTCGTGGGACTGCCAGAGGGATGCGAACTCCGCCGATTTGGCGCGGAGTTCGGAGGCCAGGGCGGCGGGGCCAGGGGCGTCGGGGCGGGCCGCGGTGACCGACCGCAGGCCGGCCACGTGGGTGCGGGCGTGCCGCTCGTGCGCTTCGCGAGGGAAGAGGTCCCGCGCGCCGGGGTCCGTGAACCAGTGGCGGATCAGGTTGCGGCCGGTGTGGTCGCCGGTGAGCGCGATCGACATCGCGTTCTGGGCGAGGACCCCGCCCCAGTCGTTGAGCACCGACGCCGGGAGGTCGTACAGCCGGTCCAGGATCAGCAGCAGTCCCGGGCGGACGTGGTCCGAGGAGCCGCCGGAGCGCGGTGGTTCCTGGCCGGCCAGGTGGAACAGGTGGTCGCGTTCGGTGTCCGTGAGGCGCAGGGCGCGGGCCAGTGCGGTGAGCATCTGGCGGGAGGGGTGCGAGCCGCGGCGCTGTTCCAGGCGGGTGTAGTAGTCCGTGGACATGCCAGTGAGCTGCGCGACCTCCTCGCGGCGCAGACCGGGGGTGCGGCGGCGCGGACCCGCGCTCAGGCCCACGTCGGAGGGGGCCAGGCGGCTGCGGGCACGGCGCAGGAAGTCGGCGAGTTCGGTGCGGTTCACGCTACGAGGATGCGTCAGGGCGGGACGCGTAGCCAGGGAGCGCCGGTCCCTGGACAACCGCGTCCCTCCCGCCGCTGCCGTCGGCCGCGCACGCTTCGGACATGGCTACGACCGGCTACGGCAGCGAGTCGGACACGGCCACCACTGGCCACGACTGGCTATGACAACGAGGAGGCGGCCATGCTGACATTGGTGACGGGTGCGACGGGGCAGGTCGGGCGACGTTTCGTACCGCGGCTGTTGCAGAGCGCGGCGCCCGGCGACGAGGTGCGGGTACTGGTGCGGGACGCGGCACGCGGCGAGCGGTTCGCGGAGCTCGGCGCCCAGGTGGTGGTCGGCGATCTGCGCGACGGGCAGGCGCTGGCCAAGGCGACGGCGGGCGCGGACGCGGTGGTGAATGTGGCCGCGGCGTTCCGAGGGGTGCCGGACGAGGAGGCGTGGGCGGTCAACCGGGACGCGGCCGTCGAGCTGGGGCGGGCCGCGGTGGCTTCGGGTGTGCGGAGGTTCGTGCAGGTCAGCACGGGGCTCGTGTACGGCGCCGGGCGCGGCCGGATGCTGGTCGAGAGCGACGAGACGGTGCCGGGCGGTCAGCTCTGGGGCGCCTACCCCGAGTCCAAGTGGGAGGCGGAGCGTGCGCTCGGGGCCGTGGAGGGCCTCGATGATCTCCGTATCGCACGGTTGCCCTTCGTCTACGGCGACGGCGACCCGCACCTCACCGACGTCATGCAATGGGCACTCCACTGGCCCGCCCTGCAACGCCTGCACATGGGCCACCATCTCGACGTCGCCCAGGGCCTGCGACGCCTGCTGTACGCCCCCGGGGCGCACGGCGTCTACAACATCGCCGACGACACCCCCGTCACCACGGTCGACCTCTACCAGCTCCACGGCACACCCATCCCGCAGGAGGCGTACGACAAGGAGGCCGCCGACCCCTGGCACAGCGTGATGTCCACGACCCGCATCCGCCACGAACTCGGCTACCGCCCGCTGATCCCGTCGGTGTGGACGGCACGGGAGGCGGGGGTGCTGTAGGGGGCGCTCCGGTTCCGCCCTCGCACCCCCATTACGCGAGACTGGCCGCATGACAGGTGGACTGAGGTCGTTCTGCTGGGCGTTGGCCGGGGTCGGCGCGGTGGTGGCGGCGGGGCTGTTGGCGTGGGTGCTGGTCGCCGATCTGGAGGGGCCGAGCCAGGTCGCGGGGGTGGTGAGCGCGGTGACGGGGGCGGCCGCGCTGGTGCTGGGTGTACGGCAGCTGAAGTCGGCGGGCCGTACGCCGCGCACGCCGCCGCCCTCGGAGTAGTCCCGCTCCTCCCGCGCCGGGTGAAACCCGACCCGGGGTGGACGCGTCAGACGGAGCGAGCCATCACACCATCCCTCCGTCACACCACCGGGAGTTCGCATGCGCGTCAGGTCGTCCCGTTCCACCGGCAGACCCGTGGCCCTGTTCCTGCTTGCCTCGTGCCTGGGCGCCACCTCCGCCTGCGCCGGGAGCGACGACCACGCGCAGCGGCCGGCGGAGCGCGCCCGGCAGGTGGCCGAGGCCTGGGACGGGTCGGCCGCGGCGGCGGAGTGGCGGGGCGGATACCACCCCATGGAGGACGTGTTCCAGCTCCCGCGAGGTGGACTCCGTAACAAGGCCGACGAGCACGCCTGGGGAGGCCGCAGCCTGATTCCGTCGGGCAAGCTGAACGCCACCCTTCCCAAGGCCGGCCACGTGACGTGGGCGGCGAGCGCCAAGAAGACGCTCACCCTTTCTCTCCAGAGGGTGGAGGACTCGCTGAAAGCCCTGAAAGGAAGGAACGGCGGGACCGGCGACCGCGCGGCCGACGACCCGCACCTCACGGTGACCGGAGTGAAGCCGGGCACCATGACCCTCACCACCACCCGCGGCCCGGCCACCGTCCCCGCCTGGCACTTCACCCTGGCCGGCTACGACACACCCCTGAAGTACGCCGCCGTCCTCCCGTCCAAGCCGCCCCGCCCACCCATCGACGACGCGAGCGGCGAACTCGGCGTCCCCCTCCACCACCTGAGCCAAATCACCACGGACGCACGCTCGTTGACCGTGATCGCCCTGCACGGCGCCTGCGACGACGGCGCCGTCGTCGACGTACTGGAGACAGCCGGCAGCGTGGTCCTCTCGCCCTCCGTCAAGGAGCGGGAGAACGAGGAACTCTGCGCAAAGCAGGGGCTGATCCAGTCAGTGACGGTCAAGCTGACCCGCCCCCTGGGCGACCGCGTCCTCCTCGACGCCGTCACCGGCCGCCCCCTCCCCTACGAGCCGGGGTACGGATCCGCGTAGTGCCCGCGACAGCCCGGCGCGAGGCGCGGCGACCGGCCTCCGGCACGCGTGCATCGACACGGAACCATTGAGCATGGGCGGCCTCGCGCAACACGCCTGCGTGCCCACGAGTTGGCGCGAGGTGTGGTCGGACCCCGGACAGTACGAGGTGGTGGCGATCCTGCACGGCGTCACCGACATCACCACCCCGGGCAGGGAGGCGCGGGGCCCCCCGGCTCCGCCCGCCTGATGGCGCGCGCCCCACTGACGTGACCAGCTACGCCTCCCGGGCTTCGCCCGAGGGCCGCCGACGAAACCAGCCCTCCAGGGTGCCGAAGTCGGCTTCGGTGAGCCCGAGTTGAGGATCCACGCGCAGCAGTAGCGCACGGTCCGGATGGTGCGACTCGACCCATGCGCGGTCCGCGTCGCCGATCTCGTCGTCGACCCAGGCGAACGGTCGTCCCGCCGCGCGGTCGACCAAGGCCCGGGTCTTCCAGTGGAGGCCACCGCTGGTGTCCTCGTCGGAGGGGTCCGGCCAGTCGACCACTGGTAGTTCGGGCAGGCCGAGCCAGGGGGACACGCAGTCGTTGGCGTCGGCCATCCAGGTGGTGGCCCACATCAGCTCGCAGGGCAGGGCCAGCAGGCGGGGGCCGTGGGCGGGGTTGATCCGGGAGATCAGGGGGTGGGCGTCGGCTGCTGGGGAGTGGTGGGTGGGCTGGTACGTCGGGTAGCCGTCGGGGAGTTGCCGGGGTGTCGCCCCGAAGGGGATCAGGGGGCCGTCGACATCGAGGAAGAGGAGGGGCGGAGGTGAGGTCACGCCGGAACCGTAGCGCTCCGGCAAGAGGGGGCTGGTCAGGCGGACGATCTTGGGATAGGGGTGGTGGGCGTGAGGATGGGCCGGGGTCTCGGTGGCGAGCAAGGGGTGGGTGGGTGGGCAGCTTCGGGGAGGGTGTCGAGGGCGGAGGCGCTTGGGCGGGGGTGGACCAGGAGCGGCTGGCGGAGGTGGTGGCGGAGCAGGCCGCGCGGTCGGTTCTGGGGGTGGGGGACATGGCGGCGTACCTCGATGCGCAGGTCGATGACGCCTCCCACCGGGAGGTGGTGGGGCCGCTGCTCGACGGGGGAGGGGCGAGCGGAGTCGTGGTGCGCCGTGGGGTCGTGCTCGCCGGGTGGGGGGAGCCGGGGCGGGTCGAGATGGCGTACAGCGCGACCAAGAGCGTGCTGGCGCTGACGGCCGGAGTGGCCTATGACGACGGGCTGTTGAGGCTGGACGAGGCGGTACGGGAGAGTGTCGACCTGCCGCAGTTCGGGGGCGCGCACGGGCGGGCGGTCACCTGGCGGCACCTGCTCGACCAGACCAGCCAGTGGGAGGGGGAACTCTGGGACAAGCCCACCCGGGTCGACGCCCAGAGCACCCGCGAGGGTACGGAGTCGGCGGGTGGGCCGCCCGGCGAGGGCTGGGCGTACAACGACGTACGGGTGAATCTGGCGGCTCTGGCACTGACCGTGCTGTTGCGCAGGCCGCTGCCCGAGGTGCTGCGGGAGCGGGTGATGGACCCGATCGGAGCCTCGGGGGACTGGTCGTGGCACGGGTACGAGAACTCGGTGGTGGAGGTCGGCGGGCGCCGGCTGGAGGTGGTCTCCGGGGGCGCGCACTGGGGCGGCGGGCTGTGGATCAGTGCGCTGGACATGGCACGGATCGGACAGCTCTGTCTGCGCGGCGGGCGGTGGGGCGGGCGGCAGGTGGTGTCCGGGGAGTGGGTCGGGGAGATGTGGACGCCCTGTCCCGTCAAGGACAACTACGGCTTGTCGTGGTGGCTGAACGATCACCGGACGGTCTGGCCCGGAGCTTCGAGGACCGGTCGCTGCGCGCGCGGAAACGGGGGCGCTCATCTGCTCTGGGTCGACCCGGCGCGGGAGTTGGTCGTCAGCTCGCGGTGGGGTGCCGAGGTGGAGAAGCTGCTGGTGGGGGTGGAGGAGGCGGTGGGAGAGGTGGGAGAAGTGGGAGAGGTGGGGGAAGCGGGGTGAGGGGTTACGGGGAGAGACGGTGCCCGCACCGAGGGGGTACGGGGAGGGGCGCCGCCCGCGCCGAGGGGGCCGCGCTCCTCCCCGTACCCCTGACGTCACTTGCCGCAGCGGATGTCCGTGGCCGGCCGCATCCCCTCCCGGAGGAACGTCGTGACCGCGCGGTCGCCGCAGGCGGTCCCGTTGGCCAGGTACATCCCGTGGCCGCCGGCGTCGTTGGCGATCATCCGGGCTCGCTGGCCGAGCGCCTGGCGCAGCTTGAGGGAGCCGAAGTACGGGGTGGTGGGGTCACGGAGGCTCTGGGTGATGAGGATGTTGGAGGGGCCCCGGTCGGTGATGCGGGTCGGGGTGTGGGTGGGGGAGGGCTTCCAGAAGTTGCAGGGACTGACGTTGGCGGGCATACCGGCGGTCAGGGGGTGGCGGGCGCGGTCGCGGGCGACGGCCCGGGGGTAGGAGGAGACGTCGGTGGGCCAGGCCGTGTCGTTGCAGACGCCGGCCATGACGACCGAGGCGTCGGCGTCGGACGTCGGGCCGGTGATCTCGGGGGTGAGGACCGGCGTACCGGCGGGGGTGCCCGCCGGGCCGAGGGCCGCCTTCATCATCCGGGCGAGGCCGGGGAAGGACTTGTCGCTGTAGAGCTGGACCTGGAGGGACTGGCGCAGCCGGTTGCCGGTGAGCGGAACGCCCGGGGTGGTCGACTGGCGTGGTGTGCGGTCGAGTTGGGCGGCCAGCCGGAGGAAGAGCGGTCGGATCTGGGCGGGGGTGGTGGCCAGCCGGAGGTCCTCGGTGGGGGTGGTGCGGGCCGGGTCGGCGGCCCACGCGGCGAAGTCGGGAAAGCGGTCCTCGGTGCCGCGTGAAGTGTTCGCCATCCAACCCCGGTTGAGGAGGCGGGGGTTGGGGTCGGCGACGCTGTCCAGGACCCAGCGGTCGGTGCGGTGCGGGTAGCGGGTGGCGTAGACGGCCCCGACGTACGCACCGTAACTCGTCGCCCACGTCGACAGCTTCCGCTCGCCGAGCGCGATCCGCAGGCTCTCCAGGTCCTTGACCTCGTTCTCGGCCGAGAAGCTGCGCAGGAGCGGACCACCGTTGCGGGCGCAGGCTTCGGCTATCCGGCGGGAGCGGTCGATGTTCTCGTCGATACGTCCGTCAGCGGACGGCCACGAGCGCTGGTTGACCAGGTGCCGGTCCGTCTCGGCGATTCCACAGTGGGCCTTGGTGCTGCCGCCGACGCCACGCGGGTCGAACGCCACCAGGTCGTAACGGCCGCCCAGTTGCTGCTGAAGCGCCTTGCCCTTCGAGGTG
Source organism: Streptomyces sp. NPDC051561 (assembly GCF_044454195.1). Classification (NCBI taxonomy): domain Bacteria; kingdom Bacillati; phylum Actinomycetota; class Actinomycetes; order Kitasatosporales; family Streptomycetaceae; genus Streptomyces; species Streptomyces sp. NPDC051561. The sequence goes on along the minus strand of NZ_JBITDM010000002.1, from coordinate 522,456 downwards.
AGCTTCTGCACCCCGGAGCCCCCGGGGCCGCCCGGAAGCACCGCGAGGGTGCCGCGCCGCTCGGACGCCTTCGTGCTGACCGCACGGGTCACGGCGAGGGTGAGGGTGGGGCCGGTGGGGTCGGAGTGGTCGACCGGGACGGTGAGTTCCGCGCACTCCTGGCCGGTGGGGCCCTCGGTGGTGGCGCAGGCCCGCCAGGCGGTGAGCGGGGAGGTGGCGGGGGCTACCGTGGCCGTAGGGGCGAAGGTGGCGCCGAGGGTGGCGGCGGTCGCGGAGGTGGAGAGGAGGAGGGCGAGGGCGGTGCGGGTGGTGGTCTTGGTCATGGGGCAACTCTGGTTGCTGGGGTGCCAGTTGGACATGCGGACCGCTGGTGGGTTGGGGTGGGGGTAACCCCAGGGGCGGTCCCGGGGGTGCCCCCGGGGGGTGCCCCGGAGGTGGCCTCCGTGGTGGCCGCGCAATCCCTCGCTGACCATGTATCTGTCAATTACCTTGATCTCAGTCGACTTTGAGGACCTCTCGTGGCCAAGCCGCTCCCCACCTCCCAGCCCCCCTCCGCCAGATCAACCGCGCTTGCCCAGCAGGCGGGGCTCGGCGAATGGAAGGGCTACACCTACTCCCCGCCGCAGGGCCTCGGACACGGGAGGTTCCGGGACTGGCGGCTCACCCTGTATGTGGGCGGAGTGACGGTGACCGGGGGCGACGAGGGGTACGAGGGCGCGTTCGGATGGCGGGACACCCGCGTCCTGTCGTACCACCGCACCCTCAACGGCGGTCTGACGGACGCTCGTTACACCCTCCTCGACCCGCGCGGCGACGGCGTGAACATCGGGCCCGGCATCAATGCCATCCCCAGGAGCACCCGGCAGATGATCGGCTTCGAGGACGTCGTCAACGGCGCCGCCTTCTACTACCCCAATGACTGGGGCACCTACCTCGACACCTGCATCACCCAGGTCCAGCTGCCGCTCGACGCCGCCCGCCTCCAGCGCGGCGAGACCCTCGACTTCGGCGAGTTCAAGCTCGGCCCGAACGGGATCATCACACGCAAACGCAGAGCGACCTGGGCGGAGGTGGCCAAGGTGACGACGTACGACGGCCGGGTGAACTTCGACAACGCGCGCGGACGCAGTGCCATCGACCCGGAAATGATCGCGCACATCCCCAACTTCAAGGTCTTCTACTCCCTCTGTCACCACATGTCCGGGTCGGCGTCCGGCTGAAGTGGCGGGAGGGAGGGCGGGAGGGAGGGAGGGGCGGGAAGAGTGAGGGGGGCGGGAGGAGGGAGAGGGGAGAGGAGGTCAGCGGTTGCGCTCCCAGTCCTCGCGGGTGAGCTGGTACTCGACCTCGCCGTGCTCCGAACCTTCGATGACGTCCGGCCAGTCGGCGGTGAAGTGGCGCAGCAGGGTCAGGCCCGACTTCTCCATCACGCGGCGGGAGCCGAGGTTCACGGCCATGGTGTCGGCGGTGACCCGCTCCAGGCCGGGGTGCTCCGTGAACCCCTTGTCGATCAGCGCGCGGGAGCCCTCGGTGGCGTAACCCCGGCCCCAGGCAGCCCTGTTGAGGCGGTATCCGAGTTCGACTGCGGCGGGGCTCTCCTCGCTCAGCGGGCGGAACTCGAACCAGCCCAGCCAGGTCCCGGTGGCCTTCTCCTCGGCCGACCAGTAGCCACGGGTGCCGGTGCAGGGGTGGGTGTGGAGATGGCGGGGGATGATGTCCGCCCGGATCGTCTCGCGAGAGGTGGGGCGGCCGCCGGTGAGGAAGCGGGTGACCTCGGGGTCGCTGTCCAGTGCGTAGAGGCGCTCGACGTCGGCCTCGTCGCCGGTCAGGGGGCGCAGGGCGAGGCGGTCGGTCTCCAGGAAGATCGGCATGGTCCGATTCTCATACGGTGACGTCCCGGTGCTCAGCCCTTTTTCCCCCGCCGCTGCCCCCTCTTGCGTACCGCCGCCCGGAACGCGGTCGCCAGCCACACCACCCCGCACCCCGCCCCGAAGAGGAACGCGGGTGGCAGGCTCTCGTCCGGCGAGGACGCGCCCCGGACCCGCGCCACGGAAGGATCGGCGGCCGCCACCTCCAGGGGGACGGCGGCGCCGACCGAGGGGGAGGGGGAGAGGCGTTCAAGGCTGAGGGTGGTCGTGTCGGTGCGGTAACTCCGCCTGCCCACACGGTAGTTGACGTAGAACTCCGTACCGCTGTCGCGCGGCGCGGCCGATGTGATCCGACCCGTCACCCGAAGCGGCGAGGCATCGATGAGATCCCCCGCCCGCCACTCCCTGGCCGCCGCCGACAGGCAGCCGGCCACCACCAGCAATGCCACCAGAACGCCGATGGTGGCGGGGCTGAACACGCGGCGCATCCGGCCGGCCATGTACGGGACGTTACTCGCCGTGCGGGGGCACGGGAACGCCCCCGCACGGCCGTCGGAGCGGCGGTACGGGGGCGTGGTGGCGCGGTGTGCCCCGTGCCTCCGGTGCTACTGGTGGTGCGGGGCCTGGCCGGTCCCGGCCGGGCTCGCCGGGGGCGGAGGACCCCCGTCCCGCACGAGGGGGATGCGGGACGATCGCAGCGCCCCTTCACCCCCGCAGCGACCCCTCACCCCCCGCAGCGCCCCCTCACCCCCGCAGCGCCCCCTCCAGTCGCTTCGCCTGGTCCGCCGCGAAGCGCTCCAGGCCCTCGGTGTCCTTGCTCCGGTACTCCTGCGAAACCGCCACCACCACCGTGCCGACCCGGAAGTGCAGCACCCGCAGCGCGCTGTCGTCGCTCTCGCCCGACTTCACATAGGTGTACGCGTTGCCGACCGGGGCGCCGTCCTCCTTGTGCGCGTCCTCGGCGAGCTTGCTCTCCTCCGTGTATCCGGCCTGGGCCGCTGCCTTGCTGCCGTACGCCTTGACGCTGGTGCCGACCAGGGCGCCGGTGGAGTCCTGGTAATTACCGACACCCTCGAAGGTCAGGCCGTCGCACGGCCCCTCGCAGGAGGCGGCCTGGGCCTTGATGCCGCCGTTGTCGCCCTGGGCGTCCTCGGCCCAGCCCCTGGGGAGGTCCTTGGCGCGGAGCAGGGCGTCGTCCAGAGCCTTGACGTTCCTCAACGGGGTGTCGGGGTCCGAGAGTTGGGCCTGGGCGGCGGAGGCCCGGTCGCCGTTCCCGCCGTCACCGGAAGCGCCTCCGTTCCCGCCCGTCCCGGAGTCGCCGCTGCACGCCGACACGGTCAGCAGCAGCGCGGCCGAGGCCACGCCCGCCCAGATTCTCCGGGAGCCCATCACACGTACCTCTTCATCTCTTCACCAAGTGCATTCATCCGGCAACCTACACAGCCCGCCCCGGGCCCCGTAACGGGTGTCCGGCATTGACCGCAGGAGCCCGGACGCGAGCACTTCGTATCATCGGCACCATGACCGCCGAACCCGCCGCAACTCCCGCCCGCAAGCCGCTTCGCGCCTCCGACGCCGACCGCGAGGTCATCGTCGAACAGCTCCGGGAAGCGGCCGCCGAAGGCCGCATCGACCTCGAAGAGCTCGACGAACGCCTCGGCCTCGCGCTCGGCGCCAAGACGGTCGCCGAACTCGGCCCACTGGTGGAGGACCTGGTTCCTGAGGGGCACGACGCCCTCGGGTTGGTCGCCCCGTCGGCGGGCGAGCCCCTGGTCCTCAAGGGCGGCATGTACGGGGCCGTCCGCGAAGGCAGGTGGCAGGTGCCCTCCCGGATCGTCGCGCACGCGGGCATGGCCGGGGTACGCATCGACTTCACCCGCGCCGAGGTGCGGCTGCGGGAGATCGAGGTGGAGGTGTACGGGGAGATGGCCGGGGTCACCCTGGTCGTCCCCGAGGGGTGGGGCCTCGACGCCGAAGGCCTGGAACCCGGCGCGGGCAAACTCCGCGACCGTACCGTCGGCGAACGGGAACCGGGAGCACCGCTGATCCGGCTGGTGGGGACGCCGGGGATGGCGGGCGTCGTAGTGCGCCACCGCAACGCGCTGGAACGCCGCAAGATCCGCCGCGAACAGGGCTGACGCCGCCCGCCGGGGGGCCCGGGGGCCGGGGACGCCTGGAGGGTTACGCCGCCGGGCCCGCGACGCGTACGGACACTCCCGGCCGCACTCCCCACCGGGCCCACGACCCCACCTCGGCCTCCATCACGTGCCGGGCGCCCCGGCGGGGGAGCGCGAGGCGACTCGGAGGCATGGTCCGCACCGCGAGCACCCTCAACTCCCGGTCCAGGAAGGCCACGTCGATCGCGAATCGCATCCCCAGCGTGTGCACACTGCTGGTCCGGGTCAGCAGAATAGCCCCTTCGATACCGGTACGCCCCAACAGCCCGCGCGAACGCGCACGGGCCGAGGCGGCCACCTCCAGCGGCACCCGCACGACCGGCGGCACCCGCACGTCCTGAGACGCCCGCCCCTCGCCCTCGCCGACCGACATCACGAAGTGCCCGTCGAGATAACCCTGTTGGCGGAGATAACCCTGTTGGCGCCCCATGGCGGTCACCGTATCCCGGTGCTCCGTATCCGGACGCCTTGGGCCCACGGGCCCATGCCCCCCACCCCCGCTCCCGCCTAGGGTTGGCCGGGTGCTTGTCACTGGTGTGCTGACCGTGGCCGCCGCGCTCTGGGGCGCCGCCGCCGGACTCCTGGTGCCACGGGCCGCGTACCGGCTGGCAGTTGAGCCGGAGGAGGAGTGGCGGCGGACGTGCCCCGCCGGGCACGCGTTCCACGGCCCGGCGCGCGGCTGGATCGGCACGGCACGGTGCGCACGGTGCGCGACGGCGGTACCGGTGGGAGCCCCGGCCCCCACCCCGGCCACGCCCCCCGCACCAACCCCACACCCCGCCCCGGCCCTCAAGACCCTCCGGTACGTCCTCGTCGCCGCCGCCGTCTGCGCCGCCCTCGCCGCCGCCACCGGCCCGCGCCCCGAGCTCGCCGTGTGGCTGCTGCTCGCGCCCTTCGCCCTGCTGCTCGCGGTCGTGGACCGGCGGGTGCACCGGCTGCCGGACGTACTGACGTTTCCGCTGGCGGGGGCGGCCGTCCTGCTGCTGGGGGCGGCCGAGCTGCTGCCGGGGGACGGCGGGTCCTGGGTGTCCGCGCTGATCGGCGGGGCCGGCCTCGGGGCGACGTACTTCGTGCTCTTCCTGGTCAATCCCAACGGGATGGGCTTCGGCGACGTGAAGCTCGCACTCGGCATCGGCGTGGCGCTGGGGTGGTACGGATGGCCGGTGCTGTTCGTCGGCGCACTGGCCGGATTCGTACTGGGGGCGCTGTACGGCGTCGGCCTCATGATCACCCGCAGGGGCGGCCGTAAGACCGCCATCCCCTTCGGCCCCTTCATGCTCACCGGCACCTGGGCCGGCCTCCTCATCGGCGCCCTCGGTGCGGGCTGACGGCGCCCTCGGCGCGGGCTGAAGACGCTCTCGGCGAAGGCCGGAAACGGCCCCACCCCAGGGGCGGGATGAGGGCATTCGTGAGAAATTGCCACTAGAGAGGGCTGTCCCCACGACCTCGGACGGCCCCGGACCCCACCCCCACGGCCCGAGTGGAGTGCCCCATGAGTGACGAGGACGAGTCGGACCTGCTTGCCGAACTGCGCCGCCCGCGCCCCTACCCGGCGGTCTCCATCACCCTCCCCACCCACCGCCACCGGCCGGAGAACCAGCAGGACCACATCCGGCTGCGCAACCTCCTCTCCGAGGCCGAGAAGCGCCTGCTCGACGACCCCCGGATCGGCCGCGACCAGGCCGTCGCCGTCGTCCAGCAGCTGAACGAGGCGGCGGACGCGCTGGACCCGGAGCACTTCCTGGAAGGGCTCGTGCTGTACGCGTCGGCCGACGAGGCCAGGACGTACCTGGTCAGCGCCACCGTCCCGGAGCGGATCGTGATCGGCGAGACCTATCTGACGCGCAACCTGGTCGCCGCCTCCGCCCGCCAGATCCCCTACCTCGCGCTGATCCTGTCCACCGGCGAGGTCCGGCTGTGGCACGGCGTCGGGTACGAGCTGAACGAGCTCGACCACGCGGAGGCCGGATTTCCGGTCATCTCCTCGGGAGCGGACCGCGACGGCCCCCCGAACAGGACCGGCGACCACGGCGCCACCCAGGACTTCCGCAACATGCTCACCGAGGCGGACCGCAAGCTCACCCCGCTGCTCCAGGAAGCGGTGCTTCCGGTGGTGGTGGTCGGGCTGCGTCAGCACATCGCCACCTACCGCGAGCTCTCCAAGCACGGTGCGGTGCTCGCCGCCGATCTGGAGGTCGGCGGACTGCTCCACACCACCGCCCCGGAGCTGGTCGAGCAGCTCGCCCCGGCCCGCGCCCAGCTCGCCGCCATCGACGCCGAGGAGGCGATGAAGGCGCTCGACGCGGCCCGCAGCGGCAAGCGGTACGCGGCCGGCGCGCAGGACTGCTGGCAGGCCGCCAGGGAAGGACGGGTCGGCCACCTGGTGGTCGAGGAGTCGCTGCTGATCACCGCCAGGCCACAAGAGGTCGAGGGCGCCGTCCGCGCCTCCCTGGTGCTGACCGAGCCCGGGACCGAGGGAGCCGAGGACGACATCGTCGACTCGCTCGTCGAAATGGTCCTGGCCGCCGACGGTGCGGTCACCTTCGTCGCCGACGGCGAACTGGCCGAGGCGGACGGCCTCGCGGCGGCGCTGCGGTACTGACCGGGTTACCACCCGGTGCAGAAACGTCAATCCGGCGACACGGGCCACACCCCCGAACGGTGGAAGTCGTGGCCCGCCGCCGATCCGCCGAAAACACCCCGGATGCCAAGTGGCACAAGGGATTTAGCCCCTTGCGTGGCGCACATCCCCGATTGCGGAGAGTAATTATTTCGCCGCTTGGTGCGCGGCATCACTTACGAAGGGTTATGGTGGAAACCCCCCCTCGGGCCGGTCCGTATCCCCCCCACGGACCGGCCCGTTTTTTCATTTCCGGGGTGCCTCAGTACGCATCCGCACCCCCACGGGTGCTCCTCAGCCCCGTCCGGCCCAGATGTTCGTGCCGGGGGTGGAGACGGCGAAGGAGTCGATCTCCTTCAGTTCCGCCTCGGTGAGCGCGGGAGCTCCCAGCGCCGCCACGTTCTCCTCCAGCTGCTTCACGCTGGACGCCCCGATGAGCGCCGACGTCATCCGCTCGTCCCGCAGCACCCACGCGATCGCGAGCTGGGCCAGGGACTGGCCGCGCTTGGTGGCGATGTCGTTCAGGCCGTTGAGGCGGCGCACCACCTCCTCGCTCAGCAGGTCCGGGTCCAGGGACTTGCCCTGAGTGGCCCGCGAGCCCTCCGGAATGCCCTTGAGGTACTTGTTCGTCAGCAGCCCCTGCGCGAGCGGCACGAAGGAGATGCAGCCCATGCCGGCCTCCTCCAGGGTGTCCAGCAGGCCGTCGTCCTCGGTCCAGCGGTTGATCATCGAGTACGAGGGCTGGTGGATGAGCGGACGTACGCCCATCTCCCGCAGCAGGCGGGCCGCTTCGGCGGTCTGCTCGCTGTTGTAGGAGGAGACGCCTACGTACAGCGCCTTGCCCTGCTGGACGGCCGAGGCGAGTGCGCCCATCGTCTCCTCAAGAGGAGTGTCCGGGTCGAAGCGGTGCGAGTAGAAGATGTCGACGTAGTCGAGGCCCATCCGCTTCAGCGAGGCGTCGAGCGAGGACATCAGGTACTTGCGCGAACCCCATTCGCCGTACGGGCCGGGGTGCATCCCGTAACCCGCCTTGGTGGAGACGATCAGCTCGTCGCGGTACGGGGCGAAGTCCTGGGCGAAGATCTTGCCGAAGTTCGACTCGGCGGAGCCGGGCGGCGGGCCGTAGTTGTTCGCCAGGTCGAAGTGGGTGACGCCGAGGTCGAAGGCGCGGCGCAGGATCGCGCGCTGCGAGTCGATCGAGCGGTCGTCGCCGAAGTTGTGCCAGAGGCCCAGGGAGAGCGCGGGGAGCTTGAGGCCACTGCGGCCCGAGCGCCGGTACTCCATGGTGTCGTAGCGGTGGTCGGCGGGGCGGTAGTGCAAGGAGTCGTCAGTCACGCACATCTCCCTATCACGTACGTACTCCTCACAGACCGGGTTGGGCCCAGGTGACCCGTGCGCAGTAATGTGGCGCGCTCGGGCCCCCCGGAAAACCGCAGACTTCCCGGGCCCGGAAAGACGAGAGGGTGAAACGCTGTGAACCTGCGCGACCTGGTGTACCGGCTCTACGCACGCCGCGTGGAAGGACGCCTCGACCACGCCCAGGTGCCCAAGCACATCGGCGTCATCCTCGACGGCAACAGACGCTGGGCGAAGGCGGCGGGCGGCACCACCGAGCAGGGTCACAAGGCCGGTGCCAGCAAGATCCAGGAACTGCTCGGCTGGTGCGCGGAGACGGACGTCGAGGTGGTGACGCTGTGGATGCTCTCCACGGAGAACCTCGACCGCCCCGACAAGGAACTCCTCCCGCTGCTCTCCATCATCGAGGGCGCCGTCGAGGCCCTCGCCGCGGACGGCCGCTGGCGGGTGCACCACGTCGGCACCATGGACATCCTTCCCGCCCGTACGCAGGGTGTACTGAAGGAGGCCGAGCAGTCGACGGCGGGCAACAAGGGAATACTGGTGAACGTCGCCGTGGGCTACGGCGGCCGCCAGGAAATCGCCGACGCGGTCCGCTCGCTGCTCCTCGAACACGCGGACAAGGGCACCTCCTTCGAGGAGCTCGCCGAGATCGTCGACGTCGAGCACATCTCGGAACACCTCTACACCCGCGGCCAGCCCGACCCGGACCTCGTCATCCGCACCAGTGGTGAGCAGCGGCTCTCCGGGTTCATGCTCTGGCAGAGCGCCCACTCGGAGTACTACTTCTGCGAGGTTTTCTGGCCCGCCTTCCGCAAGGTCGACTTCCTGCGCGCACTGCGTGACTACGCGGCCAGGCACCGGCGTTACGGATCCTGACCGCCGCCCGTACCCACCCGACGTACCGCATACGCGTGAAACGACGTCATATGCCCTGGCCATGACCAGGCATGGCCGCGCGTGTTCGAGGGAATACCACCTCCAGGTCGGCGCCCGGTCCACGGACGCCGCATCTCAGTGAGCGGCTCGATGCCGCTCGCCCGGGAGGCCCTTTGCACCAGGACGACCGCGCACCATTCCGCGCGGACGACTCAGTGGCGATGCGAGGGCCGGTGCTCGGTCCGCGCTTCGCGGATTCCTGCCCGGTCCCTCCGCGCGCGACGTCGTCGCACCCCAACCTCAGTCCGAGGGGGTACGTCCTTCCGTGGTGAACAGCTCTAAGCGCCGCCTTCCCGACAGGCGCACCTACGTTCTCGACACCAGCGTCCTGCTGGCCGACCCCAGCTCCATGACCCGCTTCGAGGAGCACGAAGTCGTGCTCCCGATCGTGGTCATCACCGAACTGGAGGCCAAGCGGCACCATCCGGAACTCGGTTACTTCGCCCGGCAGGCCCTGCGCATGCTGGACGACTACCGCATCCGGCACGGCCGTCTCGACGCCCCGATTCCGATCGGGGACCTCGGCGGATCGCTCCGTGTCGAGCTCAACCACTCCGATCCCGGCGTACTTCCCGCCGGCTACCGGTTGGGGGACAACGACTCACGGATCCTGGCAGTCGCACGAAACCTCCAGGCCGAGGGGTACGACGTCACCGTCGTCTCCAAGGACCTGCCGCTGCGCATCAAGGCGTCCTCGGTGGGCCTGCTCGCCGAGGAGTACCGGGCCGAACTCGCCATCACCGACTCCGGCTGGACCGGGATGGCGGAGCTGACCCTGGAGGCCGACCAGGTGGACCTCCTCTTCACCGAGGAGCGGGTGTACGTCCCGGAGGCGGCGGACCTCCCCGTGCACACCGGCCTGGTCCTCCAGTCCGAGCGGGGCAAGGCGCTGGGCCGGGTCACCCCGGACGGCAACGTCCGTCTCGTACGGGGCGACCGCGGTGCCTTCGGCATCCACGGCCGCAGCGCCGAGCAGCGGATCGCCCTGGACCTCCTCCTCGACCCCGAGGTCGGCATTGTGTCGATGGGCGGACGGGCCGGTACCGGCAAGTCCGCGCTCGCGCTGTGCGCCGGCCTGGAGGCCGTACTGGAGCGGCAGGAGCACAAGAAGGTGATGGTCTTCCGTCCGCTGTACGCGGTCGGCGGCCAGGAACTCGGCTACCTGCCGGGCTCCGAGGCCGAGAAGATGTCGCCGTGGGCGCAGGCCGTCTTCGACACCCTGTCGGCGGTCGCGGGCAAGGAGGTCATCGAGGAGGTGCTCGGGCGCGGGATGCTGGAGGTCCTCCCGCTCACCCACATCCGGGGGCGCTCGCTGCACGACGCGTTCGTGATCGTGGACGAGGCCCAATCGCTGGAACGGAACGTCCTGTTGACGGTTCTGTCCAGGATCGGGGCTAATTCCCGGGTTGTCCTGACTCATGACGTCGCCCAGCGCGACAACCTGAGGGTCGGGCGCTACGACGGTGTCGTCGCCGTCGTCGAGAAGCTCAAGGGACACCCGCTGTTCGCGCACGTGACCCTCACCCGGTCCGAGCGTTCACAGATCGCCGCCCTGGTGACCGAGATGCTGGAGGACGGGCACCACTGACCCAAGGGGTACGAGCCGCACAGCAGTTGGCGCCGCCCGGCCGGACTCGCGGGAAACGCGAGAGCCTAGCCGGGCGGCGTCGTGCCGCGCGGGTACTTCCGTAAAACACCGGCCACAAACGCGGTGTGACGTTTCACACGTAACCAAGAATTGATTACCTGCCCGGCGATCCGGCAGAGTCTTGCTTCCGTCAGGCCCCGCATACGGCACACCTGCACCTCCAGAGGTGCAACACCACACAATTCAACAGCTTTGCCGTATGCCGCCCGAGTAACACGGAGCACTCCCACGGGAGTTGCCCACCGGGTCAGTGCCTCCCGTGACACAGCACGCAGGGAGGCCCGCGCCAGGGGTGCGATTGCGTCCGCGAGGGTCACCAGTCGGATGCTGCTGGAAGGAAACCGTGTGAGCCGGATTTCGGTTCGGGGATTCGCAGTGGCCTCCGCCACCGCGGTCACCACAGTCGGCGCCGTCGTGGGCGTCGCATCGGGCGACCCTCAGTCGTCGGGCGACAACAACTTCGAGGCAGCCGCCGCCGACTCGACGCTCCTCATGGACATCCCGGTCGGCCAGCAGGCCCAGGTCGCGACCCAGTCGCTGACCCAGCAGGCCGACGCCCAGGCCGCCGTCGCCGACGAGGCAGCCAAGAAGACCGCCGAGGAATCGGCCCGTCTGAAGGCCGCCTCCGACGCCAAGGCGAAGAAGAAGGCGGCCGACGACAAGGCCGCCGAGGAGAAGGCCGAGAAGGAGGCCAAGGACCGCGAGATCGCCGAAGAGGTCGCCAGCCGCTCCACCGAGCGCGCGGACGCCCCCATCGGCCCCGTGAAGTCCTCCTACACGGTCGCCGAGGTCAAGGCCATCGCCCGGGGCATCGTCCCGGCCGACCAGTTCCAGTGCTTCAGCACGATCGTGAACCACGAGTCGACCTGGAACTACCAGGCCGACAACCCCACCTCGGACGCCTACGGCCTGGTCCAGGCGAACCCGGGCAGCAAGATGGCCGACGTCGCACCCGACTGGGCGACCAACCCGGCCACCCAGATCAAGTGGGGCCTCAACTACATGAACGTCCGCTACGGCAGCCCCTGTGGCGCCTGGGACTTCTGGCAGGACAACCGCTGGTACTAGGCCCCCCGGGTCCTCGCAGCGGCGCTCAACCTCACGGAGCCCCCCACCGTCCTACGGTGGGGGGCTTCGCACGTGTACCGTCAGGTCGACAAATTCGCCCGGGGGGCGCCGTGGGGGGAAGAGGAAGCATCATGTCGAAGACACCGGGGTGGCTCGGCGGTCTCGGAGCCCGGCTGACCCATATGGGAGAGCGGCTGGAGGAGAAGCGGGCGCAGGCCCAGCACGATCCCGACTCAGTTGCCGTTCCGGAGGTCGAGGTGCCCGATCACGTACCCCCGCCGCCCGACTACGCGCCGGCCATAGCAGCCAGGCCGGACCCCGTGGACGCCGTCCCCTGGGGCATGCGGGTCGCGGCCGAGGCCGGCTGGCGACTGCTGGTCCTCGCGGGCACCATCTGGGTGCTCGGCCAGATCATCAGTCAGGTCCAGCTGGTGGCCTTCGCCTTCATGGCCGCCCTGCTGATCACCGCACTCCTCCAGCCGACCGTGGCCTGGCTGCGCAACAAGGGCGTACCGCGCGCGCTCGCCACCGTGCTCACGGCCGGACTCGGCTTCGTGATCATGGGACTGATCGGCTGGTTCGTGGTCTGGCAGATCATGGACAACGCCGACGACCTCGCCCAGCGGGTCCAGCAGGGCATCGGCGACACCAAGGACTGGCTGCTCAACAGCCCGTTCCACGTGACCGAGCAGCAGATCAACGACATCGCCAAGAACCTCAGCGACGCCGTCGGCACCAACACCCAGCAGCTCACCACCGCCGGGCTCCAGGGCGTCACCGTCCTGCTGGAGATGATGACCGGCCTGCTCCTGGCGATGTTCTCCACCCTCTTCCTGCTCTACGACGGCAAGAAGATCTGGCAGTGGACCCTCAAGCTCCTTCCCGCGCAGGCCCGTCCGGGCATGGCGGGCGCCGGCCCGCGCGCCTGGCACACGCTCACCGCGTACGTCCGCGGGACGGTGATAGTGGCCATGATCGACGCCATCTTCATCGGGCTCGGCCTGTACTTCCTCAATGTGCCGGTCGCGGTGCCGCTCGCCGTACTGATCTTCCTGTTCGCGTTCATCCCGCTGGTCGGTGCGGTGATCTCCGGCGCCCTCGCGGTGGTGGTGGCACTGGTCGCCAACGGTCCGTTCAACGCGCTGTGGGTACTGGTCGTGGTGCTCGCGGTGCAGCAGATCGAGGGCCACATCCTCCAGCCGTTCATCCTCGGCCGTGCGGTACGGGTGCACCCGCTCGCCGTGGTGCTCTCGGTGGCGGCCGGCGGACTGGTCTCCGGCATCGGCGGCGCGGTGGTCGCCGTACCGCTGGTCGCCGTGCTGAACACGGCGGTCGGCTATCTGCGGGCGTACTCCAAGGAGAGCGCGCTGCGGGCCTCGGCCAAACCGCACGGGGCGACCGCACACGAGGTCGCGCCGACCCCGGCGCCGGGCTCCCCCGCCGCACAGGACCGCACCACGGACACCGATCCCGCGTGATATCCGAGCCGGAACTGGTCGGGGGACCGGGCGGCGCCCCGCACCCCGAACTCCTGGACGAGGGCGGCGCCCCCGAACGCGAGGGGCCCTCGCTGGGCGAGCGTGCGCGGTCGCTGGCGAAGCTGCCGTGGGTGTGGGCGCTGGGCGGGGCGGTCGTGGCGTCGGCGGTGTGGGCAGGCGGGCTCTACGCGTTCCGGGACCAGGGCCCGGACCAGCGCGGATACCGGATCACGGCGGAGTCCTGCGACAAGGTGCCGCTGAGCGGGATCAGCAAGAGGCTGGGGGAGAGGTACCGGCCCACGGACGCCACCGACCGGTCGGACGACCCGGCCTTCCGCAGGACCGAGTGCCACATGGGGCTGAAGTCGTCCGGGGCGCGCACCGCGGGCAGGGTGACGACGTACACGGCCGAGCTGCTGGTCGAGGAGCACCTGAAGACCGATCCGGGACCGGAACTGGGAGCCCGGCTCACCTCGGGCCGGTACGGTGCCGACGATCCCGTGGTGACCTCGGTTGCCGGGCTGGGCGACCGGGCCTTCTTCGTGACGGCCCCGGAGCACGGCTACCTGGAAGCGGACCTGCGCCTGGTGGTCCAGGACGGGGGCGTGGTCCTCACGCTGTCGGTCGCCGGGAACGTCGACTTCAGCGACAACGTGTCGGATGTGGACCCGAAGGATCTCAAGCCGGACTACACGGGGGTGCCGAAGCTGATGGAGAGCGACATGCGGGAGCTCATGGCGGTGCTCAAGAAGTAGCCGGTGCGCCTGGACCGGTGCGCCTGGGCCGGTACGCGTGAAGGGGCCCGTCGGCATGCGATGCCGGCGGGCCCCTTCACGTACGTACTGCTCCGCTACTCCGCGAGGACGGCCTCGGAGTCGATGGTCACGCCGACCGCCTGGATGACCGCGGCGATCTTCACGGCCTCCTGGATGGTCTCGCGGGAGACGTCCGCCTTGCGCAGCACCTGCTCGTGCGAGTCCAGGCACTGGCCGCAGCCGTTGATCGCGGAGACCGCGAGGGACCACAGCTCGAAGTCGACCTTCTCGACGCCCGGGTTGCCGATGACGTTCATCCGCAGGCCGGCCCGCATCGTCCCGTACTCCGGGTCGGACAGCAGGTGGCGGGTGCGGTAGAAGACGTTGTTCATCGCCATGATGGCGGCGGCCGACTTGGCGGCCGTGTACGCCTCGGGGGAGAGGTTGGCCTTCGCCTCCGGCTCCAGCTCACGCAGTACCTTCGGCGAGCGCGAGGCGATCGCGCAGGCCAGTACGGTGCCCCACAGCTGCTGCTGCGGGAGGTCGCTGTTGCCGATGACCGAGCCCAGGTTCAGGCGCAGGTCCTTGGCGAAGTCCGGTATGGCGGACTTGAGTTCGTCGAGAGCCATGTCAGATCGTTCCGTTCTGTGGTCCGTACGGTCGGGCTGTCTGCCGGGGTTCTTACTCGCCCGAGAGGAGCGCGACCGGGTCCAGGGTCTCGTCGCCCTTGCTCCAGTTGCACGGGCACAGCTCGTCGGTCTGGAGCGCGTCGAGGACCCGGAGGACCTCCTTGGGGTTACGGCCTACGGAACCGGCGGTGACCATGGAGAACTGGATCTCGTTGTTCTGGTCGACGATGAAGACGGCGCGCATCGGCAGGCCGTCGGCGCCCAGGGTGCCGAGGTCCGAGCTGAGCTCACGCTTGATGTCGGACATCATCGGGAACGGCAGGTCACGCAGATCGGCGTGGTCCTTGCGCCAAGCGTGGTGCACGAACTCCGAGTCCAGGGAGAAGCCGAGGATCTGGGTGTCGCGGTCCTTGAACTCGTCGTTCAGCTTGCCGAAGGCAGCGATCTCGGTCGGGCATACGAAGGTGAAGTCAAGCGGCCACGAAAAATATACTTTCCAGGCACCTTCATGCGTTTTGTGCGTAATCTGCTCGAACTCCTTGCCGGCCTCCAGCGAGACACAGGCGTTGAGCTCGAACTCGGGGAACTTGTCACCAACGGTAAGCATGGGGCTCCTCTTGGACGGAGAGGAAAGGCCGCTTCGCGGCATTTCTACAGGGTTGGACTGTGATCAGCCTGCCATGGAGTCACTGATCAGTGAAATCGGCTTAAGAGTGGACTTTGATTGCCACGCCCTATCGGTGTCGAGTGTCGGTCCAGACGGCCAGGTGACTTCGATCTTGTCCGGGTCGAACCGCTTGCCTCGTCCCGCAGGGCGGATGACCACGTGCGTCGCTGTCTCCCGGAGCAGAGCACGCTTCTGCTGGACATCGAGGTCGTCCCATCGCTCGGCGGCTTCGCCGAAGCGTGCGAGGGTCCGGCGGTGTCCGGCCATGGAGCTGTGCAGCTCGACCAGGTGGGGCGCGTTGTGGACCCGCAGGGCGTCGAGCCGCGCGTGGAGGTCGGCCGCTGTCAGCTCCCCGCGTTGCCGGGCTTCTCCGAGGTGAGTGCGGGTGCGCAGGGATGTGCGCAACTGCCCGTACACGCCGGGCGCGAACTGCGGATACGGCTCGTGGAGGGACTGGTGCAGACGGCTGAGCAGAGCCGCCTCCACGACGGTGTCCGTTGACGGGCCGACCCGTGAGCACGACCCGCACCCGCCATTGCTGGGCAGGCAGCAGTAGCGGAATCCGTGCCGCGAGTGGGCCGGGGTTCCCTTGACGTAGTCCGTGGGATACATGGCAGCTCCGCAGTTGCCGCACCGGGCGATGCCCGACAGGAGGTGGGAGGGTGCGGTGCTCCGTGGCGGCATGGCGCGGTCCTGCTTGCGCTGGTGAAGGAGGGCCGTGACCTGCTCCCACTCCTCCACGGTGACGATGGTCTCCCAGTCACCGGTCACCGGTTCGCCGCTTGCGGCGCGTACGAGGTGGTCGGGCAGCCAGAGGGCGCGCCGTTCGCTCTCGCGGAAGGTCTGGGGTGCGTAGGCGCGGTAGCCGCAGAGCCGGGGGTTCACCAGCCGCGACAGGACCGTGCCGTGAGAGAGCGGGCGGGGGCGGCCCTCAGAGGTTTCCCGGGTGCGGGGCCGGAGGCCCTGCGCGATCCAGTCCGCACGAATGTGGCCGATCAGCGCGCCGCCGAGGAGGTCCGCGTAAGCCTTGCGGATCAGACCGGCCTCGGTCGGGTCGACGCGTGCGCCGCCCTGCTGCCAGCCGAAGGGGCGGCGCCCGCCCAGATGGGCCTTGCCCGTGGCGGCGCGGGCCTTGTTCACCCGGGCGATGCGGCGGGACATGTTCTGGCTCTCCGCGAGGGCCACCAGGACTTGGTGGCGGGCGGCCATCTGTCCCTCCTCGTCCGACAGGCAGAAGGCTTCGACGCAACTTGCGAAGACCAGTGGGCGCCGTGAAAGGTCGTACACCTCGATCAGCCGCTCCAGGTCAAGGGGCTGCCGGGCCACCCGGTCCAGGGCGTACACGATCACGCCGTCGACCACGCCGTCCGCGAGATCGTGCAGCAACTCCTCGAAGGCGGGGCGGTGTCTGCGCTCCTTGAAAGCGGAGGTGTCGTTGTCCTCGTACACCTTGCCCATCAGCAGACCGCGTTCCCGGGCGAGGGCGGCGCAGTCCTCGGCCTGGCGCAGGACTCCCTCGCGGCGCTGTTCCGGGCTGCCGAGGTCGTCGTCCTGGGACATGCGGACATACGCGCCAACTGTGATCATGGATCCCGCCCCCTGGTGGTTCGTGTGGGTCCCGGTGCGCTTGATGCGGTGGGTTGATATGCCAAACGCCACCTGGGGTCGAACGTTCTTCTCTGCGGGGAAGAGAGATCCGAACGGTGGTCCGCTCGGGTGTCTGTTCGGATTTCGGTACGTATGCCGAACCATCGATACGGAGCACAGTCATCGCCGCCAGCAACGCCAAGAAGCAGCCCACCCTCGCCCAGCTCAGGGCCTTCGTCGCGGTGGCCGAGTCGCTGCACTTCCGGGACGCCGCAGCCGCGATCGGGATGAGTCAGCCCGCGCTGTCGGGGGCGGTGTCCGCGCTGGAGGAGGCGCTGGGTGTGCAGCTCGTGGAGCGGACCACGCGCAAGGTGCTGCTGTCGGCGGCGGGGGAGCGGCTGGCGGTACGGGCGCGGGTGGTGCTGGCGGCGGTGGGGGCGCTGCTGGAGGAGGCGGAGGCGGTGCGGGCGCCGTTCACCGGGGTGCTGCGGCTCGGGGTGATTCCCACGGTGGCGCCGTATCTGCTGCCGACCGTGCTGCGGCTCGTGCACGAGCGGTATCCGGAGCTGGATCTTCAGGTGCATGAGGAGCAGACCTCGTCGCTGCTGGAGGGGCTGGCGGCGGGGCGGCTGGATCTGCTGCTGCTCGCGGTGCCGCTGGGGGTTCCGGGCGTGCTGGAACTCCCCTTGTACGAGGAGGACTTCGTACTGGTGGCTCCGGCGGACCACTGGCTGGGCGGACGGGCCGACATCCCGCGGGAGTCGCTGCGGGAACTGGATCTGCTGCTGCTGGACGAGGGGCACTGTCTGCGGGATCAGGCGCTGGATGTGTGCCGGGAGGCGGGGCGGGGGGACGGGGTGCCGGTGACGACGACGGCGGCCGGCCTTTCCACCCTGGTGCAGCTGGTCGCGGGTGGGCTGGGGGTGACGTTGTTGCCGCGTACGGCGGTGGAGGTGGAGACGTCGCGGAACGTGGCGTTGGTGACCGGGGAGTTCGCGTCCCCGGCCCCGTCACGCCGGATCGCGCTGGCGATGCGGGCAGGCGCGGCCAGGGGTGAGGAGTTCGAGGAGTTCGCAGGGGCGTTGAGGGGGGCGGTCGGGGGGCTGCCGGTGCGGGTGTGCCTCTAGGGGCACGAGGAACCGCGCGGGCAACCCCCACCCCGTAAGCCCGGAACGCGCCTCCGCAGCAGCTATGCACTTCGGCTATACACCCCACGTATACACGCCGTGTACAGTGCTCCGCATGTCAATCGGGCACACTTTGCTCGGCCTCCTTGAGGCGGGCCCCCGCCACGGCTACGACCTCAAGCGGACCTTCGACGAAAAATTCGGGCACGACCGGCCGCTGCACTACGGCCAGGTCTACTCGACCATGTCCCGGCTCCTCAAGAACGGCCTCGTCGAAGTCGACGGAACCGAGCCGGGCAGCGGCCCCGAGCGCAAGACGTACGCCATCACCGACGCGGGCATCACCGACGTCGAGCAGTGGCTGGCGCAGCCGGAGAAGCCCGAGCCGTACCTCCAGTCGACCCTGTACACCAAGGTCGTCCTGGCGCTCCTCACCGGCCGCGGCGCCGCCGACCTCCTCGACGTGCAGCGCGCCGAACACCTGCGCCTGATGCGCGTCCTCACCGACCGCAAGCGCGGCGGCGACCTCGCCGACCAACTGGTCTGCGACCACGCCCTGTTCCACCTGGAGGCGGACCTGCGCTGGCTGGAACTGACAGGTGCCCGGCTCGACCGCCTCGCCGCGGAGGTACGCAAGTGAAGCCCCCCGCGATACCGGCAGGGTCCCTCCTCGCCGCGTCCGACCTGCACAAGACCTACGGCGCCACCCCCGCCCTCGACGGCGCCCACTTCTCCATCCACCCCGGTGAGGTCGTCGCCGTCATGGGCCCCTCGGGGTCCGGCAAGTCGACGCTGCTGCACTGCCTCGCCGGGATCGTCACCCCGGACTCGGGGTCCATCAGCTACCAGGGCCGCGAACTGTCCTCGATGCCCGACCGCGAACGCAGCGCCCTGCGCCGCAGTGAGTTCGGCTTCGTCTTCCAGTTCGGGCAGCTGGTGCCCGAGCTGACCTGCGTGGAGAACGTCGCGCTGCCGCTCAGGCTGAACGGCGTCAAGCGCCGCGAGGCCGAACAGCAGGCTCTCGGCTGGATGCGGAAGCTGGAGGTCGACGACCTCGCCGCCAAGCGGCCCGGCGAGGTCTCCGGCGGACAGGGGCAGCGGGTCGCCGTGGCCCGCGCCCTGGTCACCGGCCCCCGGGTGCTCTTCGCCGACGAACCGACCGGTGCGCTGGACTCCCTCAACGGGGAGCGGGTGATGGAGCTGTTCACCGAGGCCGCCCGCTCCACCAACGCCGCCGTCGTGCTCGTCACCCACGAGGCGCGGGTCGCCGCCTACTCCGACCGCGAGGTCGTCGTACGGGACGGCAAGTCACGCAGTACGGAGTACGCGGTATGAGCAAGGGGCAGCCCGCCGAGATCGCACGGGCGTTGGGGCTCGGCATGCGCTTCGCCCTGGGCGGCGGGCGTGAGGGGTGGGTGCGCACCGCGCTGACCGCCCTGGGTGTCGGGCTTGGGGTGACGCTGCTGCTGGTCTCGGTGGCCGTGCCGCACGCGATGTCGGCACGCGACGACCGCAACGCCTCCCGAATGGAGATGCCCGCCGGGGGCAGCGCGGGGGCGGGACGGGGCACGTTGCTCATCGCCAACGCGGAGACCCAGTACCGGGACGCCGGTGTGCGCGGCCGACTCGTCAAGCCCGAAGGGGCCGACGTACCGCTGCCGCCGGGTCTCGCCGCATACCCGGGTAACGGCGAACTCGCCGTTTCGCCCGCGCTCGACACCCTGCTCAAGTCCGACGACGGCAGACTGCTGCGCGAGCGGCTGCCCGGCAAGGTCACCGCCGTCATCGGCGACGAGGGGCTGTTCGGCCCCGCCGAACTCGCCTACTACCGGGGCGACTCCACACTGAAGGCGGACACCCCCGGGGTGTCCCGCGTCGCGGGCTTCACCGCACGCGGTCATCTCGCGTACGACCCCACCCTGCTCCTGCTGATCGTGGTCACCTTCGTCGTCCTGCTCGTACCCATCGGGGTGTTCATCGCGGCCGCCGTCCGCTTCGGCGGTGAGCGGCGCGACCGCAGACTGGCCGCGATGCGCCTGGTGGGCGCGGACAGCCGTACGGTGCGGCTGGTCGCGGCCGGGGAGGCGCTCGCGGGCGCACTGCTCGGACTCGCGGTCGGTGCCGGGCTCTTCCTCCTCGCCCGCTCGATGGCCGGTCTGATCACCTTCGGCGCCGCCGGAGCCGGACTCTTCCCCTCGGACCTGACCCCGGCGCCCGCGCTGGTGGTCCTGGTGGTCCTGGCAGTCCCGGCCGCCGCCGTGGGGGTGGCGCTCCTGGCGCTGCGCGGTGTCGTCATCGAACCCCTGGGCGTGGTCCGCACCGCCAGGCCGGTGCGCCGCAGGCTGTGGTGGCGGCTGCTGCTGCCGGCCGGAGGACTCGCCCTGCTGGTGCCCCTGGTCCGCCAGGGAACCGGAGTTCCGGTCGACCAGACCAAACTGATCGGCGGCACCGTCCTGATCCTGCTGGGCGTCACCGCGCTGCTGCCCTGGCTGGTGGAAGCCTTCGTCGCCCGTCTCGGTGGAGGCACCCCCTCCTGGCAACTCGCCGTCCGCAGGCTCCAGTTGAACGGCGCCATGGCCGCCCGCACGGTCAACGGCATCGCCGTCGCGGTGGCCGGGGCCATCGCCCTGCACATGCTGCTGGGCGGCATCGACGACCGCTACGTCACGGAGACAGGCGCCGACCCGGGCCGCGCCCAGCTGTCGACCGTCATTCCCGAGTCCAGCCCGGCCGCACGCAACGCCGACCGGCTGGGCGCCGACATCGCCCGGACCGAGGGCGTGCGGCAGTACATCGGACTCGGCGCGGTCAGCATGGGCGACCGGGCCAAGTCGCCGAAGGAGCGCGACGAGGTCACCGTCGCCGACTGCGCCACCCTGCGCGAGGTGGCGAAGCTCCCCACCTGCAAGGACGGGGACGTCTTCGCCGCCACCGGTGCGGACCGGCCCGCACCCTCGGACGTCTTCGGGGCCGGCCGCACGGTCGTCCTGCGGCCCGAGGAGTTCGAGGGCATGCCCAGGACCGGGAACGCCGTCAGCAACCCGCCGCCCGTCCGGTGGACCCTGCCCGCACAGGTGCGTGCCGCCCAGGCCATCCCGGACCCCGGCGGCGGCAAGCGCGGCGGACTGCTCGCCACCCCCGGCGCACTGCCGAGGATGGCCCCCGGCAGCCTGGCGTACTCGGTGTACGTGAAGGTCGATCCGGCCGACCCGGACGCCATCGAGCGGGTGCGCAACGTACTCGCCGCCGCAGACCCGAACGTCAGCGCGTACAACACGACGGCGAGCGTCAGCGACCGGCGCTTCGCCACCGTCCAGAAGGCGCTGTACGCGGGCGCTGCCTGCGTACTGCTGCTGATCGGGGTCAGCCTGCTGGTCTCCCAGCTGGAGCAGCTGCGCGAGCGCCGCAAGCTGCTCTCGGTGCTCGTCGCGTTCGGCACCCGCAGGTCCACGCTCGGCCGGTCCGTGCTGTGGCAGACCGCCGTCCCGATGGTCCTCGGGCTGGTGCTCGCGGTGGCCGTGGGGGTCGGCCTCGGTCTGGTCCTGCTCAGGATGAGCGACGTCCGGCTCGCCGTCGACTGGGCCGGGGTCGCCGCGATGGCGGGCATCGGCGGGGGAGTGGTCCTCCTCGTCGGCCTGCTCAGCCTGCCGCCGCTGTGGCGGCTGATGCGGCCGGACGGGCTGCGAACGGAGTGAGACCGGGTGCCTGAACGACGAGGGGGCTGCCGTACGGGTGAGTACGGCAGCCCCCTCGTCGCGCTATTCCGGGGCCGCGTCCTTCGGCGGGCGCCCCCTGCGCGGCAGCGGCCCGGTGTTCTTCGGCAGCCGGCCCGAGTCCAGCAGCGACTTGCGCAGCAGGAACTCGATCTGGGCGTTGGCGCTGCGCAGCTCGTCCGAGGCCCAGCGGGACAGCGCGTCGTACACCTTGGGGTCGAGCCGCAGCAGTACCTGCTTGCGCGGCTCCTTGCGGGGCTTGGCCGACGGCGGTACGTCCTCGGGGGAGTCCTCGGGGCCGCCTTCCGCCGGGTCCGCCGCGGGCCCGGATCCGGTGTCACTCACTGGTAGAGCGAACCCGTGTTGATGACCGGCTGGGTCGCGCGGTCGCCGCACAGCACCACCAGGAGGTTGCTCACCATGGCCGCCTTGCGCTCCTCGTCCAGTTCGACGATGTCCTGTTCGGAGATCCGGGCGAGCGCCTGCTCGACCATGCCCACCGCGCCCTCCACGATCAGCTTCCTGGCCGCCACCACTGCGCCGGCCTGCTGGCGCTGGAGCATCGCGGAGGCGATCTCCGGAGCGTACGCGAGGTGGGTGAAGCGGGACTCGATGATGTGCACACCGGCCGCCTCGACCCGGGCGCGCAGCTCGACGTCCAGCTTCTGGGTGATCTCCTCCGCGTTGCCGCGCAGGGACAGGCCCTCCTCCTCGTGGGCGTCGTACGGGTACTCGATGGCGATGTGCCGTACCGCCGCCTCCGCCTGGGTGGAGACGAACTCCAGGAAGTCGTCCACCTCGAAGAGCGCCTGCGCGGTGTCCTCGACCCGCCAGACCACGACCGCGGCCAGCTCGATCGGGTTGCCGTACGCGTCGTTGACCTTGAGGACGGCGGTCTCGTGGTTGCGGACCCTGGTGGAGATCTTGTTACGGGTGGTGAGCGGGTTCACCCAGCGCAGGCCGTCGGTGCGGATGGTGCCCCGGTAGCGGCCGAAGAGCTGGACGACGCGTGCCTCGCCGGGCGAGACCATGTTCAGTCCGCTCATCGCGAGCAGCGCGCCGAAGAAGAGCAGGATGCCGGCGACGATCAGCGCGACCTTCCCGCCGACCGCGGTGACGGCGACGCCCAGGGCGATCAGACCGGCCGCGACGACGATGCCGAGCAGACCGAGCAGCAGGGCGAGTCCGCCGCCGATGCTGTGCGCCGGGAACTCGGTGACCCGTGGCGCGGGCATCTCCGGGAGGCTGTCCGCGGTGTCGTCCGCGGGGGTGTTCCCCGGGCTGTGGGAGGAGGTGGTCGACATGAGGATCCCCGTTTCTCTGTCCGTCCGTACCTTGCTCGGTCTAGCAAAGTGATATCACTTTATCGCGGTTCGGCGCGACTGCATACCGTCGCGTCGGCCACGTGTCGACCACATACGGACGTAAACCGGACGACTTTCCTCAACTTCTTTCACGCACGGCAACCTTCTGGCCTTCCCATTCGTCGGTTCCCTGAGGGGAGGTGCTGATTGTCACGCCCGTAAAAAGCGTGATTGGCGCCTTTTTGTCCCGATCGGCGGTGTTAGCTTTCCTAGCTGACCCGGCGAGTATGGCGAGCGAAGTCTCAAGAAGCGGAGCAACTGACCAATGGGCCGTGCGGATGCGCGAAGGGCCCGGCAGCGTGGGTCGCGCCGGGCACAGGGAGAGAAGAAAGGCATACGCCGCTTCTTCACCATCAAGAAGGTGCTCGGTACGTTCTTCGGGCTCTGCCTGCTCGGCATGGCGGGCTTCGCCGCCCTGTACATGCTGATCGAGATACCCCCGGGCAACGCCTCGGCGAAGACCCAGAGCAACGTCTACAAGTACAGCGACGGCTCGATCCTGGCGCGGACCGGAACCGCCGGGTCGTACGACCGCGAGAACGTGGCGCTGGACAACATCCCCGAGAAGGTCCAGAAGACCTTCGTCGCCGCCGAGAACATGTCGTTCTACGAAGACAACGGCATCGACTTCAAGGGCACCGCCCGAGGCCTGCTCAACACCCTTTCGGGCAAGGGCAAGCAGGGCGGCTCGACGATCACCCAGCAGTACGTGAAGAACTACTACCTCACCAGCGAGCAGACGGTATCCCGCAAGCTCAAGGAGCTGGTGATCTCGCTCAAGGTGGACGACAAGTACTCCAAGGAGACGATCCTCCTCGGGTACATCAACACCAGCTACTACGGCCGTGGCGCCGCCGGGATCCAGGCCGCCGCCCAGGCGTACTACCGGACCGACGCCAAGAAGCTCACCGTCGAGCAGGGCGCCTATCTGGCCGCGCTGCTCCAGGCGCCCAGCAGCTACGACGTACTGACCGCGACCCCGACGAACAAGAAGCTCGTCATGGACCGCTGGAACTACGTGCTGGACAACATGGTGAAGATGGGCGAGCTGGACCAGGCCAAGCGGGCCGGGATGAAGTTCCCGATGCCCCTGCCTGTGCAGTCCGACCCGGGCCTCAAGGGGCAGACCGGCTATCTCGTCGAAGCGGCCAAGCAGCAGCTGATGGTGCGCGAGAAGATCGACGAGAAGGAGCTCGCGGCCGGCGGCTGGACGATCACCCTCAACATCGACAAGAAGCGTCAGCAGGCACTGGAGAAGGCGGTCCAGCGGCAGCTGGAGTCCAAGCTCGACCGCAAGGGCAACAAGCAGGACGCCAACGTCCAGGCCGGTGCCACCTCCGTCGACCCGAAGACGGGCGCGGTGGTCGCGCTGTACGGCGGTGCGGAGTACCTGACCCACCAGGTCAGCAACGCGACCCGTACCGACTACCAGCCCGCCTCCACCTTCAAGCCGTTCGTCTTCGCGGCGGCCCTGGAGAACGGCTCGGAGACCCAGGACGGCGAGCCGATCACCGCCAACACGGTCTACGACGGCACCAGCAAGCGCAAGACCGTCGGCGGCGAGGTCCCGTTCGCCCCGGAGAACGAGGACGACCGGAGCTACGGCGACGTCACCGTCCAGGAGGGCATGGCCAAGTCGATCAACTCCGTCTTCGCGCAGATGATCGTGGACGTCGGCCCCAAGCTGACCAAGGAGACCGCGCTCCGGGCGGGCATGCAGGACCGCGGTGACTTCGGCGCCAACCCGGCGATGTCGCTGGGCACCATGCGGGCCAACACCATGGACATGGCGGGCGCCTACGCCTCGCTGGCCGCCCACGGCAGGACGATCACCCCGTCGATCGTCAAGAAGGCCGAGCAGAAGGACCGCGAGGACATCGTCCCGCCGGGCATGAAGGACGCCGACGGACTCCAGCGGGAGACCGCCGACACCGTCACCTCCGTCCTGCAGAACGTGATGAAGGACGGCTCGGGCCGCAAGGCCGACAGCGACGAGTACCAGGCTGCGGGCAAGACCGGTACCTCCGAGAACAACCGTTCCGCCTGGTTCACCGGGTACACCCCGAAGCTGGCCACCGCCGTCGGCCTCTTCGGCCAGGACCCCAAGACCGGCGCCCAGGTCACCCTCACCGGCACCGCCCACGCGGGCCGCGCCAACGGTGGCGGTTTCCCCGCCCAGATCTGGCGTGACTACACGCTGGGCGCGCTGAGCGCGAAGGACAAGGCGGCCGAGTTCGACCTGGAGGTCAAGGAGGGTGCCGATTACCAGACGCCGACCCCGACCCCGACCCCCACCCCGACCCCCACCGAGCCCGAGGAGACGGAGCCGCCGGAGCCCACCAAGCCCCCGCAGCACACTCCGGAACCGCCCAAGCAGACCACCCCGCCGACCCAGACGCTGCCCCCCGCCAACGGCGGCCAGAACGGCGGTCAGGACGGCGGCCAGGGCGGCACTGATCCCGGCACCGACCCGGGCACGGACCCCGGCACCGATCCGGGCACCGACCCCGGCGGCGACGCCAACGGCGGCAACGACACCGGCGGTGACGCCAACGGTGGCAACGACGCCGGCGGCGACGGCGGCGGCCAGTGGCCACCAAAGCCGTAGCCGGTCGGCCGTAGCGGTACCCGTGCGCGGCTACGTGCGCGGTTACGTGAGCGGTTACGTGAGCGGCCGACGGTAGGTACGACAGGTACGACGACGGCGGGCCCCACCCATCGAGGGTGGGGCCCGCCGTCGTCGTAACGGAGCAGGAGCAGGAGTCAGGAGCAGGAGCCGCAGAGCCGAGCTCCCTAGTGGAACCGCGCCGCCACCCGCTCGCCCAGCTCCTTGTCCACGTTCCGCCAGTAGGTGAACGCCCGTTCCAGGACCGGGCGGCTCACGCCGTCGGCGAGGTGGCCGGCGATGTTGCCGACCAGGCGTTCGCGGGCCGCGTCGTCGAGGACGTCGCGGACCAGGGTGCCGGGCTGGCCCCAGTCGTCGTCCTCGCTGTGCAGGGTGTACGCGTGGTGGACCATCTCGCCGGCCGTCTGCCAGCCCGCCGGTTCGCCGAAGCGGGCGGTATCGGCCGCCGGGCCGCCGTACGAGTTCGGGGCGTACACCGCGCTCGCCCGCGAGGGCTCGTACCGCATCGGGCCGTCCTTGGCGTACGAGTTGACCTGGAACCGGGGGCGGTTCGGGGGCAGCTGCGCGTAGTTGGGGCCGATCCGGTAGCGGTGGGTGTCCGGGTACGAGAAGAGCCGGCCGAGCAGCATCTTGTCCGGCGACGGACCGATACCGGGAACCATGTTCGAGGGTTCGAACGACGCTTGCTCGATGTGGACGAAGAAGTCCTCGGGGTTCTCGTTGAGGGTCATCCGGCCGACCTCGATCTCGGGGTAGTCCGCGTGCGGCCACACCTTGGTGAGATCGAAGGGGTTGAAGCGGTAGTCGGGTGCGTCGTCGAACGGCATCACCTGGACGTACAGCTTCCAGCTGGGGTGATCGCCCCGCTTGATCGAGTCGAACAGGTCCCGGCGGTGCACGTCACCGTCGCTCCCCGCCATCGCATCGCCCTCTTCCTGGGTGAAGAACTCGATGCCCTGCTCGGTCTTGAAGCGGTACTTCACCCAGAACCGCTCGCCGCCCGCGTTCACCCACATGTAGGTGTGCGAGCTGAAGCCGTCCATGTTCCGGTACGTCCTGGGGATGCCCCGGTCGCCCATCAGCCAGGTCACCTGGTGCGCCGACTCCGGCGACAGGGTCCAGAAGTCCCACTGCATGTCGTGGTCGCGCACCCCGCTGTCGGGTGTGCGCTTCTGCGAGCGGATGAAGTCCTGGAACTTCATCGGGTCACGGACGAAGAAGACCGGGGTGTTGTTGCCCACCAGGTCGTAATTGCCGTGCTCGGTATAGAACTTGAGCGCGAAGCCGCGCGGGTCGCGCCAGGTGTCAGGCGAGCCCTGCTCACCGGCGACCGTCGAGAAGCGGGCCAGCATGTCGGTCCGCTTGCCCGGCTGGAACAGGTCCGCCTTGGTGAACTGGCTGACGTCATTGGTTACTTCGAAGGTGCCGTAGGCGCCGGAACCCTTGGCGTGCACCACCCGCTCGGGAACCCGCTCGCGGTTGAACTGGGCCATCTTCTCGATGAGGTAATGGTCCTGGAGCAGGATCGGCCCGTCGGGCCCGACGGTGAGCGAATGTTCGTCGCTCTCCACCGGGATGCCGGCGTTGTTGGTGGTGTACGGAGCGGTTTCGGGGCCCTTGCCGGGCGCCTGGGCCTTGCGGGATACCTCGGTCACGAGCGTCCTCCCGGAGATCGGTGGGGGAATGGGTCGCTACGTCCGACTGCCCCAGTCAACCGCTCCGACACGACGTCGGCAACATCTGGACCCGGTCCATCCCTGGACCGGATCCTGACCGTACGCCGCTCAGCCCCGCTGATCCGGTGCGCCGCCGGGCAGTCCCAGCTCGAACCAGACCACCTTTCCGCTGCTCAGCCGGGTCGCCCCCCACTTCCGCGTCAGCCGGTTCACCAGGAACAGCCCGCGCCCGCCCTCGTCGGTGTCCCGCGCCCTGCGCTGCCTCGGCAGCTGCGGCGAATCGTCACCGACCTCGCAGCGCAGCACGTCGGTGCGCAGCAGCCGCAGCGTCACCGGCCGTTCGGCATACCGGACGGCGTTCGTGACGACCTCGCTCACCAGCAGTTCCACCGACTCGCTGAGCTCCTCCAGGCCCCATCGCTCCAGTGCCCGCCTGGCCAGCCTGCGCGCCCGCCCCGGAGCCTGCTCCTCCGGTTCCAGGAACCAGTACGCCACGTCGCTCGGCGCGATCCCGTCGAAGCGGGCGGCCAGCAGCGCGATGTCGTCGTCCCGGTCCCCGGGTCCGAGCATGTCCAGTACGTCGTCGCAGAGGGCTTCCAGGGGCGGCGGGTGGTCCGGGCCTGTCAGTTGCGCGGTGGCGGCGAGGCGTTCCCGCAACTGCTCGATGCCGGTCCAGACGTCCCGCAGCCGGGACTCCACCAGACCGTCCGTGTAGAGCAGCAGGGTGGCCCCGGCGGGGGCGTCCAGCTCGACCGCCTCGAAGTCCACGCCGCCGACGCCGATCGGGGCGCCGGGCGGCACCCGCAGCACCTCGGCGCGGCCGCCCAGGTGGAGCAGGATGGGCGGCGGATGGCCGGCGTTGGCAATGGTGATCCGGTGCGAGACCGGGTCGTAGACGGCGTACATACAGGTCGCCATCCGGTCGGTGCCCAGGCGCTGGGCCTGCTCGTCCAGATGGTGCAGGACCTCCTGCGGGGGCAGGTCGAGCCCGGCGAGGGTCTGGGCGGTGGTCCGGAACTGGCCCATGATCGCGGCCGAGGTCATCGAGTGGCCCATCACGTCGCCGACCACCAGCGCCACCCGGCTGCCCGGCAGCGGGATCGCGTCGTACCAGTCGCCGCCGACCCTGGCGGTCTCGGCGGCCGGGAGATAGCGGGAGGCGAGCTTCACGCCGGTGGGGCGGGGGAGCGAGTCGGGGAGCATGGTGCGCTGCAACTCGTCCGCGATGTACGCCTCACGCCCGTACAGCACGGCCTTGTCGATGCCGAGCGCGGTGTGGGTGGCCAGCTGGGCGGCGACGAGGAGGTCGTTGCCCTCGAACGCGTTCCGGTCCGGCCTGCGCAGGAAGACGGCCGCGCCGATCACCCGGCGGCGGCCCCGGAGCGGGGCGAGTATCGCGCGCCGGCCGTCCGGCAGCGAACAGTCCGCGCCGAGCAGTTCGGGCAGTGCGATCCGGGCGGCCGACGCGTCGCCGAAGACCGGACGTACCCCTCGCAGCACCTCCGCCAGCGCGCCCCCGGACAGCACCGGGCACAGCTGCTGCGCGGGCGAACCCTCGCCCAGCGAGGCGTCCAGCTCCTCGCCGGGCACCAGCTCCCCGAGATCACTGGGCCGCAGCCGATCGGTGCGCCGCAGCCGCATCACGAAGGGCACCGCGGGCCGCTCGTCGCCGACCGGCAACGGGTCCCGCAGATACACCAGGATCGTGTCCGAGAAGGTGGGCACGGTCGCCCGGCACAGGCCCAGCACGATCTCGTCCAGGTCTATGCCCCGGGCGATCCTGCGGGTGGCGGCGCCGACGAAGCGCAGCCGGTCGCCCTCGGTGCGGGCCGGTCCCACCGGCGGCCGGCCGGGAGCGCTCCCCTCGGCCGGGCCGGAGGGCCCGCCCGGTCCGGAAGGGCGGCCGGGGCCACCGGGCCGGCCGGGGCCCGCGGGGGTGGGCACGGTGGCAGCAGCCGCCGCGCTCTCCTCCTGGGGTCCCTCTTCCTGCCGGGGCCGGGTGCGTTCGTGCGGCCCGGCAACCAGGGGCTGCCGGCCTTCGTGCGAGGTGGACTGCTGCTCCGTCACGCGTGGGTTTCCGTCCGTCCGGGGAGCTTGTGCGATGCAATCGCTGAAGGCGATATACCCGCTCTGCGGGCGGCGTCGACAGAAAGGTGGCCTGTGAACGTTACAGAGTCCGGCGCGCTTCCGTGCGGGTTCACGCATCGCTTCACAGATCCACCCCCTGTAGTGACATACGGTCAGGTCCTGCTCCACGCCCGGTAGTTGCTTCCCGCCCTATCCGGTACGCAGCCTTCCGGAGGACGATCCTACGGTTGGACCCTGGGGGCGCATCAAGAGTCTCACGTCGTCATGTGCGCCGGGGTGCGGTCCCAGTCATCCGGCAGCGCGGGCACCGCCCACCCGGATTCCGGCCGCCAGTTCTCCCACCCGTCGGCGAACGGCGCCCCCCACGACTCGATCTGCCGTACGGCCGCGTTGCCCGCCTCCCGTACGCCCTTGGCCGTCCGCTCGTCCAGCAGTCCGACCCGCCGCGCCTCGGCGAACTCGTCCTCGTCCAGCCACTGCCAGCGCCGGTCGGGCCCCACCGCGATGTCCAGGAAGTGGTCCAGCGAATCCACCCCGCCTGCCCACCTGACCTGCGGTTCCTCCAGGTTCACATACCAGTTCCTGAACTGCCAGCCCCGGTCCCAGAACAGCCACACCGACCACGGGTCACCGGGCCGCGCCAGCTTGAGCACGCCGGTGCCGAACCACTGGGACGTGGTGGTGGTGCGGGGCTTGGTGTAGCGGGTTGCGAGCGGCTCCTGGTGCACCGAGGTGCCGTCCGAGAGGACCGGTTTGACGCACTCGGTGCCGGGCGCCATCCACACCGCGAGCAGGTCGGCGGTGTCCTGGACGACGGTCACCGGACGGCAGATGTGGATGTGCGGGGAGGCGTTGTCCCGGTACCGCCAGAGGATCTGCTCCCCGGGCGCCCATCGGTCCTTCGCGGTGCCGCCGTTGCTTCTCACATCCACGTGCTCTGTCATGAGCGGATTTTAGGAGGATGAGGTGGGGGCCGCAGCGATTTGGATCACGGGGCGGGGCGCCGCGTGGTGCGGCGCCCCGGGTGTGGCTTGTTCTGATCCCTGATGGCCGATTACGGACGGGTCATGCCCAGTACGTCCAGGGCCGCGTCGAGCTGCTCCTCCGTGAGGTCGCCCCGCTCGACGTATCCGCCCTCGATGACCACCTCGCGGATGGTTTTGCGCTCGGCCACCGACTTCTTGGCGACCTTGGCCGCCTCCTCGTAGCCGATGTACTTGTTCAGCGGGGTCACCACGGACGGCGAGGACTCGGCGTACTCCAGGGCCCGCTCACGGTTGGCGGTGATGCCGTCGATGGTGCGGTCGGCGAGCAGCCGGGTGGAGTTGGCGAGCAGCCGGACCGACTCCAGGACGTTCTTGGCGATCACCGGGAGCATCACATTGAGCTCGAAGTTGCCGGCCGCGCCCGCCACGGCGACCGTCGCGTCGTTTCCGGTCACCTGGGCGGCGACCATCAGCACGGCCTCCGGAACGACCGGGTTGACCTTCCCCGGCATGATCGAGGAGCCCGGCTGGAGGTCCGGGAGATTGATTTCGGCCAGTCCGGTGCGCGGGCCGCTGGACATCCACCGCAGATCGTTGGCGATCTTCGTGAGGGACACCGCGATGGTACGGAGCTGGCCCGACGTCTCCACCAGGCCGTCCCGCGCGCCCTGCGCCTCGAAGTGGTCGCGGGCCTCGGTGAGGGGCAGTCCTGTGGTGCGGGCGACCTCGGCGATCACGGCGGCGGAGAAGCCGGGCGGGGTGTTGATGCCGGTGCCCACGGCGGTGCCGCCGAGGGGGAGTTCGGCGAGGCGGGGGAGGGAGGCGTGCAGCCGCTCGACGCCGTAGCGGACGGCTGCCGCGTACCCGCCGAACTCCTGGCCCAGGGTCACCGGGGTGGCGTCCATCAGGTGCGTACGGCCCGACTTCACCACGTCCGCGAACTCGGCGGACTTGCGCTCCAGGGAGGCCGCCAGGTGCTCCAGGGCCGGGATCAGGTCGGCGGTCACGGCGGCCGTGGCGGCGATGTGGATCGAGGACGGGAAGACGTCGTTGGACGACTGCGAGGCGTTGACGTGGTCGTTCGGGTGGACCGGGGAGCCCAGGCGCTCGGTGGCGAGGGTGGCGACGACCTCGTTCATGTTCATGTTGGAGGAGGTGCCTGAGCCGGTCTGGAAGACGTCGACCGGGAAGTGCTCGTCCCAGTCGCCACGGGCCACCTCGCCCGCCGCGTCCGCGACGGCGCCCGCCAAGTCCTTGTCCAGGACGCCCAGTTCGGCGTTGACCTTGGCGGCGGCGGCCTTGATCCGCGCCAGCGCCTCGATGTGGGCGCGCTCCAGGCGCTGCCCGGAGATCGGGAAGTTCTGCACGGCCCGCTGGGTCTGCGCGCGCCACTTGGCGTGCGCGGGGACGCGCACCTCGCCCATGGAGTCGTGCTCGATCCGGTACTCGCCCCGGTTCTCGCCCTGGTTCTCGTCGGTCGTCATCGTTGTCGTACCTCCTGTAAAAGTTGAGCAGTTGTCCGGTTGTGGGTATTCCCATCTCGACTACCGGCCAGTAAATACCTCGGGTAACAACCAACCGGGGAGGCGCAATGGCGCGCACCAGGCACAGAACCCTCCGTTGTTCCGTCGCGGCCGTCGCCGCGACGGCGGCGGCGCTCGGCGGACTGTCGGCCACGACCACCACCGCCGCGTACGCCGCCGTACAGGCACCCTCCGCACAGGCACTCGTCGCACCCTCCGCACAGGCCTCCACCCCGCTCCCGCCCGAGCTGGAGGCGATCCGCGCGGCCGAGGCCACCAAGCTGTACGGCAGTCCGGCCGAGCGGCCGATGGGCGAGCGCAAGACCGGGCTGATCTCGCTCGGCGACAGCGAGATCTCCGGCGAGGGCACCGGCACCTACGAGGCCCCGACCAACGGCCCCACCAACTGGTGCCACCGCTCGCCCGACGCCGCGATCCACAAGACCGCCATCGCCGCCGATGTGACGTACAACGTCTCCTGCTCCGGCGGCTACAGCGGAAACATCAAGATCGGCGGCAGCAAGCAGTACGCCGACGAGCTGGTCCAGAGCGACAACCTCGCCATCAAGGCCCGCAACACCAGGATCAAGATGGTGGTGCTGGTCGCCGGGGCCAACGACGACCTCCAGTTCGGCCCGGTCATGACCGACTGCGTGACCCGCTACCTCACCCTCCAGGGCCCCTGCGAGTCCAAGTACGCGGGCGGCTGGCAGGCCCGCGTCGACGCCCTGGTCCCCAAGGTCGAGCAGACCGTCCGCGACCTGAAGACCACCATGACCAACGCCGGGTACGCGGACGGCGACTACAAGCTGGTCGTGATGGGCTACCCGAGCCCGATCGGCCCCGACTTCAAGGACAACCCGAACTTCCCCGGCAAGGTCGCCTGCGGCGGCCTCGGCTACGACTCCGACACCGCCTGGGGCCGCAATGTGGCCGTGCCCGCCTTCGAACGCGGGATGCGCAGGGCGGCGACGTCCACCGGAGCGACGTACCTCGACAACTCGCGCCTCTTCCAGGGCCACGAGGTGTGCAGCGAGGACCCCTGGGCGCGCGGCCTGTACATCGACCTGAGCAAGCCGGGCCCGCCGGACGCGAACTCGGTCCGCCAGTCCTTCCACCCCAACATCCGAGGCCACGCCGCCTTCGCCTCCTGCCTCACCCAGCTCTACAACGCGCCTGTACGTGAAGGCAGTTGCGCGGACCCGGCTTCCACCGGACAGCCGGTCCTGACCACCGGCGCCTGGGACGACAAGTTCCGGCCACTGAAGAACGCGGCCACCGGCACCTGTCTGGACGCCCCCGGCTCCGTCACCCGCAACGGCACCGCGGTCGGCGGCTGGGACTGCCACGGCGGCCGCAACCAGGGCTGGTGGTACGACGACACCCAGAGGTCACTGCGTACCGAACTGAGCCACGACCGCTGCCTGGACGTACCCGGCGCCAAGTACGAGCCCGGCGCGGGCCTCGTCCTGTGGAACTGCTCGGGCGCGGCCAACCAGAAGTTCGTACGGCAGTCCGGCACCCTGCGCCCGGCCGCCGCGACCACCCTCTGCGTCACCCTGTCGGCGGCAAAGGAGCCGCTGAGGCTGAGGGCGTGCGACGGCTCGGCGAGCCAGCAGTTCGCGTGACCTGATCCACCTCCGTAGGGGCCCGGTCCGCCGCGCGAGCGAGGGACCGGGCCCTTACGTTCACCGCATGATCACCGCACTCACGCTGGCCGGCGCGACCCTGGCCGCGACCGCCACCCTCCTGACGCCCACCTCTCCCTCTCCCTCTCCCGTGGACGGCACAGAGGCCACCCGCGCCTACTGGACCCCGGAACGCATGCGCGAGGCCGCCTCGACGTCTCCGCTGGACGGGCTCCGGGCGCCGGCCGCCCCCCGCCCCCCGGACGGCGTCCCCTGGATCCGCTCCACCGCGCCCGTCGCCCACATCGGCCGCCTCTTCATGGTCCTGCCCGGCGGCCAGAAGGCCACCTGCACGGCAGCCGTCGTCTATGCCAAGAACCGCGACGTCATCTCCACCGCCGGTCACTGCGTCCACCTCAAGGCGGTCGGCGGCGCCATGAAATCCCTCCTCTTCGTCCCCGGCTACGCCAACGGTCAGAAGCCGTACGGCAGTTACCCGGCCCGCTCGGTCGGCGTCGCCGACGCCTGGAAGAATTCCGAGGACCACAAGGCCGACTTCGCCTTCGTCACCCTCGCCCGCGACGAGAAGGGCCGCCACGTCCAGGACGTGGTGGGCGCCCGCCGGGCGATCTTCGGCCACGGCCCGGCGGGTCCGCGCACCGCGCTCGGCTACCCCTACGTCAAGCCGTACGACGGCGAATCCCTCCAGTACTGCGAGTCCCGCGCCACCCCCGTCAAGGACGACCGCCTGCTGGGCGGCAGCCAACTGCGCCCCTGCCGCATGACCAACGGCGCCAGCGGCGGCCCCTGGTACGCCCGCACCGCCAACGGCGAGGACATCCAGGTCGCGGTCACCAGCTCCCGCCCGCGAGGGGAGGCCGAGGTGGCCTGGGGCGCGGTGCTGGACGCGACCGCGAAGGGCCTCTACAACACCCAGTCCCGGCTCTGAGCCGCTGATCGGAAATGTGCCCCTGCCGGGCAGCGACAGTGCTGGCTTCGCTGCCGGGCGGGGGCACTGTGGTGGCGGCAGGGGTGCACTCTCATGGGGGAGACCCATATGAGGAGTTGAGGGCATGCACGGGGAGAGCGGGGCCGGGGAGATCCTGGCGGTGGCGCTCGCGACGAACGAGCCGATGCCGCTCGGGGTGCTGGTGCTGTGTGGGGGCACCCTGGTCCTGGGGGGACTGCTGCTGCTCTTCCTGGGGTGGCAGGGCGCGCACGGCACGGTCCACCGCAACCACCTCTACGGCTTCCGGACCAAGTGGTCCCTGTCCAGCGACGCGGCCTGGGCCACGATGCACCGGGTCGCCGCCCCGTGGTCGTACGCGGGTGGGGCCGCGATGGCCTTGGGGGGCGCACTCGCCTTCGCACTGCCGGGCAAGCCGATGGCCTTCCTCGCTGCCGTGACCGGCGGGACGGCACTCTCGGTGTGCCTGCTGATGATCGGCACCCTCCGGGGCAACACGGCGGTGAAACGGGAGGCGTCACGCTGACTCGACTCCCCGTACTCCCCGCAGGCCCCGCTCAGGACGCGAGGCCGCCCGCGCGGACGAAGGCCGCCAGGTCCGCGTCCGACTCTTCCTGGCAGGTGCGGCACAGGCCGCCGCGTTCGGGTGCCCGGTAGGCCAGTCCGCAGCTCTCGCAGGTCTGGAGCGGGTCGCGTCGCTCCACCACCGGCGGGGTGCCGTAGAGCGGGCGCGGCGGCTCCAGCGACTCGTACGGCAACAGCTCGGACAGCCGCCACTCCACCAGCCCCGCCGGGTGCCGTACCGGCCCCTCTCCCAGCCCCTTCACCAGCACGTCCTGCACGTGGAACGGCGAGAAGTGCCGTTCCAGCCATGCGCACACGGCCGGGGCGAGGCGTTCGACGTCCCGCGCGGAGAGCAGCAGTCGGGGGTCGTGCGTCCGCAGTTCGGCGAGCACCTTGTGGGCGGTCCGCAGCCGATCGGGTGTGACCTCTGTGCGCGGCACGGGCAGTGGCAGGCGGAGAGGGGTGGGGGAGAGGCGGATCTCCTGCGTGGGCTCTGTGTCCTCCGATGAGGGTGCGGGCAGGGGTGCGAGTGCGGGCGCGGGCGGAGGCGGAGGCGGAGGCGGAAGTACCGCGAACTCCGCGCGCAGCTTCATCGAGGGATGCTCGAAATACGTCGTACAGGTCACGAACCTGCCGTCCGCACCGCGCCGCCGCACCCGCTCCAGGTATCCGTACAGCACCAACTCCCGCAGCGCGGCGGCGATCCGCAGCTCGCCCTCGGGGAACTTCTCCGTCAGCTCCTTGATGCCGATGCGTTTCCCGTCGGGCAGCGACTGGATGTGCACGGCCAGGCCGATGGCCGTCAGCGACAGTTCGGCGTGCTGGGAGAGGTGGTTGCCGACGACCGTGAACCGGTCGGTGTGGCGGTACTTCACATGATGGACGCCCGCGCGCGGGCTAAGGTTCTTTTCAACCATGGGGAAGGGTTCTGCTTCCTACTGTGGCGAGGCCTTGGCCGGGATTCAGAGTCCCGGCTGAGGCCGCTTCTGTTTGGTTGTGAGGTCTTTGCGCGACCCTAGCGACCCAATTCCCCTTCACTGCACCAAACTTGACCCAATCACCCAAACGGGTGGCCACTCGCGCATGCGCCCTCCCGCACGCTTAAAACGGCGGTTGGGCAGGGGTTTCTATCGCTGAGTGGTTAAGTGTTTGTACGTCGGCGGTCACCGGATCGGGGTTCTCCACGACCCGGTCGGACCTGCGGAAACCCCTGTCCTGATCGCCGTGTTCGAGATACAGCATTCCGTCGCACCCGTACTCGGTGATCAACCGCCGCAGCTCCGCCCGCGCCCTGCTCCTCATGCGCCGCACCCCGCCGCCGCGTGGTGGGCCTCCAGCAGTGCCCACACCGCCTTGCCTCCGCCCCGGAGCGGCAGCCAGCCCCAGTCACTCGCGAGCGCGTGCACCAGCTGGAGGCCCCGGCCGCTCTCGTCGTCGCCCGTGGGGCGGGCGGGTACGGGCGGACGCGCGCCCCCGTCGCGTACTTCGACCAACAGCAGCCCGCCCCCGTGCGTGAGAACCAACTCCACCCGCTCCCCGGCCGCGTGCCGGACCGCGTTCCCCATCAACTCCGAGACCACCGTGACCGCGTCGTCCACGGCTGCGGGAAGCCGCCAGGCCGCGAGTGTGCTTCGGGTGAGGTCGCGGGCCCTCTTCACCGAGGCGGGCTCGGTGGGGAACCCTCGCGCCGCCTGACGCGCGGATGCCCTCAACTCCTGTTCGAATACTGGTAGTTGAGGAAGCGCAGATCTGCTTTTCATGGGTAAAACCCTGTCACCGGGCGACTACCGTCGGTACCCCATCCGCTCGCAGACAACAACGGTGTGGACGGGCCCGGTGTCCGATGGGCGTTCGGTGGGGAGTCATCAATTTCCCGTACGGACCCGGTGGGGTGCGGTGGAGCGACGGGCAAGGAACGGTGGGGAGTCGATGTGACGAGGGATCAGAGCGACGAGTACCCGATCATCTGGACGGTCTTCGGACTCCAACAGGCGTCGCTGCGAGAACGGCGCGGCATGTCGCAGGCGGCGCTGGCA
The DNA here is from genome assembly GCF_044454195.1 of Streptomyces sp. NPDC051561. Taxonomy (NCBI): domain Bacteria; kingdom Bacillati; phylum Actinomycetota; class Actinomycetes; order Kitasatosporales; family Streptomycetaceae; genus Streptomyces; species Streptomyces sp. NPDC051561. The sequence continues at coordinate 485,369 of NZ_JBITDM010000002.1, read as the reverse complement.
CTGGCGGCCGGTTACTCGGAGTCGCTGGTGCAGAAGATCGAGGCGGGCAAGCAGAAGCCGCAGCCCGAGTATGTCCAGGCGATTGACAACGCCCTAGAGGCGGATGGCGTGTTGGTCGCCATCACCAGCAAGCTGAAAGTCCTCCGGTATCCGCATTTCTTCCAGCGGTACGCGGATACGGAGAAGCTGGTGAAGCGGCTGTACGCGTATGACGCCTTGTCCATCAATGGCCTGCTTCAGACAGAAGCACATGCCCGTGCGGTGCTGAGTGCCCGCATTCCGTTGCTGGGGGACGAGGAGATCGAGGCCAACATCGAGGGCCGCCTTGACCGGCAGTCACTCCTCGGCCGCAAGCCTCCTCCCACGCTTGTGTTTGTGATCGAAGAGCACGTTGTGCGGCGGCCGATCGGTGGTAGGGAAGTGCACCGCAGCCAGTTGCTCCACATCGCGGAGTGCGGCCGGACGCGCAATGTGTCCATCCACGTCATGCCGACCGATGTCGAGACTCATGTGGGTCTCGACGGCTTCATGACGCTGCTGGACACCGCCGAGGATCAGTCGCTCGCGTACGTCGAGTGGCAGGGCGGCGGGTCGGCCTTCTACACGACGGCGAAAGAGGTCAACGCGCTCGATCAGCGGTATGCGATGATCCGGTCGCAGGCCCTCCGAGCTCCCGAATCGCTTGCGTTCATCGAGAAACTGGCTGGAGAACTATGAAAAATCGACCCCCGAACTCGGCCTGGTTCAAGTCGAGTTACAGCGGCAACGAAGGCGGCGCTTGCATCGAGGTCGCGTACGGCTGGCACAAGTCGTCGTACAGCGGCAACCAGGGCGGCGATTGCGTCGAGGTCGCCACGTGCGCCTGCTCCGACGTCCACGTCCGGGACAGCAAGCTCGGCAGTGCGTCCCCGACCTTCGATGTGAAGCCCGCCGCGTGGGCGGCGTTCGCGGCGTTCGCGGCGGCGTCGACCGTCTGAACGGGTGCCCAGGCGGGTGCGCGGAAGAGTGGGGCATTCTCGGCGGAGGGTGTCCCACTTTTCTGACGGCACCCGCCGGACGCCCAGGTCACAGATCGTGCACCGCAGCCCGCGCCGTCGAGACGAAGGCCAGGACGGAGTCCCAGAAGGGGGCGTAACACTGGTCGAAGGTCTCCAGCGCTCCCGGGCTGCCCGCGATCGATGCGGCGAGCACCCGGTAGGGCGGCCTGGTGGCGAGGCGCAGTGCCTCCGCAGCCTCGGCGACCTCGTCGGGGCCTTCGAGGCTGATCACCCATATGCAGTGGCGCAGGCGCCCGTACTCCTCGCGGAGGCTGGCCCGGATCTCCTTGAGTGCGGGCACCTGCTCCGCGCGGGTGCCCCCCGATGCGCTGATGTCCGACACCGCCCAGTACAGCTCGGCCATCTTGTGAGCCTGCTCGATGAGACTCACATAGGCGGAGCGCCGCACCTCGCTCACCCGGGCGGAGCGCTGCATCCGCTCTGCGGCAGTCACCTGGATCCTGGCGGCTCGCGCCGTGCCCCGGCTGGTCACCCAGCTCGCCAGGACTGCGGTGCCGGCGGTCAGCGATGAGAACCAGAGGGCGGAATCGGCCATGCCGGAGATCTTCTCCGGTGCAGGCCCTTCCGGGTAGAGCAGATTCGGCCGTGATCGAATCCGGCCCTCCCCGCTGCCCGCCCACACCCCTTACGCCGAGGTAACCACCCACTAATTAGTGCGTACTTGAGCGGCACATTCGTCCGGGAGAGGCTGAGGGCAACCCCGCAGCGGGGGCCCGGCTCCCACCTCCTAGGAGGCTTCCTCCCTCAGTTCTGCCAGTACCTCCATGCGGCGCCGACCCCACGCCCCCAGCGGCTCCAGTGCCTTGTGCAGCTCCTGGCCGAAGTCGGTCAGTGAGTACTCGACCCGTGGCACCGCACTGTCCGTGTAGGCCTTGCGGCGTACCACCAGGTCGGTTTCCAGCTCACGCAGTTGCTGGGCCAGGACCTTTTCGCTGATTCCCGGCAGCCCGCGCCGGATCACACCGAAGCGCCGGGGCCGCTCGTGCAGCTCCCACAGGATCAGCACCTTCCACTTGCCGTCGACCACGTCTATGCCGGCGTCCAGCCCGCACTGATACGGCATGTTCCTCAACTCGCCACTCCTGCCCGTCCGTTACGTACGTTCACCACGCCTGGAGACCATCATGAGCGCCCCCGACGATCACGTCACCCCCGCCAAACCCCCCGTCACCGTCCTCGGTCTCGGCCCGATGGGCCAAGCCCTCGCCGGGGCGTTCCTCGCGGCGGGACACCCCACCACTGTGTGGAACCGCACCGCGTCCCGCGCTGATTCCCTCGTCGCCCGAGGTGCCGTGCTCGCCGCCGACCCCGCCGAAGCGGTACGCGCCGCCGAGCTGATCGTGGTCTGCGTCCTCAACTACGACGCCGCCCTCGCCGTCCTGGACGCGGCGGGCGACGCCACCAGGGGCCGTACCGTCCTCAACCTCACCGCTGACACCCCGGGCCGGGCCCGCGAGGCCGCCGGCTGGGCCGAGGCGCACGGGGTGACGTACCTCGACGGCGCGATCATGACCCCGGCGTACACCATCGGCACTCCGGATGCCGTCTTCCTCCACAGTGGCCCCCGGGACGTCTACGAGACGCACCTGCCCACCCTCAACGCCCTTGCGGGTACGGCGACTTACCTCGGTGCGGACCCGGCCGGGGCCGCCTCCTACGACGTGGCCCTGCTCGACCTCTGGTGGACCTCCGTCAGCGGGCTGGTCCACAGCTTCGCCCTCGCGCGCTCCCAGGGCGTCGCGGCCACCGAGCTGGCCCCGTACGCCAAGAACATCGGCAACCTCCTCGCGAGCACCATCGACGACATGGCGAAGGCCGCGGACGCGGGGGACTACCAGGACGACGTGAGCGACCTGAGGTCCACCGCCACCGCACTCGCCCACATCGCCCACGCCTCGGAGGAGTCCGGCCTGGACGCCTCGGTGCTCCGCGCCGCCCAGGCGCTCGCGGACCGCACCGTCGCGGACGGCTACGGCAGCCAGGGCGTCCTGCGGATGATGGGCACGATCGCGGGGGAGGGGGACCTCACGTCGCGAACACCAACAGCGTGAACGCGAAGAACAGCCCCAGCAGCACCGGCCAGTACAACAGCGTCGGCAGCATGTTGTCCCGCCACTCCAGCGCCCGCACCTTGGTGTCCGAGCCGATCAGGATGGCGTTGACGAAGACGCCGGTGATGACCACATACTGGGCGATGGCGAAGTATTCGAGATACGTCAGCGACGTATCACCCGCGATCTCCCGGATCTGCTGCTGGTCGACGACCACGACCAGCAGCACGGTCACCGCGAAGGAGATCGCGGTCCAGGTCGAGAAGCCGTAGCGCGGATTCTTGCTGTCGTCGCGGGTGTTCACGAACAGGGTCAGGAACATCACGGCGGAGATGAAGAACGACTGGATGAGCCGGCCGGTCAGCGGGCCGGCCCACTCCCGCTCCATGCCCATGTTGAAGTACAGCTCGGGCGCGGACTTGAAGGGTTTGTTCCAGTCGGTGAGGCCCTGCGTCATCGTGTAGTCGTGCTGGCCGAAGCTCCAGCCGGTGAAGTACGGGTTCCAGCCCGACGTCAGGGTGTCCTGGTCGAGGCCGATCCTGCCGTACTGCCAGGGCGGGTACGAGGCGAAGTCGGGCACCAGCACGTCATTGGTGAAGTTCGCCCTCGACCACAGGCGCAGCCAGATGTTCTGCTTGTCCAGCGGGTACTGCCGGTAGGTGAACTTCTGCCGGAGGGTGAGATTGAAGTGCCAGCCCTTGAGACGCTGCCCCTCGGTGTTGGTGGTGTCGTACGCGTCGGTCAGCTCGTAGCCGTCGGGGGCCTCCGGGAAGACGACGCCCATGCTGGACTCGGGTACGCCCTTGCCGTACCGCTGCCAGACATAGCCGCTGACCTCGACCTCCTGCGGGCCGGTGAACTTGGCGCCCTGGATGAAGAGACCGGTGGGGATCTTCCGCAGCTGCACGCCCGGCAGGGTCTTGCCGAAGTGCGCGGAGACATCGCGGTCGTTCATCACGGGCGTGCCCACGATGGTGTCCGTCACCCGGTCGCCGGAGACCAGCTGCCAGACGGTGGCGATACCGGTCAGGAAGACCAGACTCGCCACCGCCGCCATCCACGCACACCGGTGCAGCGTCATCCGGTACGGCTTGAACACCGCCGCCGCCCCGAACAGCGCCACCAGCGCACAGGCCACCACGAACGGCGCCCACCCCTCCCGCAGGGTGTGCCCCGGCCGGGCGTCACCGCCGAAGAACCGGAGCCCGCAGAGCACCACCGCCGTCACGGACACTCCCAGGAACAGGAGGTTCAGCCGCCCCGCCTTCCGCACCCAGCCGGGCGTCGGCACATCGGAACGCCTCGAAGTGCGCGACGGCATCATGGGCGGCTCAGGCCGGAATCAGCGCAGAAGTGATCATGAACCCACCCTGGGACACGCAAACACCCCCCGCAATCGGAGGATTGCGGGGGGTGGTCCGATTGCGGGAGGACCGCGCCGGGGCGGGGGAGCCGCGCCGGGTGGGTCGCGCCGGGCGGGTGGGTCGCGCCGGGCGGGTGGGCCAGGGCCGGTCGGCCGTGGCGGTTACGCCAGGCCGGGGCCCCGTACCGGGATGCTCGTGACCAGCGGGGGTGCGGCGGGCGCGGTGAAGAAGTCGTTGCCCTTGTCGTCGACGACGACGAACGCGGGGAAGTCCTCGACCTCGATCCTCCAGACCGCCTCCATGCCGAGCTCCTCGTACTCGACGACCTCGACCTTCTTGATGCAGTCCTGCGCGAGGCGCGCGGCCGGGCCGCCGATGGAGCCCAGGTAGAAGCCGCCGTGTGCGTCACAGGCGTCGGTGACCTGCTTGGACCGGTTGCCCTTGGCCAGCATCACCTTGGAGCCGCCGGCCGCCTGGAACTGCTCGACGTAGGAGTCCATCCGGCCGGCCGTGGTCGGGCCGAAGGAGCCGGAGGCGTAGCCCTCGGGGGTCTTGGCAGGACCGGCGTAGTAGACCGGGTGGTCCTTCAGGTACTGCGGCATCTCCTCGCCCGCGTCCAGCCGCTCCTTGATCTTGGCGTGCGCGATGTCGCGGGCGACGACCAGCGGGCCGGTGAGCGAGAGGCGGGTCTTGACCGGGTACTTGGTCAGCTCGGCGAGGATCTCGTCCATGGGGCGGTTGAGGTCGATCCGCACCGGTCCTTGAGCGGCTTCGCCGCGGGCGTCCCCGTCCTCGTCCAAGTGCTCGTCCGTGGTGTCCGGGAGGAAGCGCGCCGGGTCCTTCTCCAGCTCCTCCAGGAAGACGCCCTCGGCGGTGATCTTCGCGGTGGCCTGACGGTCCGCCGAGCAGGACACGGCGATCGCGACGGGGAGCGAGGCCCCGTGGCGGGGGAGGCGCACCACGCGTACGTCGTGGCAGAAGTACTTGCCGCCGAACTGGGCGCCGATGCCGATCTTCTGCGTCAGCTCGAAGACCTTCTGCTCCAGCTCCTGGTCACGGAAGCCGTGCCCGGTCTCGGAGCCCTCGGAGGGCAGCTCGTCCAGGTAGTGCGCGGAGGCGTACTTCGCGGTCTTCAGCGCGAACTCGGCGGAGGTGCCGCCGACCACGATCGCCAGGTGGTACGGCGGGCAGGCGGCCGTACCCAGCGAGCGGATCTTCTCCTCCAGGAACTTCATCATGGAGGCCTCATTGAGCACCGCCTTCGTCTCCTGGAAGAGGAACGACTTGTTGGCCGAGCCGCCGCCCTTCGCCATGAAGAGGAACTTGTAGGCGCCGCCGTCGGTCGCGTACAGCTCGATCTGCGCGGGGAGGTTGGAGCCGGTGTTCTTCTCGTCCCACATGGTCAGCGGGGCCATCTGCGAGTAGCGCAGGTTGAGCTTGGTGTACGCGTCGAAGATGCCGTGCGAGAGGGCCTTCTCGTCCTCGCCCGACGTCAGTACGTTCTGGCCGCGCTTGCCCATCACGATCGCGGTGCCGGTGTCCTGGCACATCGGGAGCACGCCGGCCGCCGCGATGTTCGCGTTCTTGAGGAGGTCCAGGGCGACGAACTTGTCGTTGCCGGAGGCCTCCGGGTCATCGATGATGCGGCGCAGCTGGGCGAGGTGCGCGGGGCGCAGGTAGTGCGAGATGTCGTGCATGGCCTCGGCAGCCAGGGTGCGCAGCGCCTCGGGCTCCACCTTGAGGAACGTACGCCCGTCGGCCTCGAAGGTGGACACACCCTCGGAGGTCACCAGCCGGTACGGCGTGGAGTCCTCTCCCAGCGGCAGCAGATCGGAGTACGCGAACTCTGGCATTTCGGCCATTCCTCACTAAGCAGGCAGACGGCGTGCTCGTACCTCCATTGGTACGGCGCGCCCACCAGCGTAGAACGGTCGCGGGCTCCGGTGTGAGTGAGGTAAGGCTCAGTGGGGGAGGGCCGGGCCCCGGGTGCGGGGCGCCGGATGCCGGGTGCTGGGGGGTAGTCGCGATCTATCGCGTTTGGGTACGGTGAGGGGGTGGACCTTGAGAAGAAGCCTCAGCCGCCCCTGCCGGCACCGCAGCCCGCCAAGCCGCCGGTGCCACAGTCCCTGCCCGAGTTCGCGGAGCCGGTGCCGCAGTCCGCGTCGGCCCCCTCGCTGCGCGCCTCCGACGCCGACCGGGACCGGGTCGCCGACATCCTGCGCGAGGCCATGGCCGAGGGCAGACTGGACGCGGAGGAGCACGGCGAGCGGATCGACGCCGTCTACCGCGCCAAGACCGTGGCCGAACTGGAGCCGCTGGTACGGGACTTGCCGGTGCCCGGCGCCCGGCCCCAGTCCCCGGCCCCGTCCGCGTCCGCCTCGTACGACAGCGGCCAGGACGACCGGCCCGCCGAGAGCCTGGTCGCGATCTTCAGCAGCTCCACCCGCAAGGGCCGCTGGCGGGTCGCCTCCCGCATCAACGCCTTCTCGCTCTTCGGCAACATCGAGATCGACCTGACCGAGGCGTTGTTCGCCCAGCGGCTCACCACCATCAACGCGACCTCCATTTTCGGCAATGTGGAGGTCCGTGTCCCGGAGAACATCACGCTGCGCGGCAACGGCAACGGGATCTTCGGCAACTTCGAGGTCCGCACCCTGGAGTCCGCCGACCCCGAAGCCCCCGTCGTGGTCGTCAACGGCCTCTCGGTCTTCGGGAACATCGAGGCCAAGCCAAAGCGCGGCAAGCTCATCGCCGACCTCCACGACCGGTTGCGCAAGCACCTCGGGCACTGATCGGTGCATCGGGGCGCTGGTCGGATGGCCCAGCACCGGCGCCGGGGCGCGTGAAAAGACCCCGATGGGGCCCCAACACGCCCGAGGCGTACTGGACATGGTTCGAAACCCTGTGCTTAGGCGTGCGCACAGCGGGTAGGGACTGCTGCATCGTCGCTCGCTCGCGAAGCCGTCGTCAGGAGTAGACCGTGCTGCAACCGCCGCATCAGTCCTTGCAGGTCGCCGCCGTGCCCGCGCAGCGCGCGCCGGCACCGGTCCGTGATCAGCGGGACCAGGCCGGCCCATGGCACACGGAGGCGGTGTGCCGCCGGGACGAAGCCGGGCTGTTCTTCGCCCCGTCGAAGGAGCCGACCGCCTCCAGGCTGGCACGTGAGGAGGCCGCGAAGCGGGTCTGCGCCCGCTGTCCCGTGATGATGCTCTGCCGGGAGCACGCTCTGCTCCAGCCCGAACCGTACGGCGTCTGGGGCGGGCTCACCGCGGCCGAGCGCCGGGTGGTGCTGGCCAGGCGGCGCCGCCGGGAGATAGAGCTCCAGACGGCCCCCGGGGCGGGGGACCACCGCATCGCGGGCTGAGCCCGCGGCGTACGTACGCATGAGTCGGGGCGGTCACCTCATCGGAGGTGACCGCCCCAACTGTCTTACTGCGGACCCTACTTGGCGCGGTCGAAGTCGATCGCGCTGTACGCGCGCAGCTTCGAGAGGCGGTGCGTGGAGTCGATCTGGCGGATGGTGCCCGACTTGGAGCGCATCACCAGGGACTGGGTGGTGGCGGTCGCCGAGCGGTAGCGGACGCCGCGCAGCAGCTCGCCGTCGGTGATGCCGGTGGCGACGAAGAACACGTTCTCGCCGCTGACCAGGTCATTGGTGTGCAGCACGCGGTCCAGGTCGTGACCGGCGTCCAGCGCGCGCTGCTTCTCGGCCTCGTCCTTGGGCCAGAGCTTGCCCTGGATCGTGCCGCCCAGGCACTTGATCGCACAGGCGCTGATGATGCCCTCGGGGGTGCCGCCGACGCCCATCAGCAGGTCGACGCCGGTGCCCTCGCGTACCGCCATGATCGAACCGGCGACGTCGCCGTCCGAGATGAACTTGATGCGCGCGCCGGTCTCCCGGATCTCCTTCACTATCCCCTCGTGCCGGGGACGGTCCAGGATCATCACCGTGACGTCTTCGGGGGTGGAGTTCTTCGCCTTGGCGACCCGGCGGATGTTGACCGAGACGGGGGCGTTGATGTCGACGAAGTCGGCGGCCTCGGGGCCGGTGACCAGCTTGTCCATGTAGAAGACGGCCGACGGGTCGAACATCGTCCCGCGGTCGGCGGCGGCCAGCACCGCGATCGCGTTGGGCATGCCCTTCGCGTTCAGCGTGGTGCCGTCGATCGGGTCGACCGCGATGTCGACCTCGGCGCCGGTGCCGTCGCCGATCCGCTCCCCGTTGAACAGCATCGGGGCTTCGTCCTTCTCGCCCTCGCCGATCACGACGATGCCGTTCATCGAGACGGTGGAGACCAGGGTGCGCATGGCGTTGACCGCCGCACCGTCCGCGCCGATCTTGTCGCCGCGGCCGACCCAGCGGCCGGCGGCCATGGCGGCGGCCTCGGTGACGCGGACCAGTTCGAGGGCCAGGTTGCGGTCGGGGGCCTCGGGGGCGACTTCGAGCGGCGACGGGAGCTGGTGCTCGGTCATCGGATGCGGACCTTTCTGTACGGCGACGGCTGTCTCTGTCCGGCTGCGGCGACGGCCGGGAATCCGGGACGTGATCCGGAGGTGGCCCGGGTGCGAATCCGGGTGCGATCCGGGTGTGCTCCGGGGTGAAGACGGTGTGGACGGTCCTGTGACTCTATCCGTACATCGACAAAATGAGCAGAGCGGGGCACGTATGAGCGGCATATCGGGCACGCCCCGGGCCGCCCGGGGGTTTGAATCGCGATGTCATGGGTTGTCGGGCGGGGGCTCCCTGCCGGGTGACCGGGGGCATGGGGGACGATGGAACACGTGGCAGCGAAGCGTGGCAATCAGAAGATCCGGGACATGGTGCTCTCGATGGCGGTCATCGGCGGCGTGGTCGCCGTCGTCTACACGGTGATCCCGCACGACGAGGACGCCGACCCCCTCCAGACGGTCGACTACCGCGTCGAGCTCAGCACGGCGCAGCGGTCCGCCCCGTACCCGGTGCTGGCCCCGCAGGGTCTGCCCAAGGACTGGCGCGCGACCTCGGTGACGTACCGGGGCCCCGACGGCAAGGCCTGGCACCTCGGGTTCCTCGACCCGCAGAAGGAGTACGTCGCGGTCGAGCAGTCCACCGCCGACCCGGCCAAGTACGTGCCCAAGATCACCATGAGCGCCAAGAACACCGGGCGGACCAAGCAGATCGGCGGAGCGTCCTGGCAGGTGTGGAAGGGCGAGAAGTACGACGCCCTGGTCCGCGCCGACAAGAACGCGACCACGGTCGTCCTGGGTACCGCCTCGGACGCGAACCTGGAGCTGATGGCGACGTCCCTCAAGCCGAAGCAGGGCTGAGGGGGCGGCCCTCGGGTTCTTCTTCGCGGGTACGCCGAAGGGGCCGCCGCACCGATCCGGTGCGGCGGCCCCTTCGGCGTACCCCTGGGGGTTACCGGGCTCAGACGGTCGTGATGACCTCGTCCAGCGACAGGCGCGGGGAGCGCGGGAACCAGGCGTCCTCGCCCGGCTTGCCGATGTTGACGATCATCAGCGGGGTGTGGTCGTCGTCCAGGAACTCCTTCTGGACACCGGCGAAGTCGAAGCCGGTCATCGGGCCCGCGGCCAGACCGGCGGCGCGGACGCCGACGATGAAGTAGCCGGCCTGGAGGGTGGCGTTGACCAGCGCGGCCTGCTCGCGGACCGGACGCTCCGAGAAGAACATGTCCTTGGCCTGCGGGAAGTGCGGCAGCAGGGCCGGGAGCTCGTCGTGGAACTCGTTGTCGGCGGAGAGGATCGCGACCAGCGGGGCTGCGGCGGTCTTGGGCTGGTTGCCCTCGGCCATGTGGGCCACCAGGCGCTCGCGGGCCTCGGGGGAGCGGACCAGCGTGATGCGCAGCGGCGACTGGTTGAACGCGGTCGGGCCGAACTTGACCAGGTCGTAGATCGCCTGGACCTGCTCCTCGGTCACCGGCTCGTCGGTGAACGTGTTGGCGGTGCGGGCCTCACGGAAGAGGAGGTCCTGGGCGGCGGGGTCAAGAACGAGGGACATGCGTGGTGCCTTCCAGAATGCGGTGGATCAAGCGATGACATCACCGTAGATCAGCATTAGGTTAAGTTTCAACTAATGCGTGATGATCGTGGCCGGGGTCACATCGGAGCCTCATGGGTGCCTCATCGGTGCGCCACCAGAAGGTCCCGCCGACCCCGGCGGGGACGGTACCGGCGCAACGCCGGCCGGCCGGCGGGCATTCCCGTCGGCCGCCCCCGGCTTCCGGCTCGCCCACCGGCCGCTCTGTCGACCCGTCTACCAGCCCGGCTCCGTGCCCGGTTTCGTCGTCGCGAGGGTGTACCTCTCCCAGATCCGCAGGGCGAGGTCGTTGCCGTTGTCCGCGCGGGGGCCGCCGACATTGCGCATCGACAGCAGTTGGGGCACGTCGGGCTTGGTGCGGAAGAGGGTGACGGCCGTCGACAGCTCGTGCGTCCGGCCGACGAACCACGCCGACTGGAGATAGTCGTCACTGCCGGTCCGGCCCGCGGCGACGGGGCCGAGCGAGTACCGCTCCTCGGGGGTCAGCGCCGTGCGGGACATCGCGGACCTGCCGATGTCGCGCAGGGTCTGCTGCACATCGGCGGCCACCTTCGGCTGGAGGGCGTGGCGCGGCTTCGGCTTCCCGAATCCGGGGAGTTCGCGGCCCTCCGTCTCGACCTTGGTCACCGAGTACGGCTCGAAGCTGTCGCCCCCGTTGCCGAAGGTCCCGTACGCGGACGCCATCCGGATCGCACTGGGAGTGGAGGTGCCCCGGGGGAAGTCCTTGGCCTCGGGGTGCGGCATGCTCGCCTCGTGCAGACCGGCCGCGACCGCCGTGGCCTTGACCGTCTGCGGGCCGACGTCCTTGCTGAGCCGGGTGAAGGTGACCCTGCCACCGCCCTCGGCCAGCACCTCGCGCAGGCTGGTGCGGTCCGCGCGGGCGACCGCCGCGGCCTGCGGTCCCAGCAGTCGCATCTCGGCCGGCAGCATCGGATCGTCCGGGTTACGGATGCCGGAACGGTCGTAGAAACTGTTCGAGCTGACGAACCGGTTGTCGGAGGTGCCGTGTTCGAGGGCCGCCGCCAGCACGAACGGCTTGAACGCCGACCCCGCCGGAACCCCTGCCGTGTCCGCGTTGTTGCTGAACCGCCGGACCGCGTCCTCGCCGCCGTACGCGGCGACCAGCGCCCCGTCGGAGGGCCGCACCGTGGCCGCCCCCACCTCGACGTGCTGGTCCTCCTTGCGCTTCTTCGGGTCGAGCCCCTTCGCCCGGGCCCGCTTCACCGACTCCTCCAGCTCCCGCACCTTGCCCTTCTCGAAGGTGGTCCGGATGCGGTAGCCCCCGCGCGCGAGGTCCTTTCCGGTCAGCCCGGACGCCTTCTTGATGTGCTTGTTGGCGATGTCGACCAGATAGCCGGTCTGGCCGCCGAGGCTGGTCGGACGGGTCTCCTTCTGCGGCTCGGGGAAGATCTTGTACGAGTCCCGCTGCGCCTGCGGCATCTTCCCCAGCTGCACCTGCCGGTCCAGGATCCACGCCCAACGCTGCACGGCACGCTGGTGGTTGGCGTCACTGCCCGCCGGGTCGTACTCCTCCGCACCCTTGAGCAGCGCGGCAAGCATGGCCGCCTGGCTCGGATCGAGGTCCTTCGCCGGAATCCCGTAGTAGACACGGGCCGCCGCCTGGATCCCGTACGCGTTGCGCCCGAAGTAACTCGTATTCAGATACCCCTGGAGAATCTCACCCTTTTCCTTCTCCCTGCTCACCTTCAGCGCGATGAAGAATTCCTTGGCCTTGCGGGTGAGCGTCTGCTCCTGCGTGAGATAGGTGTTCTTCACATACTGCTGGGTGATGGTGGAACCGCCCTGCACCTCACCACCCGCGAAGGCCGACTTGAGGGCCCGGCCCAGCCCGGAGAACGAGATCCCCAGGTCCTCGTAGAACGTGTCGTTCTCGGCGGCGACCACCGCCTGTTCCACCGAATCGGGTATCTCGGAAAGGGAGATGTCACGCCGGTGGACCGACCCGACGCTCACCATATGGCTGCCGTCCGCCCACAGATAGTCCGTCGACTGCTTCCGCGCCTGCGCGTTCTCCAACGGAATGTCCACGCTCACATAACCGAAGACGAAGACCCCCACCAGCAGCGCGAATCCACCCCCGAACCCACCCAGCACCATCCGCCGTGTCGGCACCCACCTACGCCAACCCACCCTCGCCGGCCGCGACTTCGCCCCCTTCCTCCGGCGCCCCACCACCACCCGTCTCCGCCCCCGCCCGCCCTTCTCCCGGCCCGCGCCGACCCTCTTGCGACGTGGGGACTCGGCGCCGTGTGCGCGTGTGTGGGTGGGGGAAACCATGCTCCGGCAACTCCTCGGTCACGGCCCGCGGCGTTCTGACGCGGATATATGGAATGAGGGGTTCGACGGGGCGGAGGTTGTCTCTGCCGGGGCTCTAATCCCGGCCGTTCACCAGGCCCGACTCCCAGGCCCAGGCGGCGATCTCGACGCGGTTGCGGGCGGCGAGTTTGCTCTGGACGTTACCGAGGTGGGTTTTCACGGTGCCGACCGAGATGGTGAGTTCGGTGGCGATCTCGGCGTTGGTCAGGCCTCGGGCCACCAGGCGGACGAGGCTCGTCTCGCGGGCGGAGAGGGCGGTGTGCGGCTCGTGGGTGGTGGGGGTGGTGGGGCGGAGGCGGCGCAGCAGCCGGACGGTGATGGCGGGGCTGACCAGGGCCTCGCCGGAGTAGGCGGCTCTGATGGCTTCGACGAGGAGGGCGGGGCCCGAGTCCTTGAGCAGGAAGCCGGACGCGCCGTCGGCCAGGGCGCGTTGGACGTACTCGTCGTCGTCGAAGGTGGTGACCACGACGACCTTCGGCGGGTTCACGGTGCCGGGGCGGGTCAGTCTGCGCAACGCCTCCAGTCCGTCCATGCGGGGCATCCGGATGTCCATCAGGACGACGTCGGGCCGGTGGCGCTCGGCGAGTTCCACGGCGTGCACCCCGTCCGTGGCCTCGCCGACGACCTCGATGTCGTCCTCGGCGGCGAGGATCATCGCGAACCCGGCGCGGACCATGGCCTGGTCGTCGGCGAGGAGTACTCGGATCGTCATGGGGTGGTCACTCCTGTTGGGGTCACATCTGTTGTGGTCACTCCTGTTGTGGGCAGTGCCTGTTGTGTTGTGGGGAGTGCCTGTTGTGTTGTGGGCAGGGCCTGTTGTGGGACGTGAGGGACGGTCATCGCGCGGCCACCCCCGCCGGGGCCACCGGCAGCGACGCCTCGACGCCCCAGCCGCCCCCGGTCGTCGGGCCCGCCTGGATGGTGCCGCCGATCAGGTCCACCCGCTCGGCCAGGCCCTTCAGCCCGAAGCCCCCGGAACCACCGATTCCGGAGGCGTGACGGGACCGTCCGTCGTCGCTGACCCGGACGGTCAGCCGCTCGCCCGAGCGCTCCACCCGGACCCGTACCTCGGTGCAGCCCTGGGCGTGCTTGCGTACGTTGGTGAGGGCTTCCATCACCACCCGGTGTGCGGTGGTGGTCACCTCCACCGGTAGATCGTCGAAGGTTCCCTCCAGGGCGAGGTGCGCCCGGGCACCGCCGACGGCCGAGAACTCCTCGACGAGGGCGCGCAGTTCGCCGATGCCCGCCAGCGGGGTCAGCGCCAGTTCACCGTCGGCGGCGCGCAGCATCCCCACCATGTGCCGCATCGAGGTCAGTGCCTCCGAGCCGGCCTGTTCGATCCGCCGCAGCGCGGGAGGCACCAGTTCCGGCCGCCGGTCCGCGACCGCCTGGGCGCCCTGTGCCTGGACCACGATGCCGGTGACATGGTGGGCGACGAAGTCGTGCAGGTCCCGGGCGAACTCCGCGCGCTGCTCCAGCTTGAGAGCCGCCGCCTGCCGCCGCCGGTCCTGCCGGAGCAGCCGTATGCCCAGGCCGATACCCAGTGCTGTGACAGCTCCCAGGGCGTACAGCAGCGACACGATGAGCGTCGACTGCTTCGCGTTGACCGACACCGGCCGCAGCACGATCGCCGTGCACAGCAGGAGGGCGGCCGGTGCCGCCCACGACGGCTTTCCGCGCCGGGCGGTCTCCAGCAGGAGCCACCCGAGGCAGGCCGGCTCGGCGAATCCCAGCGCCATTGAGCCGACCGACATCCGGAAGTGCAGCAGGACCGAGATGCACAGCGACACGAGGGCGAGGACACCGGCGGCCCTCGGCAGCGCCCGGCTGCCCAGCCGGGGCGAGAGGACGACGAGTGCGACGGCGGGCGCGACGCCGGCCACCTTGGCCACGATGAGGCCCTCGCCGTCGGCCCAGTAGAGGCCACCCGTCCAGTCGAGCAGGACGAGAGCGAGCGGCCCGCCGACCAGCAGCAGCCAGGCGATGGGGGGCAGTGGGCGCGTGCGGTCCCTGTGCTTCGCGGCTGTGCGGGTGGCCGCGTCCCCTGCGGCCACTGCGGGTGCGGCTGCGTCCCCTGCGGCCACTGCGGGTGCGGCTGCGTCCCCTGCGGGTGCGGCGTCCTCCGCCGCCGTGGATCTGGCCGTGCTCCCCGCCGCTGTGGAGCTGGCCGTGCCTCCAGCCGCCGAGGGTGTGGCCGTGGCCTCCGCCGCCGAGGGTCTGGTCGTGCCCTCAGCCGCCGTGGGTGTGGCCGCCGAGTGCGTTGCCCGGGTCATCCCGCTCACCGTCCCTCCTGCCGACCGGCCGAAAGTCGTAGCCGGCCGCGCATGATCCGTCTTTCTCCCGATCCGCCGTGCGACACGGCTGGGAAGAGTGGTGTCCACCGGGCGGCACCCGCCTCCCACCACACAGGTTTCACCCCACAGGGAGCATGTCATGACCACGGTCCGGCCCCCCTCGGCGTCCCCCATGGGCCATTCACCCACGCAGCACGGAACCGGGACGGGCTACGCACACCCCGGCGGCGAGTCGGCCGTCGAAGCCCGTGGGCTCGGCAAGCAGTACCGGCGCGGCTGGGCCCTCAGGGACGTCTCCTTCCGGCTGCCGGCCGGCCGGGTGTGCGGCCTGGTCGGCCCCAACGGCGCCGGCAAGAGCACGCTGATGAGCCTCGCCACGTACATGATCCGGCCGACGACGGGCTCCCTGCGGGTGTTCGGCGCGGAACCGGGGACGCGGGAGGCGGTGCTGCGCACGGCGTTCCTGACCCAGGAGAAGCCGCTGTTCCGGCGCTTCACCGTGGCCGAGACGCTGCGGCTGGGCCGTGAGCTCAACCCCCGCTGGGACCAGGGGATCGCGGAGGGCATCGTCCGCGCGGGCCAGGTGCCGATGGAAGCGAAGATCGGCACCCTGTCCGGCGGGCAGCGCACCCGGGTCGCCTTCGCCCTGGCCTTCGGCAAGCGCCCCGACCTGCTCATCCTCGACGAGCCGATGTCCGACCTGGACCCGCTGGTCCGCCGCGAACTGATGGCGACCCTGATCACGGAGGCCGCCCAGCACGGCACCACGGTGCTGGTCTCCTCCCACATGCTCGCCGAGCTTCAGTACATCTGCGACTACCTCCTCGTGATCGCGAACGGAGGCCTGCGCCTCGCGGGCGAGGTCAGCGAACTCCGCGCCGCCCACGCCCTGTTCACCGCCCCGGCCAACAGCTCGCCCGCCGCCCTCGCGCCGCACACGGTCATCGGATCCCGTGACTCCCGCCCTGGCGAAGGGCGTCCTGGCGAAGGCCGTCCCGGCGTCCTGGCACGCCTCGGCGGACCGGTCGAGTACGGCACCCAGGCCGAACCGCCCACCCTGGAGGAACTGCTGCTCGCCTATCTGGAAGCCCCCGACGCACCCCCGCTGATCGCCCCCAGCGCCCGCGTCGGCGACATCCACGACATCCTCACCCACGACCGGCAGAAGGCTGTGACCGCATGACCACGCACCTCCGCGACCAGGGCAATCAGGCCGAGCAGGCCGAGGAGGCCCAGCGAGCCCACCAGCCTCAGCAGACCAATCAGACCCACGAGATCTATGAGCCCCACCAAACCCACCAGCCCCCTGCCGGGCACCCGAGCGGCGGACCGAATCCCCCGAAGTCCGGCCCCCTCCGCCTCGGCGGAACGGCCTGGCTGGTCTGGCGCCAGCACCGCGCCGCGTTCTGGACCCTCATCGCCCTCACCCTCATCGGGGTGGCCGCCATGGTCTTCCTGCGCGACCGGATGACGGACTACCTGGACTCGCTCCCCCAGGGGTCCGGCGGCCTGCCCGCCGAGTTCGAGACCTACCTCGACCGGCTGACCCAGGCCGGGGACTTCCTCGGTTACGCCCCGATCCTGGTCGGCGTCTTCCTCGGCGCCCCACTCGTCGCGGGCGACCTGGAGACCGGCACCGCCAAGCTGGTGACCGCGCAGTCGGTCAGCCGACTGCGCTGGCTCACCATGAAGTTCGCTCTGCCCGCCGCGCTGATCGCCCTGTGCACCGGCCTGCTCGGCATCGTGTTCCGCTGGTGGTGGACCCCGGTCAGGGGGCGCACCGACGTCCTGGAGTGGACCAGCGCCGCCATCTTCAACGTCACCGGGATCATGCCGGTCGCCTACGCCCTGCTCACCTTCACCGTCGGTGTCACCGTCGGCGTACTGCTGCGCCGCACACTGGTGTCGATGGTGGTCACTCTCGGCATCATCGGAGCCATCAGCCTGCTCTGGGGACGCTTCAAGCTGGACCTGGGCCACCTCGTGACCGCCACCACCCACCACGGAGCCGGCCCCGATTCCGCCCTCCCGAAGCTGCCCGCCGAGGCCATCCAACAGGGCCAGGGCACCTCCTTCCTCACCAGCTCCGGCGAGCGCCTGGACTGGCTCACCTGCACCGACAAACTGGACAACGCTCAGGCCCACGCCGCCTGCCTGGACTCCCACCACATCGTCGGCCGGGCCATCGACTACCTCCCGGTCTCCCAGATGCCCACCATGCAGTGGCTCGGCGCGGGCATCATGTTCACCCTCACCGTCGCCCTCGTCGCCTTCCTCGTCCCATGGACCCGCAAGCGCCTCCTGTGACCCACGAGCAACGTCCGCACAGCACGAGGGGCCGACTCCCGAAGGAGCCGGCCCCTCGCCGACTGCGAGCCCGCAGGCGCGCAACCACTCACATAGGGATCCAGCCAGGTTCCAGCCGCCGGAAAGGGCGTGTCGTGGCGATCGGCCGACCACGCTTGATCCGGAGGAGGGCCGGCACGGGTTCCTGGCGTGCTGCCGTACTCAGTAGTGGTATCGAGCCGCCAGGATCACCATCTCCTGGTCCGTGACCAAGTAGACACTGGCTCATCGATCAGCACCGTCCAGCCGGAATCCAGCGTACGTTTCCCGAACGGCGCCAAGTCGCAGCCCCCATAGTGCCCTGACCTGCGGGAATCCATCCGGTCATCTCGCGAATCGCACCCTTGAACATTCCGCAGGAATTCCACCGCACCGGAACGCGAAAGACCCCCTGAACCGCGAAGACGCAGATCAGGGGGCCACTGTTCGAAAACCTCAGACGTTGAAGCGGAACTCCACCACGTCGCCGTCCTGCATGACGTATTCCTTGCCCTCCATGCGGGCCTTGCCCTTGGCGCGGGCTTCGGCGACGGACCCGGTTTCGACCAGGTCGGCGAAGGAGATGACCTCGGCCTTGATGAAGCCCTTCTGGAAGTCGGTGTGGATGACACCGGCGGCCTCGGGGGCGGTGGCGCCCTTGGGGATGGTCCAGGCGCGGGTCTCCTTGGGGCCTGCCGTGAGGTAGGTCTGGAGGCCGAGGATGTCGAAGCCGACGCGGCCGAGGGTGGCCAGGCCGGGCTCTTCCTGGCCCATCGACTGGAGGAGTTCGAGGGCCTCGTCGTCGTCGAGTTCGATGAGCTCGGACTCGATCTTGGCGTTGAGGAAGATGGCCTCGGCGGGGGCGACGATCGCGCGCTGCTCGTTCTTGAAGTCTTCGTCGACCAGCTCGTCCTCGTCGACGTTGAAGACGTAGAGGAACGGCTTCGTGGTGAGGAGGTGCAGCTCGTGGAGCAGGTCGCCGGTCTCGGTGCCCTTGGTGATGCCGGCGGAGAAGAGGGTCTCGCCGGATTCCAGGATCTTCTGGGCCTTCTCGACGGCGGCGAGGACCAGGATCTTCTCCTTCTGGAGGCGGGACTCCTTGGTCAGGCGCGGGACGGCCTTCTCGACGGACTGGAGGTCGGCGAGGATCAGCTCGGTGTTGATCGTCTCGATGTCGTCCTTGGGGGACACCTTGCCGTCGACGTGGACGACGTTCTCGTCCTTGAAGGCGCGGATGACCTGGCAGATCGCGTCGGACTCACGGATGTTCGCGAGGAACTTGTTGCCGAGGCCCTCGCCCTCCGAGGCGCCGCGGACGATCCCGGCGATGTCGACGAAGTCGACCGTGGCGGGGAGGATCTTCTGGGAGTTGAAGATGCCCGCGAGGACGGCCAGGCGGGGGTCCGGGACGCCCACGACGCCGACGTTCGGCTCGATGGTGGCGAACGGGTAGTTGGCCGCCAGCACGTCGTTCTTGGTCAGGGCGTTGAACAGGGTCGACTTGCCGACATTCGGCAGACCGACGATTCCGATCGTGAGCGACACGTTGGCGACTTCCCGTAGCGGAGAGGGGGTGGCACCGGCCCGGAGTGGGCCGACCGATCCCCCAGTTTACGGGCGGTGCGTGAGGGTGTCGTACGGGGCGGGACGTGGTGCTTTGGACCCGCTTTCACGCCTGCGGCGCCCGTTCCGCTCCCGTACGCCCTCGAACTCAAGCCCAAGCTCGTCCAAAGGGCGTGTCCAAGCCCGGAATCCGTCAGTCCGGCGACCTACGTTGGTCCGGTGGAGCAACCCAGGACCCGTCCCCGCCCCCCTCAGCGCCGGCCGCACCACATCGCCGCGCAGGGGGTCACCGCCGAGACCTCGACCGTCTACCGGGGGAGCGTACGGCCCGCGCGGCCGGTGGCGCCGGTGGTGCTCGCACTGCGGCGGCTGCCCAATCCCCGGCTGACCGGGCTCGGCGGCGGGCTGTTCGCCTCGCTGAGCATGGTGGTGCTGGCGCTGCTCGACCGGCTGCTGTTCGACGGGTCGCCAGTGGTGTACGGCGTGCTGTTCCTGCCGGTCAGCGTGCTGACCGCGCTGTGGGTGCGGCCCGCCGACCTGGTGACCGCACCGGTCAGCCTGCCGATCGCCTTCGTCTGCGGACTGGTGCCCATCGCGGGCGGCAGCGACGGGGTGGGCAGCCGGTTCATGGCCGTGGTGACCGCGCTGGCCGTGCATGCGGGGTGGTTGTACGGGGGCACGCTCGGCGCCGGACTGATCGTGGGCGTACGGAAGATCCGGCTGGTGGGACAGCGCAGGCGCGCCCGTGCGCACGCCCCGGCCGCTGTGGCACCGGCGGCCGCCGAGGTGCCCGCGGTGGCCGCGGCCGGGTCCCGCCCGCAGGCCGCCCCCGGCGACGTACGGACACGCCCCAAGCCTGCCGCCGTACGCCGTCAGCGGCCGCGCAGCGAGTAAGCGAACGGGCGGCGGCAGCGAGTAAGCGAACGGGCGGCGGAAGGCGCGCAGGCGAACAGGCGCGCAAGGGCCTTCTCGGTGCCGCCGGCGCTACCTCTTCGCCGCGGCCATCGCCGCTCCGACGATCCCCGCGTTGTTCTGCAGCTGGGCCGGGACGATCTCGGCCCGGATGCCCTCGATGAGGGGGAGGAACTTGTCGGCCTTGCGGCTGACCCCGCCGCCGATGATGAAGAGGGAGGGGGAGAAGAGCATCTCGACGTGGGCCAGGTACTTGGTGACGCGCTTGGCCCAGTGCTCCCAGGACAGGTCCTCGTCCTCCTTGGCCTTGGTCGACGCGTGCTTCTCCGCGTCGTGGCCGTGCAGCTCCAGATGGCCCAGCTCGGTGTTGGGGACCAGCTTGCCGTCGAGGAAGAGGGCGCTGCCGATGCCGGTGCCGAAGGTGAGCAGGAAGACGGTGCCCTTGCGGTTCGCGCCCGCGCCGAAGGTCATTTCGGCGACGCCCGCGGCGTCCGCGTCGTTCAGCACGGTGACCGGCAGGCCGAGGCGCTTGCCGAGCAGGTCCCGGGCGTCCAGGTCCACCCAGCCCTTGTCGACATTGGCCGCCGTGCGTGTGATGCCGTCCGTGACGACGCCGGGGAAGGTGATGCCGACCGGGCCCGACCAGCCGAAGTGATCGACGACCTCCTTGACGCCGTCGATCACGCTGTCCGGCGTGGCCGGGTGCGGGGTCAGCACCTTGTGCCGCGGCTCGGCCAGGTCGCCCCGCTCCAGATCCACGGGAGCGCCCTTGATGCCGGAACCGCCGATGTCCACTCCGAAGACGTTCATGGATCCACGGTACGACGGACCACTGACAGTCACCGGAGGGGTACGGAAGAAGGACCTCTCAACGACTACTTGCTGCCGAGCGCGGCAGCCTCCTGGCGCAGGTCGCGGCGGAGCTCCTTCGGCAGCGAGAAGGTGATCGACTCGTCGGCCGTCTTCACCGTCTCCACGTCGCCGTAACCGCGCTCGGAGAGGTACTCCAGTACGCCGTCGACCAGCACGTCAGGCACCGAGGCGCCCGAGGTCAGGCCGACCGTCGTCACACCCTCCAGCCACGCCTCGTCGATCTCGTCGGCGAAGTCCACCAGGTGCGCGGCGGGGGCGCCGGCGTCCAGGGCGACCTCGACCATGCGGATCGAGTTCGAGGAGTTCTTGGAGCCCACCACGATGACCAGCTCGGCGTCCTCGGCCAGCTTCTTCACCGCGATCTGGCGGTTCTGGGTGGCGTAGCAGATGTCGTCGCTGGGCGGCGAGAGGAGGTTGGGGAACTTGGACTTGAGGGCGTCGACCGTCTCCATCGTCTCGTCGACCGAGAGGGTGGTCTGGGAGAGCCAGACGACCTTCGACTCGTCGCGGACGGTGACGTTGGCGACGTCCTCGGGGCCGTCGACCAGGGTGATGTGGTCGGGGGCCTCGCCGGAGGTGCCGATGACCTCCTCGTGGCCCTCGTGGCCGATCAGCAGGATGTCGTAGTCGTCCTTCGCGTACCGGACGGCTTCCTTGTGCACCTTGGTGACCAGCGGGCAGGTCGCGTCGATCGTCGCGAGCTTCCGCTCGGCGGCCTCGGCGTGCACGGTCGGGGCGACGCCGTGCGCGGAGAACATCACGATGGAGCCCTCGGGGACCTCCGCCGTCTGCTCGACGAAGATCGCACCCTTCTTCTCCAGGGTCTGGACGACGTACTTGTTGTGGACGATCTCGTGCCGGACGTAGATCGGCGCACCGTACTGCTCAAGGGCCTTCTCAACAGCGATGACGGCGCGGTCCACGCCCGCGCAGTAGCCGCGGGGAGCGGCAAGCAGCACACGCTTGGCAGACGGGCGGGCAGGCGTAGAAGTCATGCCTCCCATCGTAAGGCCGTGCCCGACAGGCCAAAGATCAGCCAGGGGGCAAGACTGAGCGGGTAGCCGACAAACGTGCGGAGGAAAGATGCCGGGGACCGCTGACGGGCAGACAGGAGCCACCGAGGGGGGTGGCGCCGGCGAGAGGCGTGGGGACGGCGGCACGGGTGGTGTGGGTGGAGCAGTCGGTGTCGGTGCGGTGGATGGCGTCGGCGGCACCGGTGGGGCAGGGCGCCCGGGGCTCAAGCGGAGCCTCACTTTCCGGGACCTGGTGGTGTACGGGCTGCTGTTCATCGCCCCGATGGCCCCGGTCGGCGTCTTCGGCACCCTGGACGCCAAGTCGCACGGCGCCGTAGCCCTGGTCTATCTCGTCGCGACCATCGCGATGGCGTTCACCGCGTTCAGCTACGCGCAGATGGTCCGCGTCGTCCCTCAGGCGGGTTCCGTCTTCGCCTATGCGCGGGCGGCGCTCGGTGAGGGCCCCGGATTCGTCGCCGGGTGGATGGCGATGCTCGACTACCTGCTGATCCCGGCGGTCGCCTACCTCTTCTCCGGGATCGCCCTGCACGCGCTGATTCCGTCGGTGTCGCAGTGGGTGTGGACGGCGATCGCCGTGCTGGTAACGACCGCGCTCAACATGTGGGGCGTGCGGGCCGCCGCCCGGGTCGGCTTCGCGGTGCTCGCGCTGGAGATCGCCGTGCTGGTGGTGTTCGTGGTGGCGGCGGTGGTGGTGCTGGTACGCAACGGGGCTGCCCGTGACTGGCTGTCGCCGCTGACCGGTGACGGGTCCATGGGGTCCTTCTCGCTGGCGGCCGTGCTGAGCGCGGTCTCGGTGGCGGTGCTCTCCTATCTGGGCTTCGACGCGATCGCCTCCTTCGCCGAGGAGGTCACCGGGGGTTCCGCGAAGGTCGCCAGGGCGGTGCTGCTGTGCCTGGTGCTGGTCGGCGTGCTCTTCGTCGTACAGACGTATCTGGTGGCGCTGCTCTCGCCGGTCTCGGCGGCCGATCTCGCCGCCGATCCGTCGAAGCAGGGGACGGCGTTCTACGACGCGGTGGACGGGGCGGTGGGGGCGTGGCTGCACGATCTGGTGGCGGTGAGCAAGGCGATCGGGGCGGCGTTCGCGGCGCTGGCAGGGCAGGCGGCGGCCGGGCGGCTGCTGTTCGCGATGGCGCGCGAGCGGCGGCTGCCGGGCGTGCTGGCCAAGGTGGACGCGAAGTCCGGGGTGCCGAGGGTGGCGCTCGGTCTGGCAGCGGTGGTCACGCTGGTGGCGGCCGTCTGGGCGGCCAGGCGCGGTGACGGAATGGACCACCTGGTGTCGGTCGTGGACATCGGCGCGCTGACCGCGTTCGTGCTGCTGCACGCCTCGGTGATCGGCTGGTTCGCGGTACGCCGTGAGGAGGGGCCGCCGGTGTGGTGGCGGCATGTGCTGGTGCCGGTGGCCGGTGCGGCGATCGCGCTCGCGGTGATCTTCGAGGCGAGCAGGACCGCGCAGTTGGTGGGAGCGGTGTGGCTGGTGGTGGGGCTGGCGGTGCTGGTGGCTCAGCGGGGGAGGCGGGGGGCCGGTCCGGGGGCTGGCGCCGGTGCGGGATCCGGGGCCGGTCCGGGGGCTGGGCCCGGGGCTGTTGTCGGTGGTCGCGGCTAGCCTTCGTACATGGCTCTCAATACGTCGTCAGCGGATGCTCCTCTGCCGGTCGGTCAGGTCTCCCGGCTGATCGGGGGATGGATCGACAGGCTCGGTGCGATCTGGGTCGAGGGACAGATCACCCAGCTGTCCCGGCGGCCGGGAGCCGGGGTGGTCTTTCTGACGCTGCGCGATCCGTCGCACGACATCTCGGTGTCGGTGACCTGCTACCGGCAGGTGTTCGACGCGGTGGCCGACGTGGTGTCGGAGGGTGCGCGCGTCGTGGTGCTCGCGAAGCCCGAGTGGTACGCGCCGAGGGGGCAGCTCTCGCTGCGGGCCTCCGAGATCAAGCCGGTCGGGATCGGTGAACTGCTCGCCCGGCTGGAGCAGTTGAAGAAGTCCTTGGCGGGGGAGGGGCTGTTCGCGCTGGACCGCAAGCGGCAGCTTCCGTTCCTGCCGCAGCTGATCGGCCTGGTGACCGGGCGTGCCTCGGCCGCCGAGCGGGACGTACTGGAGAACGCGCGGCGGCGCTGGCCGGCCGTCCGTTTCGAGGTACGGCAGGTGGCGGTGCAGGGGGTGCACGCGGTGCCGCAGGTCGTGCAGGCGATCAAGGAACTGGACGCGCTGCCCGAGGTCGACGTGATCATCGTGGCGCGGGGCGGCGGCAGTGTGGAGGACCTGTTGCCGTTCTCCGACGAGCAGTTGGTACGGGCGGTGGCCGCGGCCCGTACCCCGGTCGTCTCCGCCATCGGCCACGAACCGGACTCACCGCTGCTGGATCTGGTGGCGGACCTGCGGGCCTCGACGCCCACGGACGCGGCCAAGAAGGTCGTACCGGACGTGGGTGAGGAGCTGGACCGGGTGCAGGGACTGCGCGACCGGGCGCTGCGGACCGTGCAGGGGCTGCTCGACCGGGAGGAGCGGGGGCTGGCGTCCGCGCTGGCCAGGCCAGTGATGGAGCGGCCGCAGCGGATGGTGGAGGAGCGGGAGGCGGAGGTCGACGCGCTGGTGGCGCGGAGCAGGCGGACGCTGGGGCACCTGCTCGACCGGGCGGACTCGGAGCTGTCGCACACCCGGGCGCGGGTGGTGGCGTTGTCGCCGGCGGCGACGTTGGAGCGCGGGTACGCGGTGTTGCAGAAGGGAAACGGGGGAGTGGTGCGGGCGGCCGGGGAGGTGGCCGGGGGCGAGGAGCTGCGGGCGCGGGTGGCGGAGGGGGAGTTTGTGGTGCGGGTGGTGGAGTGAGGGTGAGGCGGGTGGGGCGTGCGGGTGCTGTTGAGCTGCCCTGTTGCTGTTGCTGTTGATCTGTCCCGTTGCTGTTGAGCAGCTCTGCTGTTGGTGTCGGGCCTCGAACATAAGGTGAATCGCATGGCGAAGACGGACGAAGCCGGAGCCGGGACCGAAGTCGGTTACGAGCAGGCGCGGGACGAGTTGATCGAGGTGGTGCGGCGCCTTGAGATGGGTGGCACGACCCTGGAGGAGTCGCTGGCCCTCTGGGAGCGGGGGGAGGAGCTGGCGAAGGTGTGCCGACGGTGGCTGGAGGGGGCTCGGGCGCGGTTGAACGCGGCGTTGGGGGAGGGCGAGGGCGAGCAGGGCTGAGGTCGCGCCGACGGCGGGGTCTGTGGGATTTGCGGGGTCTGTGGGGTCTGCCCCTCCACGCCCCTTTCCTGAACCGCTGGCCGCGGGGCTGGTGGGGACCCACGGGTGCGTGGTGGCTGATCGCGCAGTTCCTCACGCCCCTGAAGTAATCACTCGCGTCCCTGGCCTGGCACTCCGGGCCTCCGCCCCCAGGTGACTTCTTCGATGAAGTCCAGGGGGTGATTTTTGTTATGGGGCCATCCGCCCCCGGTCTCCCATGGCGTGGAGCAAGATGCCGTAGGACCGAGCTGGCGGAGAAGGGGCGGGAGACCGTGAACAGGGAACACGGAGTCGCGACGATCGTGGCGGCGCAGAGCGGGGATCCGCAGGCGCAGGACGCGCTCGTCGCCTCTTATCTGCCGCTCGTCTACAACATCGTCGGCCGGGCGCTGAACGGGCACACGGACGTCGACGACGTGGTGCAGGAGACGATGCTGCGGGCGCTCGACGGGCTGCCCGCCCTGCGCATCCCGGAGAGTTTCCGGTCGTGGCTGGTGGCCATCGCGATGAACGAGGTGCGCCGGCACTGGCAGCGCGAGCAGCAGCCGGTGGGTGCACCGCTGCCGGAGGGGCGCGAACTCGCCGACCCCGACGCCGACTTCGTCGGGCTGACCCTGGTGCGGATGGGGCTCTCCGGTCAGCGCAGGGAGACCGTGGAGGCCACTCGCTGGCTGGACGCCGACGACCGCGCGCTGCTCTCCCTGTGGTGGCTGGAAGCGGCGGGTGAACTGACCAGGGCCGAGGTGGCGACCGCCCTGGAACTGGCGCCGGACCACACCGCCGTGCGGGTGCAGCGGATGAAGGCCCAGCTGGAGGCGGCCCGGGTGGTGGTGCGGGCACTGGCCGCGGTGCCGCTGTGCGGGCAGCTGAGGGATGTGATCGCGCCGTGGGACGGCGCGCCGTCCGCCCTCTGGCGGAAGCGGATATCGCGGCACGCGAAGGAGTGCGCGGTGTGTGCGGGCCATCGCAGCGGACTGGTCCCGGCCGAGGGCCTGCTCGCCGGGTTCGGGCTGGTGCCGGTGGCGGGTGTGCTGGTGGAACTGGTGCGGTCGGCGATACGTGAGGGGGGCGCGGCCGGGACCTGGGAGACCGCGGCCCACACGTCCCCCGCCCACCCGGCCCCGTACCCGGAACCCTTCCCGTACGCGTCCCCCCACCCCGGCGGGCCCCCGCACCCGGACCCCACCTTCGCCCCGGACCCCACCCTCGCCCCGCACCCGTCCCTCGCGCCGCACTCCGGCCCCACTCCGACCGGCCACCCCACCCCCGGTACCGACCCCTTCGCAGGAGCCCACCCGAACATGCACGGCACCCCGGACACCCACGGCACCCCCACCGCCCCCATACCCACCGGCCCCACCCGCACCGACCTCCGTCGTCGGCGCTCCCGTCGACGCCGCCAAGTCACGGGCGCCGCAGTCGTGCTGCTCCTCGTCGGCGGTGGCACAGGGGCCTACCAGCTCTTCTCCGGCGGCACGGACAAGGAACCCAGCACCGCGGTGGCCGACGCCGCCCGGACCTCCGCCCCGGCGCTCCCCAGCGCGAGCAGCCCCGCGCCCTCGGCGACCACCGCGTCGCCCACCGCCACGGCCTCGCCGAGCGCCACCGTCACCCGCAAGACGCCCACCCCCACCCGGACCAGCTCGCGGCCCGCCCCGCCGCCGGCGCCCAAGCCCACCCGTACCAAGGCTCCCGACAAGCCGGCCCCGCCGCCCGCTCCCGCAGGGCCCGCGCAGGAGGTCATCGCCCTGCTCAACTCCGAGCGGGCAAAGGGGGGTTGCTCACCGGTGACGAGCAACGGCCTGCTGCGTACCGCCGCCCAGCGGCACTCCGAGGACATGATCGCCCGCGGCTACTTCGACCACACCAGTCCGGACGGCACCGACCCCGGCAAGCGGATCACCGCCGCCGGGTACAGGTGGATGACCTACGGCGAGAACATCGCCGCAGGTCAGTCCACCCCTGCCAAGGTCATGGAGGCCTGGATGAACAGCTCGGGGCACCGCGCCAACATCCTCAACTGCGCCTTCAAGGAGGTCGGCATCGGCATCGCCGGCCCCTCCGGCGGCCCGCACTGGACCCAGGTGTTCGGCGCCCGCTAGCCCCGCCTGATCAACCTCACCTCTGGAAGAGCGAGTTGAGGTCGTTGTGCGGCACCGCGCCCGCCACCGACTCGTACGTTCCCGCCGTCAGCAGCTCCTCGGTGGCGCGGCGCGCCACCGCGTACGCGGCGCCCGACACCGCCCCGCCCAGACTGATCCTGGACACCCCCAGCTCGGCCAGCTCGGCGACCGTGGGGGCGCCCGGGCCCACCAGCAGGTTCAGCGGTACGTCGATGGCCGCGACCAGTGCGGCGATGGTCTCCGGGTCGGTGACGCCGGGGACGAATACGCCGTCGGCGCCCGCGCCGACATAGGCGTGCATCCGCCCGATGGTCTCCTGGAGGCGGCCCGACTCCTCGCCGAGGCCGAACAGGAAGGTGTCGATCCGGGCGTTGAGGAAGAGCGGGATGCCGGCCTTGTCGGCGGCGGCCCTGGCGGCGGCGATCCGGCCGGTCTGCTCCATCGGCGTACGGTTGCCGTCCTCCAGGTTCACCCCGACCGCGCCCGCTGCGATCACCGCGGCGACCGTCTCGCCGACGCCCTCGGCACTCTCCGCGAACCCGCCCTCGATGTCGGCGGTCACCGGCACCCGCACGGCCGCCGCGACCCGGGCGATCAGCTCCACCGCACGGTCCCGGTCGAGCGCGTCACCGTCCGGGAACCCCAGGCTCCAGGCGACCCCCGCGCTGGTGGTGGCCACGGCGGACGCCCCGGCCTGCTCGATCACCAGGGCACTGGCCACGTCCCAGGCGTTGGGGAGCAGCAGCGGGGCACCGGGGGTGCGGTGCAGGGAGTGAAGGAGGGTGGCCTTCTCGTGCTGGGCGGATACGGGCTGCGCGGATGCGGGCTGTGCGGGTGCGGGCTGTGCGGTCGGTGAAGTCATGGGCACAGTTGAGCAGCTCGCGGCTTGCGGGGCAGGCGATTTTCCGACATCACCTTAGGCCTCGGCCTCCGCCCCGGTCTCGGCCTTTGCCCCGGCTCCCGCGCCGCACCCCGGCGAGCGGCCCCGGCCCGGTGTCACACCCGGCACGTACGATTCGCCCGGCACCCCCCGCACCACCCCGACGAGGAGCACCGTACCGATGGCGATACCGCCGCCGCCCCCCGAGCAGCCCTGGAACGAGCCGCAGCGGCCGCCCCGGCCCGGCCCCTACGGGCAGCAGCCCCCGTACGGCTCCCAGCCCTACGGCAGCCCGCAGCAGCCCTACGGCGGCGGGCCCTACGGCGCCCCTCAGCCCTACGGCATGCCGCCCGCCGCGCCCAAGACCAACGGGCTGGCCATCGCCTCCCTGGTCACCGGCATCGTCTGCTGCGTCCCGCCGCTCGGCCTGATCCTCGGCATCGTCGCCCTCAATCAGATCAGGAAGCGCGGCGACGGCGGCAAGGGACTGGCGGTCGCGGGCATCGTGCTCTCCTCGCTCAGCGTGGTGCTGGTCCTGGTCACCCTCCTCACCGGCGGGATCTCCGACTTCAAGAAGGGCTTCGAGGAGGCGGCGAAGGGCGGCCAGTCCGTCGAGAAGCTGCGCACCGGGCAGTGCTTCAACACCCCCGACGGATCGCTGGAGGGCACCACCTACGACGTCGAGGTCGTTGACTGCGCGGGGCCGCACGACAGCGAGGTGTTCGGCACCTTCAGGCTGCCCGACTCCTCGGAGTACCCCGGCGACGCCAAGATCGGTGCCATCGCCGACACCCGGTGCGCCACCGCGCAGGACAAGTACGTCGGCGGCGGCACGGTCGACGTGGACTCGTTCTATCTGATGCCGGACCGGCGCGGGTGGCGGCTCGGTGACCGGGGAGTCTCCTGCGTCTTCGGTAACGAGTCGGGCAAGAAGCTCACCGGATCGCTTCGCGGCAGCGGTACGGGGGACACCGGTGACACCGGCGGTACGGGAGACACCGGTGGGGCCATCGAAGGTGATGTGGGCGAAGAGGTCTGAGAGGCCCCCGGGAAACCAGGGGCGCGAGGGGCTCGCACCCCCGCGCGCCTTACCCGGGGAAACATGCCTGGGTAAAGCCGAATCATCACATCGAGTGAAACTCTGGCCTTTGCTTGTGCTGAACAACCCACGGTTGCCACGCTGTTGCTGTCTGTCAACCTGATGGGAGTGGCCAGTGACATTCGGTGAGCAGCCGGCATATCTGCGCGTGGCGAGGGACCTCCGGGAGCAGATCGCCGACGGGAAGCTGCCGCCGCACACCCGGCTCCCCTCGCAGGCGCGCATCCGCGAGGTCTACGGCGTCTCGGACACCGTGGCGCTGGAGGCGCGGAAGGTGCTGATGGCGGAGGGCCTGGTCGAGGGGCGCTCCGGTTCGGGGACGTACGTCAGGGAGCGGCCGGTCCCGCGCAGTGTGTCCCGCTCCGCCTACCGCGGTGCGGGTTCCACCACGCCCTTCAAGCAGGAGCAGGCCGCCGAGGGGGCGCGCGGCACCTGGGCATCGCGCAGCGAGCAGACCCCGGCGCCCGAGGCGGTCGCGGCACGGCTCGGCATCGAGCCCGGCGACCGAGTGATGTGCACCCGGTACGTCTACCGGGACGCGGGCGAGGCCATGATGCTCTCCACCTCCTGGGAGCCCCTCGCGGTCACCGGGCGCACCCCGGTGATGCTGCCCGAGGAGGGGCCGCTGGGCGGCTGCGGGGTGGTCGAGCGGATGGCCGCCATCGATGTCGTGGTGGACAACGTGGCGGAGGAGGTCGGTGCCCGGCCGGGGCTGGCGGAGGAGCTGGCCGAACTGGGTGGTGTGCCGGGGCATGTGGTGCTGGTCATCGAGCGGACGTACTACGCCTCGGGCCGGGCGGTGGAGACGGCCGACCTGGTGGTTCCGGCCGACCGGTACCGGGTCGCCTACCACCTGCCGGTGAAATGACGGCTCAGTGAGGTGAGTTGAGGCGTACGCCGCGGACCGAACGAGCCCTGCGGGCCGGGCCGGCCACAGCGATTCCGGTGCCAACCGGGTATGCAGAGCGGTAAGTTGGGTTCCCTCGGGGGCGCATCCACAAGGATGCGCCCCCGTTGTCGTCATTGCTTCGTCAACCCACCTGTGCTTCTTGGCCAGATCGGTGTCTCTTTGTGAAAAGTCATATCCGGTGAGTAAAGGTCAGGCGTAGGCTCGGGCATATGCGTACTGAGGTTTCCTGGGGATCCTTGACGGCGTATACGCCGGCGGACGGAGGCGCGCGATGAACGACGGTGCAAACCGGCTTCCGTGGTTGGTGGTGCGGCAGGACGACAACGGCAACCGCTACCGCGTCGGCGCCTACGCCACGCGCGCGGAGGCCGAGCGGCGCGCCGAAATGCTGGACCAGCGCGGCCACAAGCAGCTCTATCTGATCGAACAGGCGGCGAAGCGGACCTGAGACCCCGGTCCCGGGGCCGGTAACGGGATCGGTAACGGGGATCGGTCTCGGCCCCGGACGCGATGCGGGGCGGCCGGCCACCACGGCTTAGGCTCCGCCCCATGACGGAACGACTGGTCGTGGGCGGAGCCCTCTTTCACCGCGGGCGACTGCTGGCCGCCCGCCGCAGCGCCCCGCCCGAGCTGGCCGGCCGCTGGGAGCTGCCCGGCGGCAAGTGCGAACCGGGCGAGACGCCCGAGCAGGCCCTGGTGCGGGAACTGCGCGAGGAACTGGGCATCGAGGCCGAGCCCCTGGAGCGCATCCCCGGCGAGTGGCCGCTGAAACCCGGTTACGTCCTTCAGGTGTGGACCGCCCGGCTGCTCTCCGGCGACCCCCGTCCGCTGGAGGACCACGACGAACTGCGCTGGCTCGCCCCCGAGGAGCGCGACACGGTGAACTGGCTTGACCAGGACCGCCCGGCGGTCGCCGAAGCGGTGCGGCTGCTGCGTACGGGGAGTCCCGCAGAGGGCTGAACGGGGCAACAGGGCGCGGCGCACGGGGGAGTCCGTACGCCGTTCGTGCCACAGTGCGCCTATTCGCTGGGTAGCCGGGCTCCGATATCGGGTATGTGCTGATTAACCCCCCGAAATGGGATGTTCCTTTTTGGGGTCCGCTGCTGCTGTTCTGGGATGTGGTCGGCGTGCTCGACACTGAAGGCGCCTGCGCCGAGTGGACCTTTCCTGCCGAGCCCAACGCGGTCCGCACCGCACGGCACGCCGTCCGCGACACCCTGGCCCTCTGGGGTCTCGACGAGGTCAGCGATGTGAGCGTGCTGCTGGTCAGCGAGCTGGTGACCAATTCCCTGCGGCACGCCTCGGGGCCCATCGACGTTCGGTTGGTGAGGCTCGCCACCCCGGTACCCCTTCCCGGAACCGCCGAAGGGGCCCCTGCCGTCCTGCGGGTGGAGGTGTCGGATCCGCTTCCGGATCCGCCCCGTGAGCGAGCGGCGGGCCCCGACGACGAGGGAGGGCGCGGAATCCAGCTGGTGGCGTGCTCCGCACAGCGCTGGGGGACCCGGCGCGGAAAGACCGGCAAGACGGTGTGGTTCGAGCTGGCCCAGCCCGGTTAGAAGTGTGAAGGGACTTGAGCGATCACGACAGCCCCGCTGGGGTACGGATCAGGTGACGAATCCGGCCGAAAAGGGCCGGGTGAGCGCCGGGAGCACGTCGCGATCGTGAACGCCGTGCCGGTTGGGGCCGTAGTGCTGAATACTGCGGTCAAGGCCGGTTCCGGTGAGGTGAGCTGGAGGGGACGGTCGTGTGAACGAGATACCAGCCGAGGGCCGACAGCCCGGAGACGGGGCGTACAACGCCCCGGGTGCTCCCGGTGCGGTCGGTGCGACGGGCGACGCCCCGGGCGTTCCGGTTTCCCCGGGCGCCCCGGGTGTGTCCGGCGGCACCCTCTGGCAGAGCAGCCCGCCCGGGTCGATCTACGACTACATCCGGATGGCGTCCTTCTCGCTCGGCCCCGACGGCCGGGTCGAGCAGTGGAGCCGTCGGGCCGAGGAACTCTTCGGGATGCCCTCGCGGGACGTCGTGGGCCGGGACCCGGTGCAGGTCTTCGTGGACCCGGAGTACCGCGCGCGCGGCCACGAACAGGTGGCGGAGATCCTCGACGGCAAGGAGTGGACGGGCCTGGTCCCGTTCCGGATGCCGGAAACCGCGGTGGGTGTCGGCGGCGCCGAGGGCATGGCCGAGATCTATGTGATGCCCAGCGAGACCGCGGCCGGTGCGCGGGGTGCGGTGTGCCTCGTGGTGGATGTCACGGCACTGCGCCGGATCGAAACCGACCTGGCCGCCTCACAGGCCATTTTCGGTCAATCTCCGTTCGGCTTCCTGCTGTTCGGTACGGACCTCACCGTGCTGCGCACCAACCGCCGCTTCGCCACCGTCTTCGGCGGCGCCGCCGAGGACCATCGCGGACGTACCGTCCACGACTACCTGGCGCCGCCCGAGGCGGACCGGGTGGCCGACGCGCTCGCCCGGGTACTGGCCACCGGCGAATCCATCACCGACATCCAGATCAGCGGCACCGAACCCGGCTCCGACGAGCGCCGCCACTGGTCGGTCAACCTCTACCGGGTGCACAGCGGATCCGGCCGCCCCATCGGCGTCGCGGGTCTGGCCACCGATGTCACCCGCCGCCAGCGGGCCACCCGCGAGGCCGCCGACGCCCGGCGCAATCTGGCCCTTCTCAACGAGGCGGGCGCCCGCATAGGCAATTCCCTCGACCTCGAAACCACCGCCCGCGAACTCCTCGACGTCGCCGTCCCCGGCTTCTGCGACCTCGCCTCCGTCGACCTCTACCAAGGTCTGCTCACCGGCGACGAGTCCCCGCCCGGAGTCACCGACGGCAGCGCCGAACTCCGCAGGGTCGCCTTCTCCAGCGCCGTCTCCGACGCCCCTCTCGCCGCACCCGGCTGCGTGGGCCCCGGCGAGGACCCGGCGGACATCACCGTCGGCGCGGTGCACCGCTATCCGTCCGGGACGCCCTGCGCCAAGGCGCTGCGCACCGGCCGGGCCAGGGCGGTGCAGGGCGAGGAAGGCGACCTGGTGCACTCCACCCTCGCCGTGCCGATGGTGGCGCACGACACCGTGATCGGGCTCGTCCAGTTCTCCCGTACCAAGGGCAGCGAGTCCTTCGGCGAACGCGACCGCGCACTGGCCACCGAACTCGCCTCCCGGGCCGCCGTCTGCATGGACAACGCCCGCCTCTACCGCCGCGAGCACGAGCGCGCACTGATCCTCCAGCGCAGCCTGCTGCCCCCCGGCGACCCCGAGGCGGCCGGCCTGGACATCGCCTGCCGCTACCTCCCCGGCAACACCGCCACCGAGGTCGGCGGCGACTGGTTCGACGTCATCGAGCTGCCGGGCCACCGCACCGCGCTGGTCGTCGGCGACGTCATGGGACGCGGTCTGCGCGCCGCCGTCGCCATGGGCGAACTGCGCACCGCCGTAAGGACCTTGGCCCTGCTCGACCTCGAACCGGCCGAGGTGCTCTCCGCCCTGGACGAGATCGCCCGTGGCCTGGGCACCCCCAGCGGCGCCCAGCAGGCCTCCCGCGCCACCAACAAGTCCCGCGAGGCCGATCTCTCCGAGGTGTACCTCGCGACCTGTATCTACGCGGTCTACGACCCGGTCACCCGTCGATGTACGTTCGCCAACGCGGGCCACCTGCCGCCGATGGTGGTCGAGCCGGGGGAGGAGCCACTGCTCCTCGACGTACCGCCGGGAATGCCACTGGGAGTGGGCGGCGAACCCTTCGAGGAGGTCGAGGTCGAGCTGGCGGAGGGGTCGCTGCTGGCGCTCTTCACGGACGGTCTGGTCGAGTCCCGCGAGCACCCGCTGGACGAAGGGCTGCGCGATCTCCGTACCGCCATGTCGGGGCCCGCCCGCCCGTCGCCCGGGGAGCATCCCGCGACGACACCGCCGCGCGGCGGCCCCTTCCGGTCGCTGGAAGACGTCTGCGACCACGTCCTCACCACTTTGGACACCCGCCACGGCGAGGACGACATCGCCCTCCTGATGGCCCGCATCCAGGGGCTGCCCGCCGAGGCCGTCGGTGACTGGCGGCTGCCGCGCGAACCCCGCTCGGTGGGCCGGGCCCGCGAACTGGCCCGCGCCCAGCTGGTCTCCTGGGACCTCGAAGACCTGGTCGACACCACGGAGTTGCTGGTCAGCGAGCTGGTGACCAACGCCCTGCGGTACGGCGAGGGCGAGGTCAGGCTCCGGCTGCTGCGCGACCGCACCCTGGTCTGCGAGGTGTGGGACGCCGGGCATGTCCAGCCCAGGCGGCGCCGCGCCCGCGACACCGACGAGGGCGGCCGGGGGCTCCAGCTGGTGGGGCTGCTCAGTGCGGCGTGGGGGGCCAGGCGCACCCCCCGGGGCAAGACGGTCTGGTTCGAACTCGCCCTGCCCGACGGGGAGTCGGAGGGTGCGGCCGAGCTGAGTGTGGAGCAGCTGCTGAGCATGTACTGAACGGTCTACCTGCTCTTCAGCGCGGCCAGCCGGGCCTCGATCTCCGCGTCGTCGCCCAGGCTGTCCAGCTCCTCGAACTGTGCGTCCAGGGACGAGGCGGCCAGCTCCTGCTTGCCCAGCGCCCGCGCCTCCTCGCGCCGCACCTTGTCCTCGAAGCGGCTCAACTCGCTGGTCGGGTCGAGGACGTTGATGTTCTTCACCGCGTCGCTCATGGTGTTCTGCGCCTGCGCGGACTTGGCGCGGGCCACCAACTCGTCGCGCTTGGACGTCAGCTCGGTCAGCTTCGACTTCATCCTGGTGAGGCCGTCCTTGAGCCCGGTGACCACCTCGGTCTGCGAAGCGATCGTCGGCTCGGCGGTCTTCGCCTCCTTCTCCGACTGGAGCTGCCGTTGCAGCGCCACCTTGGCCAGGCCGTCGAACTTGTCCGCCTCCGCCGCCGAGCCGCCCGTGCGCAGCTCGTCCGCCTTCCTGCTGGCGGCCAGTGCCTTCCCGCCCCACTCGTTGGCGGCGTCCACGTCCTCGCGGTGGTCCTGTTCGAGCAGCCGCAGATTGCCGATGGTGGTGGCGACGGCCTCCTCGGCCTCCGAGATGTTGCTGGTGTAGTCGCGGATCAGCTGGTCGAGCATCTTCTGCGGGTCCTCGGCCTGGTCGAGGAGGGCATTGATGTTTGCCTTGGCGAGCTGAGTGACACGGCCGAGGATGGACTGCTTGGACATGGCGTGCTCCTGAGGTCGTGAGGACGTGTTCCGGCTTCCGGGTGTCCGGTCACCTGTGCGTGGGTCGTCGAATGGACTGCGAATGGTCGGCGGACGGTCTGTGGATGGATCTGCGGGTACGTCGCCGGCGGATCGGCGGGTACGCCGACGGGGGATCCGCGAGTACGCCGGCGGGGGTCACGTCTCTAGAACCGGCCGCCACCGCCCCGCCGCCCCCTGGTGTCCCCACCGCCGAAGCTGCCGGGCCCACCGCCGAAGCCACCGCCGCCGAAGCCGCCCCCTCCGAATCCTCCGCCGCCGTAACCACCGCCGCCGCGGCCGCCGTTGAGGATGCCGCCCAGGATGATGCCGCCGAGGACCGCGCCGTTGAGACCGCCGCCCTGGCCGCCCCCGCCCCGGCCTCCGCCTCCACCGAAGCCGCCTCCGCCGTACCCCTGGACGTCCCGCTGGGCCAGTTCCTGCGCCTGCCGGGCCAGTGAGTCCGCCTGCTGCGCCTCGGTGAGTGCGGCCGACGCGTCGTCGTCCGCGGCCAGTGCGGCGGACTGCTCCAGGTGGCGCTGGGCCTCCGCGAGCCGGGTGCGGGCGTGGCTGCCGACGGCGCCCCGGTGGGTGGAGATGTAGTCGGCGGCGGCGCCGATCGTGGCGCGGGCGGTCAGCGTCGCCTGCCCGAGCAGGTCCCGGGCCCGCCGCGACGCGTTCTCCCGCTCCCTCGTCCCGGACAGTGCCTCGTCGAGCGCGGCATCCGCCTCCTCGACCCGGCGCAGGGCGTCGATCGGGTCGTAGCGCCCCGCTTGCACTTCCTGGCGTACGTCACGGACGACGGCCTGCGCGCGGGCGATGCGCCCCTGGAGATCGGCGGTGCCGGTGCCCGGCGACGTACCCCCGACCAGCCCTCCGGCATCGGCCAGATCCGTCTCCGTCTCGGTCAGCGCACCCTCCAGCTTGCCCGCGGCTTCTGCCAGTTCGAGTGCCCGTCGCTCCACCGAGTCCACCAGGGTGCCCACCTGGTCGACGGCGCCCTCGGCGGCCCGTACGAACACCGCCGCCTTGCTGTTGTCGCCCGCCACCAATGACTGGCGGGCCTGGTTGAGGTTGGTGGTCGCGAAGACCAGCCGGTCCTTGGCCTGCTCGACATGCCCGGCCACGGGGGCCGCGGCCGAATCGGCGTAACGCCCAGTCATGGCGGTGAGGGTGGCCTCGGCGGTACTCGTCCTTCCGGTCAGCTCGCGGAAGGCCGCCTCCGCGCTCTCCAGTGCGGCGGGCGCGTTGCGCTCCAGCTCCCGCAGCCGGTCGAAGTCCTCCGACTCCGCGTCCAGCCGCCGGTTGGCCTCCGCACACCGCGTCAGGATCTCGTCCAGCATCCGCCGCTTGGTCGGATCGTCCTCCGGAAACGCGTCGTCGAGCTGCTGCCGGATCCGGAACGCGGCGGTCAGCTCCCCCTTCGCACAGTCCAGCGCCTCACTGAACGGCCGCGCGGCCTCCTCCCCGAACTGCGCCGTGGCAAAGCCGAGTTCCTCCTCGCTCGTCCGCGCCGCGTCATCGGTCTCCACCAGCGCCTTCCTGGCCCGCGTATCCAACTCGGCCAGCGGAACGAGTACAGGCCCCGCAGCCCCCGCCCCCTCCCTCTTCCCCTCCCTCTGATCCTTCTTCTTCCTCCTGCTGTACGCGTACGCCGCCAGCGCGCCCGCGCCGCCCACCGCCACCACCGGAAGCACCAGGTCGCCCGCCACCCCGTCCTCACCGCCGGTGTCGCGGGTGCCGGGGGTGATCGTGGGGGTGGGGACCGGGCTTCCGGAGAGGACCGCGCCGTAACCGTTCGCGGCGCCGATGGCCGCTCCCGCCCAGTCGTTCTGCCGCAGGGCGGGTTTGATCGCGGTGTCGGAGACGTCGGCGAGCTGGGCGTCGGTGAGGCGTGAGTCATTGCCCACGGAGTAGGCGAACTGCCGGTCCTGGGTGGCGACGGCGAGCAGTACGTCGTCCCGTCCGAGGCCGTTGCGGGACGCGGTGGTGTCGGCCCAGCTCTGGGAGGCGCGGCCGGAGAAGTCGCGGACGTACACGACGAAGAGCTGGATCCGGTGCTCGGTGTAGAGCTGGTTGAGGGCCGTGGCGACGGCTCCCCGCTTGTTGCCGAGTGCGCCCGCCCTGTCGGTGATCTGGCCGTCGGCCGAGAGCGGCCCGGGGTCTTCGGCGGGGGGCCGGGGGGCGGCGGCCGGGGGGTCGCCGCCGTCCGCCGCGTGCGCGGCCGGGGCGGTGGTCATGGCCCAGGCGGCAGCCATCGCCGCGGCCAGCCTCGCGGCCCTGCCCGCGAGGGGGCGGGCCTTGGCTGCGCCGGATATTCCGCTACGACTCTCGGAGGGCGTCACCTTTGTGAGGCTATGCCGGGGTTGTGGGGGTCGCGACCTGGGCGGGGGCCGGGGGAGTGGCCGGCCGGAGCCGCAGCCCCCTCAGGCCCCCGAGAGCCGTTCGACCAGTACCTTCGCCTCGCCCTCGCTCTGCTCGATCCCGAAGACCTCCCGCAGAACCTCCGGCACCTCCCCGGCCTCCAGTTCCCGTACCTCGGGCGGGAGCCCTGACCCCGGGCGGACTGTCGAGAGCTTCAGACGGTCCAGGGTGTGGGAGGCCTCCGGCAGCACCCGCTGGACGAACAGCCGGCTGCTGAAGGGCGAGTGCGCGCTGGTCGCCACGAAGTGGTTCGCGGTGCGGAAGTCGACCGGGTACTGCGGGGTGAGCACCACCGTGTGCCGCACCATCCAGCCGTCCCCACCGGGTTCCGCCCCGAGCGCCGGCTGATGCAGCGCGAAGCCCACCGCCCCCGGCGTGACCTCCTGCTGCCGCAGCCAGTACTTCCACGCGTCCTGCTTCGCCTCGACGCCCTCGGGCCCCTCCACCAGTTCCATCGGCTCCAGCATGCTGGAGCCGAAACCGACGTCGGCCAGCCACCGGCGCCCGTCCCCGAACTCCACCACCAGCATCGCGTGCGTCGTCGGCAGGATCTTGTCCTCGGGCGCACCCATCACCACCCGCCCCTGCACCGCGAAGAACCGGTAGCCCAGGGCTTCGAGCAGCGCCGCGAACAGCGTCACGTGCTCGTAGCAGTAACCGCCGCCCCGGTGGGTGATCATCTTGTTCTGGAGGGTGGGCAGGTCCAGGGGGACGTCCTGGAAGAGGTACGAGGAGAGATTGCTCCACCGCAGCGACAGCACATGGCCCCGGTGCAGGGCACGCAGGTTCTCCAGGGTGGGGGTGCGGTCCCCCTCGTACCCGATCCGGGCGAGATAGCCGTCGAGATCGAGTTCTTCACTGCTCCACATGGTCATGCAGAATGCAGCACGCCCCGCCCCGGAGCTATTCCACCTCTCCCGCCACGCTCACTCCCCCCGCCGCCGGATCTTGTTCCCCAGCCAGACCAGCGGATCGTACTTCCGGTCCACCGCCCTCTCCTTCAGCGGAATCAGCGCGTTGTCCGTGATCCGGATGTGCTCCGGGCACACCTCCGTGCAGCACTTGGTGATGTTGCACAGGCCGAGCCCGTGCTCCTCCTGGGCGGACTTCTTCCGGTCGAGCCCGGACTCCTCCGCCGCGTCCAGCGGATGCATGTCCAGCTCCGCCACCCGCATCAGGAAGCGCGGCCCGGCGAAGGACTCCTTGTTCTCCTCGTGGTCGCGCACCACATGACAGGTGTCCTGGCACAGGAAGCACTCGATGCACTTGCGGAACTCCTGCGACCGCTCCACATCCACCTGCTGCATCCGGTATTCGCCCGCCGCCACCCCCTTCGGCGGCACGAAGGCCGGCACCTCCCGCGCCTTGTGGTAGTTGAACGACACATCCGTCACCAGATCCCGTACCACCGGGAAGGCCCGCAGCGGCGTCACGGTGATCGTGTCCGACGGTTCGAACGTCGACATCCGCGTCATGCACATCAGCCGCGGCCGCCCGTTGATCTCCGCACTGCACGAACCGCACTTGCCCGCCTTGCAGTTCCAGCGGACCGCCAGGTCGGGTGCCTGGGTGGCCTGGAGGCGATGGATGAGGTCGAGGACGACCTCGCCCTCGTTGCTGGTGACCGAGAAGTCCTCCAGGCCGCCCCCGTCCGCATCACCCCGCCAGACCCGGAAGTTGGCCTTGTAGGACGTCATTCGTAGAGCTCCTCTTCGGCGAGGTACTTGACCAGCTCCT
The DNA here is from genome assembly GCF_044454195.1 of Streptomyces sp. NPDC051561. Lineage (NCBI taxonomy): Bacteria > Bacillati > Actinomycetota > Actinomycetes > Kitasatosporales > Streptomycetaceae > Streptomyces > Streptomyces sp. NPDC051561. The sequence goes on along the minus strand of NZ_JBITDM010000002.1, from coordinate 445,933 downwards.
CCTTCTCGAAGAGGGCGAGCAGGTCCGGGCGGATGGGTTCGGTCGTCGTACGTACGAGCTCGATCTGCCCGCGCACCGGGTCGGTGGCCGCGAGCCCGCCGGTCGGGTCCGTGGGCCGGCACAGCAGGTTCACCGGCCGCCAGGCGTTGTCCATCGCGGGGAAGTCCTCGCGGGTGTGACCGCCCCGGCTCTCGGTGCGCTCCAGGGCGGCGCGGGCGATGCACTCGCTGACCAGCAGCATGTTGCGCAGATCCAGGGCGAGGTGCCAGCCCGGGTTGAACTGGCGGTGCCCCTCCACCCCGGCGCGTCGCGCCCGTACCCGCAACTCGGCCAGCCTCTCCAGCGCCTCGGCCATCTCGGCCTCCCGCCGGATGATCCCGACCAGGTCGTTCATGGTCTGCTGGAGTTCCTGGTGGAGGGTGTACGGGTTCTCCGGCGGGCGGCCCGGAGTGACCGAGTCCTGTGCGGCGTCCTGCGCGCTGAAGGGGCCCTCCGCGCTGAACGGGCGCAGCGCCTCGGCCGCCGCCGCGTCCACCTGCTCCTCGTCCACCTCGGGCCGGAGCGGCCCGGCGTGCTCGGCCGCGTACTGGGCGGCGTACAGCCCGGCCCGCCGTCCGAAGACCAGCAGGTCGGAGAGCGAGTTCCCGCCGAGCCGGTTGGAGCCGTGCATCCCGCCGGCCACCTCCCCGGCCGCGAACAGCCCCGGCACCCCGCGGGTCGCCGCGGTGTCCGAGTCGACGGCGATCCCGCCCATCACGTAGTGACAGGTCGGCCCGACCTCCATCGCCTCCGCCGTGATGTCCACATCCGCCAGCTCCTTGAACTGGTGGTACATGGACGGCAGCCGGCGCCGGATGGTCTCGGCGGGCATCCGCGTCGAGACGTCCAGGAACACCCCGCCGTGCGGCGTCCCGCGCCCGGCCTTGACCTCGGAGTTGATGGCGCGGGCGACCTCGTCGCGGGGGAGCAGCTCGGGCGGACGCCGGTTGTTGTCCGGGTCCTCGTACCAGCGGTCACCCTCGGCCTCCGACTCCGCGTACTTCTCCTTGAAGACGTCGGGGATGTAGTCGAACATGAACCGCTTGCCCTCGGAGTTCTTCAGTACGCCGCCGTCGCCGCGCACCGATTCGGTGACCAGGATCCCCTTCACCGAAGGCGGCCAGACCATCCCCGTCGGATGGAACTGCACGAACTCCATGTTCAGCAGCGGCGCCCCGGCCAGCAGGGCCAGCGCATGTCCGTCACCCGTGTACTCCCACGAGTTCGACGTCACCTTGAAGGACTTGCCGATACCGCCGGTGGCGAGCACCACGCTCGGCGCCCGCAGCACGAAGAACCGGCCGGACTCGCGCTCGTAGCAGAACGTCCCCGAGACGCGCTCCTCGCCCGCGGCGGAGCCGGTGACCGGAACGGTCAACACCCTTGTGACCGTGCACTCCTGAAAGACCTTCAGGCGCGACTCGTAGTCGCCCGTCGCGGCGAAGTCCTCCTGCTGAAGCTGCACGATCTTCTGCTGGAGGGTGCGGATCAGCTCCAGCCCGGTACGGTCGCCGACATGCGCGAGACGCGGGTACTCGTGGCCGCCGAAGTTCCGCTGCGAGATCCGCCCGTCCGGTGTGCGGTCGAAGAGCGCGCCCCAGGTCTCCAGCTCCCAGACCCGGTCCGGAGCCTCCCGCGCGTGGAGTTCCGCCATCCGCCACTGGTTCAGGAACTTCCCGCCGCGCATGGTGTCCCGGAAGTGCACCTGCCAGTTGTCGCCCGAGTTCACATTGCCCATGGACGCGGCGATGCCGCCCTCGGCCATCACGGTGTGCGCCTTGCCGAACAGCGACTTGCAGATCACCGCCGTACGGGCGCCCCGCTCGCGCGCCTCGATCGCGGCCCGCAGTCCCGCTCCGCCCGCGCCGACCACCACGACGTCCCAGTCCTGGCGTTCCAGTTGTGTCATCAGAAGAACCTCGGGTCGTCGAAAGCGCCGGACGAGACAAGAAACACATAGAAGTCCGCGAGCGCCACGCTGAGCAACGACGCCCAGGCGAGCTGCATGTGACGGTCATTCAGCTTTCCGACCCAGCCCCACAGGCGGTAGCGCACCGGGTGCTTGGAGAAGTGCTTGAGGCGGCCGCCGATGATGTGCCGGCACGAGTGGCAGGAGAAGGTGTACGCCCAGATCAGCGCGATGTTGATCAGGAAGACGAGGGTGCCGAGGCCCATGTGGCCCCACTCGTAGTTCTCGTCGCGGAAGGCGAGGACGGTGTCGTACGTGAGGATGCCGGCGACCGGGACCGCGGCGTAGAAGAAGTACCGGTGGATGTTCTGCAGGATCAGCGGGAAACGGGTCTCGCCGGAGTACTTCTTGTGCGGTTCGGCGACCGCGCAGGCGGGGGGCGAGGCCCAGAAGCCCCGGTAGTAGGCCTTGCGGTAGTAGTAGCAGGTCAGGCGGAAGCCGAGCGGGAAGATCAGGATGAGCAGGGCGGGGGAGAGGCCCCACCAGGAGCCGAAGATCTCCCAGTTGGGGCCGCCCTTCATGGGGATGCAGTTCTCCGCGATGCAGGGGGAGTAGAAGGGGGAGACGTAGGGGGCCGCGTAGTAGTCGTCATTGGCGAAGGCGCGCCAGGTCGAGTAGACGACGAACGCGAGGAGGCCGGCGGCGGTCAGCGCGGGTGAGAGCCACCACCGGTCGGTGCGGAGGTGGCGGGCGGTGATTCTGGGGCGGGTCGGGGAGTGGACGCCGGTGTGTGGGCCGGAGTCGGGTGCGCCGTTGCCTGCGGCGCGTGCTGAGGGGTCTGTGCCTGTGGCCAACGGGGGCTCCAGCGGGGGCGGTTGGGTGGGTGTGGGTGGGGGTGGGGGCCGCTGTGCCGCCGCTCCCTTGGGCGGCGGGGCCGCCCCCCGGGGGCGGAACGGGCGGGCAAGGGGGCGGCCCCCGACGGAGTCGCACCCGATGTACCCCCCCCGCCGCTCACCTGCGCCTACGGTGCGTGCCGGTCCTTGACTCCGAGGCCTTCGTCGTCCGAGTCCGTCCACAGCGCACTGTCGTACGGCGCGTCCGGGATCGTGATCAGCTCCGGCCGAGGACCCGGCGGCGGCTGTGGAGGCGGCCCCAGGCCCCCCTGACCCACCGCGCCCAACAGCGCGACACTCTCGCGCAGATGCGCCGCGTCCAGCCGGACCCGCCGCAGCTCCAAGCCGTCCCCGACCTCGCGGGACATCCTCGAAACCGCTCCGTCGAGCCGGTCCAGACACTGCTGAATGTCCGTCAACTCATCGTGCAGGGACATGAATTGCTCTCACTTCCGCAGTGCGGTCGGCAACGTTCATGCGCCTGCGAGTGTCGCGCGTCACATCTCTGTTGTGAAGGGTGCGTACCGCCCCGCGCGAAGCGCGCCCGCCCCGTGCGCCCCTCCCCGCACCCGCGCGACACCCCCGGATCCGCCCGTTGGGCCGCACGGGTGGGCTTCCCCGGATGCCCGACGTGTCGGCACCACCTCCCGCGCGAGGTCCCTTTCAGTGGGCCAGCAGTACCCACAAATGTGATCAGCTCAATAAGCCCCCAAAAGTGAAGTTAACGGCCCGTTCCGGTAGGAGAGGGCCGGTCAGCCTGGAGGTCCAGCCATGTCCGACGTCTCTGCGCGCGCCCGTCGTGGTGTCGCCCTCCTCACCACGGGGGTGCTCGCCCTCCCGGTGCTGACCGGATGCGGCGGGTCCGAGGACGACGACGCCGCGGGGGTGACGCCGGTGGCGGCCGATCTCGCCGCCGTGGACCGCGAGCAGGTCGCCGACGGCGGCACCCTGCACTGGGCCGTCGACTCGGTGCCCGCCACCTTCAACACCTTCCAGGCGGACTCCGACTCCACCACCGCGCGCATCGCCGCCGCCGTGATGCCCGCCCTGTTCGTCACTGACGAGCAGGGGAACGCGCAGCGCAACCCGGACTTCCTTGAGGACGCCTCGGTCATCGAGCGCGAGCCCAAGCAGGTCGTCCTCTACAAGATCAACCAGCAGGCGGTGTGGGGCGACGGCCGGGAGATCGGCGCCGCCGACTTCGTCGCCCAGTGGCGGGCACTGCGCGGCAAGGACTCCGCGTACTGGACCGCCCGCAACGCCGGGTACGAGCGCATCGAGAAGATCGAGCGCGGCGCCAACGACCTCCAGGTCAAGGTCACCTTCGCCAAGCCGTACGCCGACTGGCGCGCCCTGTTCACCCCGCTGTATCCCAAGGAGGTGATGGGCACCCCGCAGGCCTTCAACGAGGGTGCCCGCACCGGACTGAAGTCCACGGCAGGCCCCTTCTGCCCGTGGAAGGTGGACCGCAAGGACGGCTCGGTCGTCCTGGCCCGCAACCCGCGCTGGTGGGGCAAGCCCGCCAAGCTCGACCGGCTGGTGCTGCGCGCGGTGCCCCGCGAGGAGCGCGCCGCCGCCCTGGCCGCCGGCCGCCTCGACCTCGCCGAGGTCGACCGGGGCGCGATGGAGCGCATCGCCCGCGCCGTCAAGGACGGCGGCAAGCCCCCGGTCGCCCACGGCCCCGGCTCCACGGTCACCGGCTCCCAGGCACTGCGGTCCTGGGCACGGGCGAACGGCGCGGTCGACGAGGAGCAGGCCGAGGCCGAGCAGTGGGCCCGTGCCAAGGCCCGTGAGCAGACCCAGAAGTACGCCGCCGAGCAGCGCGCCCTGCGCGGCTTCTCCGTCCGCAAGTCCCTGGAACCGGCCTACACCCAGCTCGCCCTGAACGGCGCCTCGGGCCCCCTCGCGGACGACCGGGTCCGCCGCGCGGTCGCCCGCGCCCTGAACCGGCAGGAGCTCGCCGACGCCGTACTGAAGCCGCTGGGGCTACCCGCGGCCCCGCTCGGCAGCCACCTCGCGCTGGCCGGGCAGCAGGCGTACGCCGACGGCAGCAGCGCACTCGGCGGCCAGGACGCCCAGGCCGCGCAGACCCTGCTCGCCGAGGCCGGCTGGAAGCCCGGCGGGACGCCCGTCCGCAAGCAGGGCACCAACGCGGGCAGCACCTCGGAGGCGGAGAAGAAGCGCGAACAGTCCGGGAAGCAGGGCCAGGGCGACGAGGCGGCCTCCGACGAGGGGCTCTACATCGTCGGCGACGACAAGCCCGGAACCGACGACGGCAAGCCCACCGACACCGGCATCAACGGCTTCCGCACCGAGACCGGCATCCACGGTTTCCGCACCGAGACCGGTGTCTACATCCTGGCGCCCGCGGCGGGCCCCCGGCACACCCTCGGGCTGGACCGGCGCACCGGTGTCCGCGAGGAGCGCGGAGACAGCTCCGACAGCAAGACCGAGGCACAGGAGAAGAAGAAGGGCGGCATGGCCGGTGCGTACGCCCCGCGCGGCACCGCGGCCCCCGCGGCCGTCCGGGCCGGCGCACCCGCAGCCCGCGGCGCGGCCGGTGCCTCCCGGCTGGTCGCCAAGGACGGCAAGCCGCTGACCCTGCGCTTCGTGCTGCCCGCCGACCCCGAGTCGGCCCCGCTGCGTACCGTCGGCACCCGGATCTCGAAGATGCTGGACGCCGTCGGCGTACGGACCGAGACGACCCTGGTGAAGGACCGGAGCTACTTCAAGGACTACATCGCCTCCGGCGACTTCGACCTGGCGCTCTACTCCTGGCCCGGCACCGCCTACCCCGCGACCGACGGGCGGCCGATCTTCGCCAAGCCCGAGCCCGCCGCCGACGGTTCGCTGACCGTCGAGCAGAACTACAGCCGGGTCGGCACCGACCACATCGACCAGCTCTTCGACCAGGCCGCCGGCGAGCTGGACGACGAGGCCGCCCGGGAGCTGGTGAAGAAGGCCGACGCCAGGATCTGGGCGGCGGCCGGCTCGATTCCGCTCTTCCAGCGCCCGGAGCTGGTCGCGGTGAAGCCGACGGTGGTGAACGCGGGTGCCTTCGGTTTCGCCGCACCCCGCTACCAGGACATCGGATTCAAGAAGTCCGGTTCGGCGGGGGATGCCACAAAGTAAGCGCACATAAGGGCTGAGCCGCAGGTCACAGGCCATCTCGGGATCTGAGAATCGGCTCAGAATCAGCTCAAATTCCTTGCCCGTCACTTCCGTGGCGGGCAAGGTCGGATACGACTCCCTGACCCGGACTCAAGCATTCCCCCCACCCCTCGCACAGGCCCGGCGCCAGTCCTCATAGCAGCCCCCTGCGCACGCACGACCGATCGCCCGGGAAGCCCGTCCCGCAGCCGCCCCGTACCATGGGGGTTAGCCGTGGCGCGTCCGCCCGGTGGGCGTACGAGGAACGAGACGCCAATCCCACGATCGAGAGAAGCGTTAAGCAACCCATGCCCACGCGCCACGACATCCGTAACGTAGCCATCGTCGCCCACGTCGACCACGGCAAGACGACCATCGTCGACGCCATGCTCAAGCAGGCGGGCGCGTTCGCCGCGCACGCCGCCGAGAGCCTCGACGACCGCATGATGGACTCGAATGACCTGGAGCGTGAGAAGGGCATCACGATCCTGGCCAAGAACACCGCGGTCAAGTACCACCCCAAGGACGGCGGCGACGTCGTCACGATCAACATCATCGACACCCCCGGCCACGCCGACTTCGGCGGTGAGGTCGAGCGCGGCCTGTCGATGGTGGACGCGGTCGTCCTGCTGGTCGACGCCTCCGAGGGCCCGCTGCCGCAGACCCGCTTCGTGCTCCGCAAGGCGCTCCAGCAGCGGCTGCCCGTGATCCTCTGCATCAACAAGACCGACCGCCCGGACTCCCGGATCGACGAGGTCGTCAACGAGACGTACGACCTGTTCCTGGACCTGGACGCGGACGAGGACCAGATCGAGTTCCCCATCGTCTACGCCTGTGGCCGTGACGGTGTCGCCTCGCTGACCAAGCCGGCGGACGGCACCGTCCCCGCGGACAGCGACAGCCTGGAGCCGTTCTTCTCCGCCATCCTGGAGCACGTCCCGGCCCCGACGTACGAGGACAACGCGCCGCTCCAGGCGCACGTCACCAACCTCGACGCCGACAACTTCCTCGGCCGCATCGCGCTGCTCCGCGTCGAGCAGGGCGAGCTGCGCAAGGGCCAGACCGTGGCCTGGATCAAGCGTGACGGCACCGTCTCCAACGTCCGCATCTCCGAGCTGATGATGACCGAGGCGCTCACCCGCAAGCCCGCCGAGGTCGCGGGCCCCGGTGACATCTGCGCCGTGGCCGGTATCCCGGACATCACCATCGGCGAGACGCTGGCCGACCCGGAGAACCCGGTCGCGCTGCCGCTCATCACGGTCGACGAGCCGGCCATCTCCATGACCATCGGCACCAACAACTCGCCGATGGTCGGCCGCGGCGGCACCGGCAAGGGCGCGGACGCCAAGTCCGCGGTCAAGGACCGCAAGGTCACCGCCCGCCAGGTCAAGGACCGCCTGGACCGCGAGCTGATCGGTAACGTCTCGCTGCGCGTCCTGGAGACCGAGCGTCCCGACGCCTGGGAGGTCCAGGGCCGCGGTGAGCTCGCGCTGGCCATCCTGGTCGAGCAGATGCGCCGCGAGGGCTTCGAGCTGACCATCGGCAAGCCGCAGGTCGTCACCCAGCTCGTCGACGGCAAGGTGCACGAGCCGGTCGAGCGCATGACGGTCGACGTCCCCGAGGAGCACATGGGCGCGGTCACGCAGCTCATGGGCGTCCGCAAGGGCCGGATGGACAACATGGCCAACCACGGCTCCGGCTGGGTCCGCATGGAGTTCGTCGTCCCGTCCCGCGGCCTCATCGGCTTCCGTACGGAGTTCCTGACCAACACCCGTGGTACGGGCATCGCCCACTCCATCCACGAGGGCCACGAGCCGTGGTTCGGCCCGCTGGTCACCCGTAACAACGGCTCCCTGGTCGCCGACCGCTCCGGTACGGTCACGCCGTTCGCGATGATCAACCTCCAGGAGCGCGGTGTCCTGTTCACCGACCCCGGCACCGAGGTGTACGAGGGCATGATCGTCGGCGAGAACTCGCGCGCCGACGACATGGACGTGAACATCACCAAGGAGAAGAAGCTCACCAACATGCGTGCGGCTTCCGCGGACACGACCGAGAACGTCGTGCCGCCGCGCAAGCTCTCGCTGGAGCAGTCGCTGGAGTTCTGCCGTGACGACGAGTGCGTCGAGGTGACCCCGGAGGCCGTGCGCATCCGCAAGGTCGTCCTGGACGCCAAGGAGCGCGGTCGTACGGCTTCGCGCGCCAAGCGCTAGCAGCAGACCCCGGGCAGCCTCTCAACGGGGCTGCCCGGCGGACCTGTTGACCGAAGGCCCGGCACCCCGCATCATCTCGGGGTGCCGGGCCTTCGGCGATCACGCTGGGTGCCGGGCCAAGGGCTCTCGGTGCGCGTGCCCACCCCGTGCGCCGGCCGTCGCGAAGGTCGCCGGGCCGATCTCCGGCCAAGATCCAACTGCCCCTCGGGCGACGGCCGGTCAAGTCGTTTTCATGACCCGAGTGTCCGGATATCGATCAACACTCTCCGGAAGTTGCGTTAACAGTCCGTTTCGGGGGTGTCTGTCTGGACTCATTTTGTCCGGATTTCGGTCACTGAGGGGCAAGTGATGTTGTCAAAACGAGACCCTTTAAGTGTGGTTTACGGTCCGGACGTACTTAATAGTTGGCTCCATTGAGCTCGGGTCAATGGGTCATGCGCTGTGGGGAGCGCCGACTCACGAGCACACTGGGGTACTGAAAATTCTCGCCGTCAGGGGTGTCGGCGAGTGCACTCGGGCCCCTTCTTAAGTGATCAGTGGACTCATGAGGAGGAACCCATGCGCGGTGCCAAGAGTGCCAAGTGGGCTGCAGGCGCAATAGCCGTGGCCATGGCCGTGACGGCTTGCGGTGGTTCGAAGGACGACACCGGCAGCAAGGGTGGCACCGAGAAGGGCAAGCCCGCGGGCTATGTCTCGATCGACGTCGGCGAGCCGCAGAAGCCGCTGAACCCCGCGGACACGAACGAGTCCCTCGGCAGCTACGTCATCCAGTCGCTGTTCACGCAGCTGCTCGACTTCGACGCCAAGGGCGCGATCGTCTACACGAACGCCGAGTCGGTGAAGTCGACCGACTCCAAGACGTGGACCGTCAAGCTCAAGAAGGGCTGGAAGTTCCACAACGGCGAGGCCGTGACGGCCGAGTCGTACGTCAACGCGTGGAACTGGTACGCCAACAGCAAGAACAAGATGCAGAACGCTGTCTGGTTCTCCGACATCAAGGGCTACGGGGACGTCAACGTCGCCAAGGGTGAGCCGAAGGCCGACAAGATGTCGGGTCTGAAGGTCGTCGACGAGACCACCTTCACCATCGAGCTGAGCAAGCCGGTTCCGTACTTCGAGTACAAGCTCGGCTACGCCACCTTCGCCCCGCTGCCCAAGGTCTTCTACAACGACCCGAAGGCCTTCGCTCAGGCGCCGGTCGGCAACGGCCCGTACATCTTCGAGAAGTGGAACCACAAGAAGCTCATCCAGGTCAAGGCCAACGAGAGCTACCTCGGCCCGAACAAGGCCAAGAACAAGGGTGTCCTCTTCAAGAACTACGCGACCGTCGAGGCCGCGTACCAGGACCTCCTGTCCGGCAACCTGGACATGATCCGCCAGGTCGGCCCGAAGGACCTGCCGAAGTACAAGCAGGACCTCGGCGACCGCGCGATCGACCAGGAGTACGCGGCGATCCAGTCCCTGGTCCCCGCCATGTACAGCCCGACCTTCAAGGGCATCAACCCGAAGGTCATGCAGGGCCTGTCGATGGCCATCGACCGGGAGACCATCACCAAGACGGTCCTCAACGGCTCCCGCAAGCCGGCCACCAGCTTCACGCCGAGCGGCGTCCAGGGCAACCAGGACCTCGGCACGGACATCTTCAAGTACGACCCGAAGAAGGCCAAGGAGCTCGTCACCAAGAACGGTGGCGTCCCCGGCAACAAGCTCACCATCCAGTACAACGCGGACGGTGGCCACAAGGAGTGGATCACGGCCGTCTGCGAGTCGATCCGCAACGCCACCGGCGTGGACTGCGTCGGCGACGCCAAGCCGGACTTCCAGACCGACCTGGAGGCGCGTGACGCCGACAAGGTCAAGGCGTTCTACCGCGGTGGCTGGGTGGCCGACTACCCGATCAACGCCAACTTCATGCGCGAGCTGTACGACACGACGGCCGAGTCCAACAACGGCCGCTTCTCCGACAAGGACATCGACGCGGCGTTCCGCAAGGGCGACAACGCGAAGTCCCTGGAGGACTCGGTCAAGGCCTACCAGGACGCCGAGAAGCTCCTCCTGGAGAAGATGCCGGCCATCCCGCTGTGGCAGTACCGCACCAACGGTGGCCACTCCAAGGCAGTCGACAACGTCACCGTCGACTTCCACGGCGACTACAACGTGACCGACGTCACCGTCAAGTAGTCACTGCCCACGGGCCCATCCCCACTCGGCCGTAACCCGCCACCGCACTGGCGGTAGGCCCAGGGGCCGCTCCCCACATCCCGGGAGCGGCCCCTGCGCCGCAGTATTCACACGGAGGCAAACATGGGGCGTTATGTCGCGCGGCGACTGCTCCAGATGATCCCGGTCTTCATCGGGTCCACCCTGCTCGTTTTTGCCATGATGTACGCGCTGCCCGGCGACCCCGTGCGCGCGCTCGCGGGAGAGCAGACGGTCGACCCGGCGCAGATCGCGGCAATGAAGAAGGACCTCGGTCTCGATCTTCCGCTCTGGCACCAGTACGCGAACTATCTGGGCAACTTGTTCCAGGGCGATTTCGGCACGCAGATCGCGAGCGGCCGGCCCATCGCCGATGTCATCACGGACGCGTTCCCGGTCACCGTACGGCTGGCCCTGTTCGCCTTCACCTTCACGGTCGTGCTCGGCATCTCGATCGGCATCTTCGCCGGTCTCAAGGCCGACACACTGCGCGACCGCGGACTGCTCCTCTTCACCCTCGTACTGATCTCGGTCCCCTCGTTCGTCCTGGGCTTCCTGATGCAGTACACCTTCGCCTTCCAGCTCGGCTGGGTGGATCCGAACGTCAGTGAAGTCGCCTCGTGGGACGAGTTGTTGCTGCCCGCTGTGGTGCTGGGCTCACTCTCACTGGCGTACGTCGCCCGACTGACCCGTACCTCGGTCGCGGAGAACCTGCGCGCGGACTACATGCGCACCGCCGTCGCCAAGGGGCTGCCCAAGCGCCGGATCATCGGTGTGCACCTGATGCGCAACTCGCTGATCCCCGTGGTCACCTTCCTCGGCACCGACCTGGGTGCGCTGCTCGGCGGCGCCGTCGTGACCGAGGGCATCTTCAACGTCAAGGGCGTCGGCAACGCGGTCTTCGACGCGCTGAAGCACCGTGAAGGCGCCACCGTCGTCGGCATCGTGACGCTGATCGTGGTCGTCTACCTTGTCGCCAGCCTGATCGTCGACCTGCTCTACGCGGTCCTGGACCCGAGGATCCGTTATGCCTGAGGCACTCGAAGTGACCGACAAGGACACCAAGGCCACCGGTACGCCGGCCGCCGAGTCCGCCGTACCCAAGGTCGGCAAGCCGCGCAGCCTCTGGTCCGACGCCTGGCACGACCTGCGGCGCAACCCGATGTTCGTGGTCTCCGCGGTACTGATCGTGGTGCTGCTGACGATGGCGATAGCACCGGGCCTGTTCACCAGCGCCGACCCCCGTTACGCGGACCTCGCCAAGCACTACCTGGGCAAGCCGAACTGGGGCAACTTCTTCGGCGAGGACTGGTTCGGCTACGACGTCCAGGGCCGCTCCATCTACGCCCGCGTCATCTACGGCGCCCGTGCCTCCATCGCCGTCGCGATCTGCGTGACCGCGATCGTGACCGTCCTGGGCACCGTGGTCGGCATGCTGGCCGGCTACTTCGGCGGCTGGATCGACACGATCCTCTCCCGTATCACCGACGTCTTCTTCGGCGTTCCGTTCATCCTCGGCGCGATGGTCGTCCTGACCTCGTTCGAGGACCGCAAGCTGTACGTGGTCATCCTGGCCCTCGCCTTCCTCGGCTGGACCCAGATCGCCCGTGTCGCCCGCGGTTCGGTGCTCACCATCAAGAACGCGGACTACGTGATGGCGGCCAAGGCGCTCGGCGCCTCGACCACCCGGATCATGCTCAAGCACATCGTGCCCAACGCCATCGCCCCGGTGATCGTCGTCGCGACGATCGCACTCGGCGGATACATCGCGGCGGAGGCCACCCTGTCCTTCCTCGGTATCGGTCTGGCAGAGCCCACCGTTTCGTGGGGCGTCGACATCTCCTCGGGCCAGGAACAGCTGCGTAACGCGGCCTTCGTCCTGATCGTCCCGTCGGTCATGGTGTCGATCACCGTCCTCGCGTTCATCATGCTCGGCGATGCGGTACGCAACGCCCTCGACCCCAAGCTGCGCTGAGGGAGGCGTACATGACCATCATCGATACAGCGGCGGTTCCCGCCCCCGGAGCGTCCGGCGAAGACAGCGGTCCGCTGCTCGACGTCCGTAACCTCCATGTGGAGTTCAAGACCCGCGACGGCATCGTCAAGGCCGTCAACGGCGTCAACTACAGCGTCAGCGCCGGCGAGACCCTCGCCGTCCTCGGCGAGTCCGGCTCCGGCAAGTCCGTGACCGCGCAGGCGATCATGGGCATCCTGGACATGCCGCCGGGCAGCATCCCGCAGGGAGAGATCCTCTTCCGCGGCCAGGACATGCTCAAGATGGGCTACGAGGAGCGGCGCAGGATCCGCGGCCAGAAGATCGCGATGATCTTCCAGGACGCGCTCTCCTCGCTCAACCCGGTGCTCTCCGTGGGCTACCAGCTCGCCGAGATGTTCCGCGTGCACCAGGCGCTGGACAAGAAGGCGGCCAAGGCCAAGGCCATCGAGCTGATGGACCGGGTGCGCATCCCGGCCGCCAAGGAGCGGGTCAACGACTACCCGCACCAGTTCTCCGGCGGTATGCGCCAGCGCATCATGATCGCCATGGCACTGGCCCTGGAGCCGGACCTGATCATCGCGGACGAGCCGACCACCGCGCTCGACGTGACGGTCCAGGCCCAGGTCATGGACCTGCTGGCCGAGCTCCAGCGCGAGTACAACATGGGCCTGATCCTGATCACCCACGACCTCGGCGTGGTCGCCGACGTCGCGGACAAGATCGCGGTGATGTACGCGGGCCGGATCGTCGAGACCGCACCGGTCCACGACATCTACAAGAACCCCGCGCACCCCTACACCCGGGGTCTGCTGGACTCGATTCCGCGCCTGGACCAGAAGGGCCAGGAGCTGTACGCGATCAAGGGCCTGCCGCCCAACCTGACCCGCGTGCCGGCCGGCTGCGCCTTCAACCCGCGCTGCCCCAAGGCACAGGACATCTGCCGTACGGACGTCCCCGCGCTGGTGCAGGTCACCACGCGCGACGGCGTCGACCTGGCCGGCCGTGGCAGCGCCTGCCACTTCTGGAAGGAGCAGCTCCATGGCTGACCTCAACAAGACCGAGGCCGTGGACGCGACCCCCAACACGACCGAGGTCGAGGTGCTCGACGCCGCCAGCGAGACCGCCGCGGTCGCGGCGATCGAGCGGCCGGCCGAGCGGGGCGAGCCGATCCTCCAGGTCCGCAACCTGGTCAAGCACTTCCCGCTGACCCAGGGCATCCTCTTCAAGAAGCAGGTCGGCGCGGTCAAGGCCGTCGACGGCATCTCCTTCGACCTGTACCAGGGCGAGACCCTGGGCATCGTGGGCGAGTCCGGCTGTGGCAAGTCCACCGTCGCCAAGCTGCTGATGACGCTGGAGAAGGCGACCGCGGGCGAGGTCTTCTACAAGGGCCAGGACATCACCAAGCTGTCCGGGCGCGCGCTGAAGGCCGTCCGCCGCAACATCCAGATGGTCTTCCAGGACCCGTACACCTCGCTGAACCCGCGTATGACGGTCGGCGACATCATCGGCGAGACCTTCGACATCCACCCGGAGGTGGCTCCCAAGGGCCAGCGCCGGCAGAAGGTCCAGGACCTGCTGGACGTGGTCGGTCTCAACCCGGAGTACATCAACCGCTACCCGCACCAGTTCTCCGGCGGTCAGCGCCAGCGCATCGGCATCGCCCGCGGCCTCGCGCTCAACCCGGAGATCATCATCTGCGACGAGCCCGTCTCGGCCCTGGACGTGTCCGTCCAGGCGCAGGTGATCAACCTGATGGAGAAGCTCCAGGACGAGTTCAACCTGTCCTACCTCTTCATCGCGCACGACCTGTCCATCGTCCGGCACATCTCCGACCGCGTCGGTGTGATGTACCTGGGCAAGATGGCGGAGATCGGCTCCGACGAGGAGATCTACGACCACCCGACGCACCCCTACACCCAGGCGCTGCTGTCGGCGGTCCCGGTCCCGGACCCCACCGCCCGCGAACACCGCGACCGGATCATCCTCACCGGCGACGTGCCCTCGCCGGCCAACCCGCCGTCGGGCTGCCGCTTCCGCACCCGCTGCTGGAAGGCCGAGGACAAGTGCTCCAAGGAGGAGCCGCTGCTCGCCATCCCGACCCGCTTCGTCGGCCAGGACACCCCGGCCGCACACGAGTCGGCGTGCCACTTCGCCGAGGAGAAGGACGTGGTGCACGCGGTCTGAGCACCGACCGCGTTGCCTCCGCTTTCCGGGCGCCGCCCCCGTCCCCGATTCGTCGGGGCCGGGGGCGGCGCCCGTTCTCCGTCCCGTACGTACACATGAGGAAGCAGGTACAGCCATGATCCGAGGCGCGGCGGCCTCCCCCCTGACCTTCGCCGAGCTCTCCGGGCTCGGGCTGCGGCTGCGGGCCTGGACCGAGCGGGACGTTCCGGCGATCCTGCGCGGGCTGGGCGACCCGGAGGTCCGGCGCTGGGAGCCGGGGGAGCCGGTGGACGAGGAGGCGGCGCTGGCGTACGTACGCTCGCGGGCCGAGGGGTGGGAGCGGGGGGACCTGGCCCAGTTCTGCGTCACCGACGAGGCGAGTGGCGAGGTGCTCGGGGCGGTCGGCCTGCACAAGATCGAGTTCCGGCGGGAGTGCGCGGGCATCGGCTACTGGCTGCTGCCCGAGGCGCGGGGGAGGGGCGTGGTCACCAGGGCCGTCGAACTCTGCACCCGCTGGGGCTTCGAGCGTCTCGCCCTGCACCGCATCGAACTCGGCCACGCCGTGGCGAACGAGGCGTCCTGCCGGGTCGCCGTCCGCTCCGGCTACCTCCTGGAGGGCACCGCCCGCGGCGGACTTCCCGCCCCGGCCCCGGGCGCGCACCACGACATGCACGTGCACGCCCGGCTGGCGACGGACCCGGCGCCCGCGATCGGGGGGGGTGACGCGCGGACGGACGCGGTGAACATGCGATAACGCTGCGTATGGGGTGATATGAGTCCCTAAGTCGTCTTTGGGACTCTAGGAGGTACTCCATGCGCGGAGCCAGGCACGCCAAGTGGGCCGCGGTCGCGGCCGCCGTAGCACTCGCCGCGACCGCCTGCGGTGGCGGGAGCAGCGGCGAGGCGGGTGTGCTCAGCGCGTCGTGGGGAGACCCGCAGAACCCCCTGGAGCCCGCGAACACCAACGAGGTCCAGGGCGGCAAGGTCCTGGAGATGCTGTTCCGCGGCCTCAAGCGGTACAACCCGAAGACCGGCGCGGCAGAGGACATGCTTGCCGAGAAGATCGACACCACCGACTCGCAGAACTTCACCGTCACCGTCAAGGACGGCTGGACGTTCTCCAACGGCGAGAAGGTCACCGCCAAGTCCTTCGTGGACGCCTGGAACTACGGCGCCCACCTGAAGAACAAGCAGAAGAACGCGCCCTTCTTCGGCTACATCGAGGGCTACGACAAGGTGCACCCCGAGAAGGGCGAGCCCTCCGCCGAGACCCTCTCCGGCCTCAAGGTCACGGGCGAGCAGACGTTCACCGTCAAGCTCACCCAGAAGTTCTCCACCTGGCCCGACACCCTCGGCTACGCCGCGTTCGCCCCGCTGCCCAAGGTCTTCTTCGACGACCACGACAGCTACCTGCAGACGCCGGTCGGCAACGGCCCGTACACCATCAAGTCCTACGACAAGGGCTCGGTGATGAGCCTGCGCAAGTGGGCGGACTACCCGGGCACCGACAAGGCGCAGAACGAGGGCGTGGACCTCAAGGTCTACACCGACTACGGCACCGCCTACACCGACCTGACGGCCGGCAACCTCGACCTGCTCGACGACGTGCCCGCGGCCCAGCTCAAGAACGTCAAGAACGACCTCGGCGGCCGCTACCTCAACACCCCGGCGGGCATCATCCAGACCCTCGCCTTCCCGTTCTACGACGCCGACTGGAACAAGCCCGGCTCCGAGAAGGTCCGCAAGGGCCTGTCGATGGCGATCAACCGGGCCCAGATCACCGACACCATCTTCCAGAAGACCCGCACCCCCGCCACCGACTGGACCTCGCCGGTGCTCGGCGCGGCGGGCGGCTACAAGGCCGGACTGTGCGGCGCCTCCTGCGAGTACAACGCGGCCGAGGCCAAGAAGATGGTCGCCGAGGGCGGCGGCATCCCCGGCGGCCAGATGTCGATCTCGTACAACGCGGACACCGGCTCCCACAAGGAGTGGGTGGACGCCGTCTGCAACAGCATCAACAACGCGCTCGACAACAACAAGGCCTGCGTCGGCAACCCGATCGGCACCTTCGCCGACTTCCGCAGCCAGGCCAGCCAGCAGAAGTTCACCGGCCCCTTCCGGGCCGGCTGGCAGATGGACTACCCGCTGATCCAGAACTTCCTGGAGCCGCTGTACGCCACCGGTGCCTCCTCCAACGACGGCCAGTTCTCCAGCAAGGCCTTCGACGGCCTGCTGAAGGCGGCCAACGCGGAGACCGACATCGCGAAGGCCACCACCACCTTCCAGGCCGCCGAGAAGGTCCTCGCCGAGCAGATGGCCGCCATTCCGCTCTGGTACCAGAACGGCAGCGCCGCCTACTCCGAGCGCACCACGAACGTGGCCCTGAACCCGTTCAGCATCCCGGTCTACAACCAGATGAAGGTCAACTGACCCTCGCAGGGAACCCACCAACGACCACGGGAGCCCTTCATGGGACGTTATGTGATCCGGCGTCTGCTCCAGATGATCCCGGTCTTCTTCGGCGCAACCCTGCTGATCTTCCTGATGGTCAACGTCATGGGCGACCCCGTGGCAGGGCTGTGCGGCGACCGCAAGTGCGACCCGGCGACCGCCGCACAGCTCCAGGCGGACTTCGGCCTCGACAAGCCGGTGTGGCAGCAATACCTGATCTACATGGGCAACCTGTTCACCGGTGACTTCGGCCGCGCCTTCAACGGCCAGCCGGTCACCGAGCTGATGGCCACCGCCTTCCCGGTCACCGCCCGCCTCACCGTGGTGGCGATCGTCTTCGAGGTCGTCATCGGCATCAGCCTCGGTGTCCTGACCGGACTGCGCCGGGGCCGCCCCATCGACACCGGGGTGCTGCTGCTGACCCTCGTGGTCATCTCCATCCCCACCTTCGTCACCGGTCTGCTGCTCCAACTGCTGCTCGGGGTGAAGTGGGGCTGGATCAAACCGGCCGTCTCCCCGGCCGCGACCTTCGACGAACTGCTGATCCCGGGGCTGGTCCTGGCGTCGGTCTCACTGGCGTACGTCACCCGGCTCACCCGTACCTCGGTGGCCGAGAACGCCCGTGCCGACTACGTACGAACCGCCGTCGCCAAGGGCCTGCCGCGCCGCCGGGTCATCTCCCGGCACCTGCTGCGCAACTCCCTGATCCCGGTGGTCACCTTCATCGGCACCGACATCGGCGCCCTGATGGGCGGTGCGATCGTCACCGAGCGGATCTTCAACATCCACGGCGTCGGCTACCAGCTCTACCAGGGCATCGTCCGGCAGAGCTCGCAGACCGTCGTCGGCTTCGTGACCGTCCTGGTCCTGGTCTTCCTGGTGGCGAACCTGATCGTCGACCTCTTGTACGCCGTTCTCGACCCGAGGATCCGGTATGCCTGAGCCCAAGAACCCGAACACCCCGCGCGACGAGGGCGCCCTCTCCGGTGCGGGCGCCGGCGGCGCGATGGACCTCGCGGTCTCCGAGGGCACCAGCCTGGAGAAGCCCCCCGGGCACGAGCAGCGGGGCGGCGACAAGGCCCGCAGCCTCTGGTCGGACGCCTGGCACGACCTGCGCCGCAACCCCGTCTTCATCGTCTCCGGGCTGATCATCGCGTTCCTGGTGTTCATCTCGCTGTGGCCCTCGGTCATCGCCTCCGGCGACCCGCTCGCCTGCAACCTCGCCGACGCCCAGAAGGGCTCCGAGCCGGGCCACCCCTTCGGCTTCAACGGCCAGGGCTGCGACGTCTACACGCGGACGGTGTACGGCGCCCGCGCCTCCGTCACGGTCGGCGTCTGCGCCACCCTCGGCGTCGCCCTGCTCGGCTCGCTGCTCGGCGGGCTGGCCGGATTCTTCGGCGGCTGGTTCGACTCGCTGCTCTCCCGGATCACCGACGTGTTCTTCGCGATCCCGGTGGTCCTCGGCGGTCTGGTCTACCTGTCCGTCGTCAAGGGCACCACCGTCTGGCCGGTCGTCACCTTCATCGTGCTGCTCGGCTGGCCGCAGATCGCCCGTATCGCCCGCGGCTCGGTGATCACCGCCAAGCAGAACGACTACGTCCAGGCGGCCAGGGCGCTCGGCGCCGGCAACTCCCGGATGCTGCTGCGGCACATCACGCCGAACGCGATCGCCCCGGTCATCGTCGTCGCCACCATCGCGCTGGGCACCTACATCGCGCTGGAGGCCACGCTCTCGTACCTCGGCGTCGGTCTGCGGCCGCCCACCGTCTCCTGGGGCATCGACATCTCCTCGGCCTCCGCCTACGTCCGCAACGCGCCCCACATGCTGCTCTGGCCGGCCGGTGCGCTCGCCATCACGGTCCTCGCGTTCATCATGCTCGGCGACGCGGTGCGCGACGCCCTCGACCCCAAGCTGCGATAGAGGGTGCTGCTGACATGCTGCTCGAAGTACGCGATCTGCACGTGGAGTTCAAGACCCGCGACGGCATCGTCAAGGCCGTCAACGGGGTCGACTACAGCGTCGACGAGGGCGAGACCCTGGCCGTCCTCGGCGAGTCGGGCTCCGGGAAGTCCGTCACCGCACAGGCCGTCATGGGCATCCTCGACATGCCGCCGGGACGCATCCCGCAGGGCGAGATCCTCTTCGAGGGCGAGGACCTCCTCACGATCAAGGAGGACCGGCGCAGGAAGATCCGCGGCGCCAGGATGGCCATGATCTTCCAGGACGCGCTGTCCTCGCTCAACCCGGTGCTGAGCGTCGGCGAACAGCTCGGCGAGATGTACGTCGTCCACCGGGGAATGTCCAAGAAGGACGCCCGGGCCAAGGCCGTCGAACTGATGGACCGGGTGCGGATCCCGGCCGCCAAGGAGCGGGTCGGCCAGTACCCGCACCAGTTCTCCGGAGGTATGCGCCAGCGCATCATGATCGCGATGGCGCTCGCGCTGGAACCGAAGCTGATCATCGCGGACGAGCCGACCACGGCGCTCGACGTGACGGTCCAGGCCCAGGTCATGGACCTGCTCGCCGAGCTCCAGCGCGAACTCAACATGGGCCTGATCCTCATCACCCACGACCTCGGCGTGGTCGCCGACGTCGCCGACAAGATCGCGGTGATGTACGCGGGCCGGATCGTGGAAACCGCGCCCGTCCACGAGATCTACAAGAACCCCGCCCACCCGTACACCCAGGGCCTCCTCGAATCGATCCCGCGCCTGGACCAGAAGGGCCAGGAGCTGTACGCGATCAAGGGCCTGCCGCCCAACCTGCTCCGCATCCCACCGGGCTGCGCCTTCAACCCGCGCTGCCCGATGGCCCAGGACATCTGCCGGACCGACGTGCCGCCGCTGTTCGACGTGGCCGAGGGCCGCCGGAGCGCCTGCCACTTCTGGAAGGAGACGCTCCGTGGCTGACATGGTCGAATTCGACGAGGACGGTACGGAGGCCTCCGCGCCCGGCACGGCGCCGGTCTCACCGGTCGCACCGGTGCTCAAGGGCGAACCCATCCTGGAAGTGCGGGACCTGGTCAAGCACTACCCGCTCACCCAGGGCATCGTCCGCAAGCGGGTGGTCGGCGCGGTCAAGGCCGTCGACGGTGTCTCCTTCGACCTCGGCGCGGGCGAGACGCTCGGCGTCGTCGGCGAGTCCGGCTGCGGGAAGTCCACCGTCGCCAAGATGCTGGTCCAGCTGGAGCACCCCACCGCGGGCGCCATCCGCTACAAGGGCGAGGACATCACCAAGCTGTCCGGGCGCGCGCTGAAGGCGGTCCGCCGCAACATCCAGATGGTCTTCCAGGACCCGTACACCTCGCTGAACCCCCGGATGACGGTCGGCGACATCATCGGCGAACCGTACGAGATCCACCCGGAGGTCGCCCCCAAGGGGGACCGCCGCCGCAAGGTCCAGGACCTGCTGGACGTGGTCGGCCTCAACCCCGAGTACATCAACCGCTACCCGCACCAGTTCTCCGGCGGCCAGCGCCAGCGCATCGGCATCGCCCGGGGGCTCGCCCTCAACCCGGAGATCATCGTCGCCGACGAACCGGTCTCCGCACTCGACGTCTCCGTCCAGGCCCAGGTCATCAACCTGCTGGAGGGGCTCCAGCAGGAATTCGGCCTCTCCTACGTCTTCATCGCCCACGACCTCTCGATCGTGCGCCACATCTCCGACCGGGTCGGCGTGATGTACCTGGGGCGCCTCGTCGAAATCGGCACCGACGAGGAGATCTACGAACACCCCACCCACCCCTACACCCAGGCGCTCCTCTCCGCCGTCCCGGTCCCGGACCCCTCGGCCCGCGAACGCCGCGACCGCATCATCCTCTCCGGAGACGTCCCCTCCCCGGCCAACCCTCCCTCCGGCTGCCGCTTCCGCACCCGCTGCTGGAAGGCCCAGGACCGCTGCGCCCAAGAGGTCCCCCTGCTCGCGATCCCCGCCGTCTTCCAGAACACGACCACCCCGGCCGCCCACGACTCCGCCTGCCACTTCGCAGAAGAACGCGTAGTGGTCCCGGGGTAGGGGGCCGCCCCCCTTCGCTCCACCGCCGTCCCCTTGGGCGGCGGGGCCGCCCCCGGGGCGGAACGGGCGGGCAAGGGGGCGGCCCCCGACGGAGTCGCACCCCCACCCGCCCCGGCCCACCCCCGACCCCGTAACGCCGAGGCAACCACCCCGACCCACCCCCGACACGCCCACCCCCCAGGCTGTTCCCCGTGCGGCCGTGCGGGTGCCGTCGGCCGGCCGGGGTGCGCCATGTCGCCCCGGCCGGTCACCCCACCCCCTGTTCAACTCCCGCACCAGCGTGGACCATTGACCCCATGGACCCGACGGGGCACCCTCAGTCACTCGCACGCGCCGCCCGCTTCACCGGCAGCGGACTCTGCCTCCTCCTCGCCCTGCTCACCGGGCTCTGGATAGCCCGAGACCTCCGCCTCGTCGACGAGCCCACCCGCCTCTGGTGGGCCTGGGCCGGCAGCGGCCCCGACCGCTTCCTCACCGCCACCACCCTCCCCGACCTCGTACTGCTGTGCGTCTACGTCGTCGTGGCCTTCGCCGTACCCCGCTCACCCGTGGCCGCCGCCGCCCTCGGCGTGACCGGATTCCTCACCCTTGCCGTGCGCGCCCCCACCCTGTGGGCCGACGGGTTCGCCGAGGTGTATCCGCACGGACTGCGGATGTGGGCGATGGTCTCCACCTTCGTGGCGCTCGGTCTGGCCGCCGCCCTGCTGATCCTGGTCGCGGCGGGCAGGCGCCCGGCCCGCGGTCACGGCACCGGGCCCACCCGCCCCACCCGCGGCGTCGGCATCACCGCGTTCCTGCTGCTCGGCACCGCCGGGGTGATCACCGCCGCCTGGGAGGTCTACGCCTACACCCAGACCCCCGGCCCCTTCTCGCTGTACGCCGAGCGCCTGACCGGCAGCGGCGGGGCCCTCCAACTCCTGGGCATGCCCGCGGGCTGGGCCGCCCTGGTGGTCACCGCCGTGACGCTGACCGCCGCCCTCGGCGCACTCCTCGGCGCGGTGCACTCACGACCGCTGGGGCTGGTGGGAGCCGCGTTGCTGGCGATGACCGGGGCGTCCGGGGTCTCGGTCGCGGTCGACGCCGACCTGTTCACCGAGTTCGGCCGCCTCGGCCCGGTCGAGCAGCTCACCGTCGCCTGGTGGGTGGGCGCCCTGCTGCTCGGGGGAGTGGCGGCCCTGGTCCTGGCCCGGCGCGGCGAGCCGGTGACCGGCGGCCCCAGGCTCGCCCCCAACGTCTACGACGGCTACGGATACGGCCCCCCGGGCCCCCACGGCGGCACGGGAGGGCCGGGCGGCCCGGGCGGCGGCTTCGGCCCGCCCCCGCCCTCCTCGCGCCCCCCGGGCTGGTAACCCCCTCCACAGGGCCGACAGCCGACCTCCGCCGGCCCACAGCAGGGCGCCAGGGGCGCACACCCGCCGCCCCGCGCCCTCAACTCCGTCTCCAGGAGCGGCGATTTCCGGCCACGATCACCAACTACCCGCCCCCTGTGCGCCCCTCGTGCTGCCGTGCACCGATCAATGCGTGGATGCGGATAGTTATGATCCGTAGCGCTAGGTGGGTATAGACCCGCTGGTACCTGTCGTGCTGCCCATGTTCCGACCGTACTCAAGTGGAGGTGAACCGCCATGGCACTCTCGATCTCGGCGGTGGTGCTGCTGGCGATCGTCGTCTTCCTGCTGGTCCGGAAGTCCGGACTGAAGGCCGGACACGCGGTGGTCTGCATGCTGCTCGGGTTCTATCTCGCCAGCTCGTCCATCGCCCCCACGATCAAGGACGTCACCACCAATGTGGCGGGGGTCCTGGGCGGCTTCCACTTCTGATCCGTCGCTTCCGGTCCGCCGCGTTCCCGGGAGCCGGGGTCCGGACACCGGCCCCGGGCCGCGATCCGGGCCGTCCCCCGGATCGCGGCGCCCCTGGGGAACCGCGGACCGGACCTCGTACGCTGGCCCCATGACCTCGCTCCCCACCCGTCGCCTGCTCCTGGTGCACGCGCACCCCGACGACGAGTCGATCAACAATGGCGCCACCATGGCCAAGTACGCGGCCGAGGGCGCGCACGTCACCCTGGTGACCTGCACCCTGGGCGAGGAGGGCGAGATCATCCCGCCGGGCCTCGCCCACCTCGCCGCCGACCGCGACGACACCCTCGGCCCGCACCGGGCGCTGGAGCTGGCCGCCGCCATGAAGGAGCTGGGCGTCAGCGACCACCGCTTCCTCGGCGGCCCTGGCCACTTCCGCGACTCCGGAATGATGGGCGCCCCGCAGAACCACCGCGAGGGCGCCTTCTGGCACGCCGAGGTCGACTCCGCCGCCCCGTACCTCGTCGAGGTGATCCGCGAGGTGCGCCCCCAGGTGCTGATCACCTACGACCCGGACGGCGGCTACGGCCACCCCGACCACATCCAGGCGCACCGGGTCGCGATGCGCGCCGCGGAACTCGCCGCGGAGCCCACCTACCGGCCGGATTTCGGCGTTCCGCACGCGGTGGAAAAGGTGTACTGGAACCGGGTGCCCCGCCCCGTGGCCGAGGCCGCCTTCGCCCGCCTGCGCGAGGAGGACCCCGGCTTCCCCGGCATCGCCCCGGTCGACGACGTTCCCGGAGTGGTGGACGAGGAGCACCTCACCACCGAGATCGACGGCTCGGCGTACGGCGCCGCGAAGGCTGCCGCGATGCGCGCGCACGCCACCCAGATCAGCGTCCACGAGCCCTGGTTCCTGCTCTCCAACCAGCTGGCCCAGCCCGTCTTCACCACCGAGTACTACGAGCGGGTGCTGCCGCCCCGCCACGAGGACGAGGAGCGCGAGAGCGACCTCTTCGCTCCGGTCACGGGGGCCGCGTCATGACCCTCGACATCAACTGGAGGCGTCTGCCGGTGTACGTCGCGCTCCTCGTGGCCGGCACCCTCACCGGCCTCGCGGGCGCCCTGCTCCACGGCGCCCTGATGCCGCTCGGGCTGCTGCTCGCGCTGCTCGCCGCGGGCTGCCTCTTCTACGGGGGTACGTACGCGCTGGGCACCCGCAGTGGTGCGCTGGCCCCCGCCATCGGCTGGGTGGCCGCCGTACTGCTGGTCACCTTGGGCCGTGGTGAAGGGGACCTCCTGATCGGCGGTTCCACCGCGTCGAGCGTCTTTCTCATCGGCGGCATCGCACTGGCTGTGATCTGTGCCACCATGCCGCAGTTGCCGCAACCGGGCGTCTCCACCGCCCGACTTGGCAACTGACGTACCACTTCCTTCTGTGATTTCCGCTCGGACCGGGACCGGGAACCCCGATCACCGGCCGGACTCCGGCGGCCGTGCGGGCATCACGCTTGCCACGGCCGCGGGGTGGTGCGGTGACGGCGGCCAGTATGGTGGTGCGCGCCGCCGAGCCGCCCGCAGCACATGGTCAAGAGAACGAGCGGTGGAGCCAACCGGGAGAACCTGCCTTGAGTCGTGAAACTGACAGTTCGTCCTCCGGCGCGCAGGGGCGCGGCGGAACCGCGTACCCCTCGGGGACGCCGCCGTACGGGGCCGGTCCGTACCCCTCGCAGCCGGAGGGCCAGGACGGCCTCAACGGCGCGGGCAAGGACGACGAGCCCGCTCAGGTGCCTGAGTCGGACGAGCCCAGGACCGAGACGACCCTGACGACCCGTATCCGGATCAACATCCCCGGATCGCGGCCCATTCCGCCGGTCGTCATGCGCAAGCCGATGACGGACGGCGAAGCTGACGGGGGGTCGGGCGGCGGCGCTGCCCGCGGTGACTCCGAGACCACCGGCGAGATGGCGTGGCCGCCGTCCGAGCCGCTGTCCGCCGCACCCTCCGCAGTCGGTTCGGCCGGCCGGCCCGCGGCCGGGCCGTCGGCCGACGGCCCGCCGAACGGGTCCGGGCAGCCGCCGCTGCCGACGCGTGTGCAGGGTGCCACGGTGCGGGATGCGGGTCCGGCCGGGGATTCCGCTTCGGGTTCCGGATCCGGTGGGGCCGACGAGAAGACCAGCGACTGGTTCTCGCCCCGCAAGTCCCCTGTCACGCCCCAGCCTTCGGCCTCCGGCCAGTCCGGCGCGCCGGACGCGGGGGCACCGGCCGACGCACCGCGCGACGGGCTGCCCTACTTCACGGACGGCGCCGCCTCCCCGGACGCCGGCGCTCCGTCCGGCCCGACCACGGGCCCGGCCACCGGTAACAGCACACTCACGCCCAAGGGCCCCCGTGCGCCTTCCGCTTCGCCCTCCGCTTCGGGTGGATCGAGCCCCTGGCCCGAGGTGAAGTCCGGTCCGGTCGGCGGTCCTACGGGCCCGGGTGGTCCCTCGGCCTCGGGTGGTCCCTCGGCCCCGGGCGGCCGCGCCACCCCCGGCGGTCCCACGTCCCGGTCCGGCCCCGCCGCCGAGTCCCCGTACGGGACGAAGCCGGGCACCGCCCCGTACGGCGCCGCCGGGATGACCGACGACACCGCCGTGCTCACCCCGCAGACCGACCCGCGCGACGACCTCCCCGGCCTCGGCACGGGCCCCGGCCCCGGCACTCCGGGCCCCGGCCCCATGACGCCGCCCGGATACGTCTCCGGCGACACCCTCACCAGTGGTGTCCCGGTGGTCCAGCCCGAGGGCCCGCGCCCCGCGTTCCCGAACGGCCCCAACCTCACCCCCCGGCTGCCCGACCCGCCCGGCGCCTCCGCCTTCGGGCCCGGCGCCCCCGGCGGCCCGGTACGCGACGAGCAGGCTCCGCCGCCCGCGCCCAAGCCCGCCGCCCCCGCCAAGAAGGGCCGGTCCAAGCTGGTCCTGCTCGCGGCCGGTGCGGTCGTCATCGCCGGTGGTGTCTACGGCGCGGGACTGCTGCTCAACCACTCCGACGTACCCAAGGGCACCACGGTCCTCGGTGTCGACATCGGCGGCGGCACCAAGGACGAGGCCGTCGTCAAGCTGGACGCGGCCCTCGGCAAGCGGGCCGCGCTGCCGCTCCAGCTGGTCGTCGACGGCAAGAAGACCGAACTGGCCCCGGGCAACGCGGGCCTGTCCCTGGACGGCCAGGAGACCGTGCGCGGCGCCTCGGGCACCGACTACAACCCGGTCTCCGTGGTCGGCTCGCTCTTCGGCGGCGAGCGCGTCGCCGAGCCGGCCATCCCGGTCGACGAGGAGAAGCTGAGCGTCGCGCTGAACTCGCTGGCGGGCACCTCGGGCACCGCGTCCGACGGCACCATCACCTTCGCCCCCAACAAGGCCACCGCCGTACCGGGCAAGCCCGGCAAGGCACTTGACGTCAAGGCGTCGATGGCGAAGGTCCGCGACGCCTACCGCGCACAGGTGCAGAGCGGGAAGACCGTCCCCGTCGAACTGCCGGTCACCGCCAAGCAGCCGACCATCACCCAGGCCGAACTGGACCGCGCCATGAAGGAGTTCGCCGAGCCGGCCATGTCCGCCAAGGTGAAGATCGTCGCCGGTGTGAAGTCCATCGAGTTCGGCCCGGCGAAGTCGCTGCCGCAGATCCTGTCGATGAAGGCGGTCAACGGAAAGCTGGTCGAGGTCTACGACCTGGAGGCCATCAGGACGCTGAGCGACGGCGCGTTCGACGGCGCCCTGGTCACCGGCGCCGACGGTGCCCAGCGCCCGGTCACCATGGAGGACGTCCGCGACGCGATGCGGGTCGCCCTGGTCGGCAAGACCAGGACCGAGCGCACCCAGACCATCGGCGCCAAGTCGTCCTGAATCAGCGGTAGTTCAACCTCGCTGTGTTATTGGAAGCCCCCGTTCCCGCACCGGGACGGGGGCTTCGTCATGGGCGCGGCCGTGACATCCGTCATGGGGAGGACCGGACGGACGTCTCTGCCGCGCGGGGGCGCCGCTCGCGATGCTTGAAGCATGACAACGACAGCGGTTCACTTCGACGGGGTGAGCAAGTCCTACGGCCAGGTGCAGGCCGTGGCCGGTCTCTCCCTGGACCTCCACCCCGGCGAGACCGTCGCCCTCCTGGGCCCCAACGGCGCGGGCAAGTCCACCACCCTGGACCTGCTGCTCGGCCTCCGCCAGAGCGACTCCGGCACCGTCTCCCTCTTCGGCGGTACGCCCCGGGAGGCCATCGCGACCGGCCGGGTCGGCGCGATGCTGCAGAGCGGCGGGCTGATGGAGGAGGTGCGGGTGCGCGAACTGGTAGCCCTCGCCTGTGCGCTGCATCCGAGGCCGTACGCCGTCGAGGACGTGATGGCCCGCGCGGGTGTCGCCTCCTTCGCCGACCGTATGGTCAACAAACTCTCCGGCGGCCAGGAACAGCGCGTCCGCTTCGCCCTCGCCACCGCGGGCGCGTCCGACCTGATCGTCCTGGACGAACCCACCACCGGAATGGACGTCTCCGCCCGGCACGCCTTCTGGGCCACCATGCGCGAGGAGGCCGACCAGGGCCGCACCGTCCTGTTCGCCACCCACTACCTCGAAGAGGCCGACGCCGTCGCCGACCGCGTCCTGGTCCTGCACCGGGGCCGGCTGCTCGCGGACGGCACCGCCGCCGAGATCAAGGCCAAGGCGGGCGCCCGCCGGGTCTCCTTCGACCTGGACCCGCACCTCCTCGACGAGGCCGGCCTGCGAAAACTCCCCGCCCTCGCCCGGCTCGACGTCTCCGGCCGCACCGTCCGCATCCAGTCCCACGACGCCGACGAGACCGTCCACGCGCTCTACTCGCGAGGCTTCTACCCGCACAACCTCGAAGTCTCCGGGCTCGGCCTGGAGCAGGCGTTCGTCGCGATCACCGAGGCCGAGGAGGCCGCAGCAGCATGAAGGCGCTCATCTCCCTGGAGATCCGCAGGTCGCTGCGGAACAAGAAGTTCCTCTTCTTCTCGATCATCTACCCCTCGGCCCTCTTCCTGATGATCGCGGGCCCGCAGGGCAACGGAAAGGTCCCGCACACCGACCTGAGCATGGGCGCGTTCTACGTCGTCGCCATGGCCTCCTTCGGCGCCCTGACCGCCGTACTGATGGGCAACAGCGAGCGCATCGCCAAGGAGCGCGAGAAGGGCTGGACCCGCCAGCTGCGGCTCACCACCCTGCCGGGCCGGGGCTATGTCCTCGCCAAGATCGCCGGGGCGGCCGTGGTCACCCTCCCCTCGATCGTGATCGTCTTCGTGGTCGGCTCGCTCACCAAGGACGTCCACCTGGGGGCCTGGCGGTGGATCGCCCTCACCGCCGTGATCTGGATCGGCAGCCTCTGCTTCGCCGCGCTCGGCGTCGCCCTCGGCTACCTGGTCAGCGGCGACGCGGTCCGCCCCGTCACGATGATCATCTACTTCGGGCTCTCCATCCTGGGCGGCCTGTGGATGCCCGCCACCGTCTACCCCCAGTGGCTCCAGGACATCGCCCAATGGCTGCCCACCCACGCCTACGCCGGACTCGGCCAGTCGGTCGTACTCGGCAGCGCCCCCACTGCCCAGGACGTGCTGACCCTCGCCGGATACTTCGTACTGTTCGCCGCGGGAGCGGCCTGGCTGTACCGGAAGGACACCCTGAAGGCGTGAGCACCCACCCGACCCCCGAAGGCCCGGCCGGTGGCACCCCCACCGCGCCGGGTCCCGGCATGCCCCCGCGCGGCACCGACAACGTCCCCTTCGACGCGGAGGGCGAGCAGGCCTTCGCGTCGATCGGCGTCCGCCCCACCAGCCGCCGCCAGATCCTGACCAAGCTGCTGTTCGTCAGCGTCTGGCTGGTCTTCATGAGCGCCCCGGTGACCGACCTGCTGACCGGCCGCCACACCACGCCCGCCCTGGTGGCGGGCACCCTGGGACTGCTCGCCTTCATCGGCGTCTACCTCGCCCTGGTCTTCCGCTACAACAGCAGCAGTCCGCTGGCCCGCCGCGCCACCGTCGTCGTCCTGTCCACCCTCAGCGTGCTCGCCGCCATGCTGTCACTGACCCTCGGCCCGCCCTGGCTGGTCCTCTTCGTGTACGTCGCCGTGTCGGCCGGCGTCTCCCTGCCGTTCGCGATCGCCCGCTGGATCGTGCCCGCGGCCACCCTGCTGATGTGCCTGATCGGCCTGTACGAAGGCGGAACGGTGGACTCCCTCACCGGCAGCGCCCTCGCCGCCCTCCTCGCCGGATTCACCATGACCGGCGTGCGCCACCTGATCCGCACCACCATCGAACTGCGCGAGGCCCGCGCCACCGTCGCCCAGCTCGCCGCCAACGAGGAACGCCTGCGCCTCGCCCGCGACCTGCACGACCTGCTCGGCCACTCCCTCTCGCTGGTCACCATCAAGAGCGAACTGGCCGGCCGGATGCTCCCCGACCATCCCGAACAGGCCGCCCAGCAGGTCGCCGACATCGAACGGGTCAGCCGACAGGCCCTGGTCGACGTACGCGAAGCGGTCAGCGGCTACCGCCGTGCCACCCTCCCGGCCGAACTCGCGGGCGCCCGCACCGCGCTGGCGGCCTCCGGCATCACCGCCCAGGTCCCCGCCCGGCTGCCGGACGACCTCGCCGACGTACCCCCGCGGACCGAAGAAGCCCTGGCCTGGGCGTTGCGCGAGGCGGTCACCAATGTCGTACGGCACAGTGGCGCCCGGAACTGTACGGTCCGCCTCCGCGCGGCCCAGACCCTCGACGGCCCCCTCGTCGAACTCACCGTCCAGGACGACGGCAGGGGAACCCCCGCCCACTCACCCGGCAACGGCCTCACCGGCATGACCGAACGCCTCGCGGCCGTCGGCGGTGCCGTCCGCACCACCGCCGCGTCTCCCGGCTTCACCCTCACCGCCACGGCCCCTCTAGGATCCGCCTCATGACCAGCGGAAACCCCACCCCCACCCCCAGCCCCGCCCCGATCCGGCTGCTGCTCGCCGAGGACCAGTCGATGGTCCGCGAGGCACTGGCCGCGCTGCTCGGCCTGGAACCGGACATCGAAGTGGTCGCCCAAGTGGCCCGCGGTGACGAGGTGCTGGCGGCGGCCCGGGAAGCGGGCGTCGACGTGGCGCTGCTGGACATCGAGATGCCCGGCATGACCGGCATCGAGGCCGCCGCCCGGCTCACCGCGGAGCTCCCGGAGGTGAAGATCGTCGTCCTCACCACCTTCGGCCGCCCCGGCTACCTCCGTACGGCGATGGAGGCGGGCGCCCGTGCCTTCCTGGTCAAGGACGCCCCGGCAGCCCAACTCGCCGCCGCCGTCCGCAAGGTCCTGACCGGTGAACGCGTCATCGATCCCACCCTGGCGGCAGCCGCCCTCGCCGAGGGCGCCAACCCCCTCACCGACCGGGAACGCGACGTCCTGCGGGTGGCCGCGGACGGCTCCACCAACGCCGAGATCGCCGGCACCCTCCAGCTCTCCCAGGGCACCGTCCGCAACTACCTCTCCACCGCCATCCAGAAACTCGCCACCCGCAACAGGGCGGAAGCGGTACGGGTGGCCAGGGAGAAGGGATGGCTCTGAGCAAAGCTGGTGGGGGGAGGGGTCAACCGGCGGCGTGAGCTTCTCTCAGTTCAGCCGGGCCCGGGCGTGAGCGTCTCAGTTCAGCCGGGCCCGAGCCGCCTTCGCCCGCCCCCTCAACGTCTCCGCCGTCGCCGGTTCCACGGCCTCCACCACCTCGGCGTAACCCTCCAACTCCCTTGCCCCGCCCAGGAAGTCGCCCCGCTGGACCAGCAACTGCGCCCTCTCGTACCGCAGTCGGGCCGGGTGCGCCGGGAGCAGCAGCGACAGTTCCACCGCCCACAGCTGGACGTCCGTGCGCTCGGGGCGGGCAGACGCCCAGGCCCGGATGTTGTTGAGGATCCGCAGCACGATGTCGAGCGGGTCCGCCGCCCGCAGCATCGCCGGATCCAGCGGCTCCCCGGTGGCACCGGCCACCAGCAGCTCCGCGTCCGCCCCGGTCAACAGCCGCCCCCCGTCGAAGGGGTCGACCAGCACCCCCTCCCCGGTTCCGCCGCCCGGCGTGCCGAACCCGACGACGAAGTGCCCCGGCAGGGCCACCCCGTACACCGGCGCCCCGGCCCGTCTGGCCACCTCGATCCACACCACCGACAACAGGATCGGCAGCCCCCGGCGCCGCCGCAGCACCTCCGGCAGCAGTGAGGAGCCCAGTCGGCGGTAGTCGCCAGGGGCACCCTCGAAACCGCAGCCCGCGCCCAGGAGTTCGGCCAGAGCGGTGGCCCAGGACCGGGGTCCGGCAGGCCGGAACGGCAGCAGTCCGGCCAGCCGGTCCAGCTCGATCTGCGCCTCGTCCAGTCCGGGCTGCCCGAGAGCGGGGTCCGCCACCGCGCCGATCAGCAGACACAGCGTCGCCAGATCGGGCTTCTCGGCCCGCGCCTCCTCGGCGAACTGCCTTCGCCAGTCCGGCGGTTCGCCGTCGCCCGGGTTCATCGGAGTGTCCTCGCGCATGTCTTCCTCGTACCCGCCCTACGCAGATCGGTAGTGGTGGTAACGGTGGTGGGTCGCAAAACCCATCCCGTCGTAGAGCGCACGCGCCCCCTGGTTGTCCGACTCCACCTGGAGCCACGCCGCAGACGCCCCCTCGTCGAGCGCCCGGCGTGCCAGTACCGCCATCACGGCCCTGGCGAGTCCCCGCCGCCGGTACGCCGGATCGACCTCGACGGCAGCGAACCCGGCCCACCGCCCGTCCACCACACACCGCCCGATCGCGGCCGGAGTACCCCCCTCCGCGCCCGCCACGGTCGCGAACCACACCGAGGGCCCGCCCTCCAGCACCTGCGCCACATGCGCCGCCGGTTCCCCGGACCGCTGGTAGCGCGACATCCACGCCTCGTCCGCCGCCCGCCCCAGCGTCACCTGCCAGTCACCGGTGTCCAGGTCGCCGATCGGGGCCAGCGCCCCGATCCGTACCTCCGCCGACACCTCAAGAACCCAGCCCCGCGAGTCCAGTTCGGCCGCCAGGACCTCCTGGGCCCCCTCGGCCCCGGTGCCCACCTGGACGTATGCCGGAAGACCTCGCTCCGCGTACCACTCGCGGACGTACGGCAGGGCCTCGTCCAGCGGCATGCCGGGGTCCCCGAGCGGCAGCACCGAGTTCGCCCGCCGGGTGAATCCGCGCGACGCCCGCAGCGTCCACCCCCCGAGCGGCTCGCTCTCCACCGGCTGCCAGGCGCGCGCCGTGACGCCCGCGAGTTCGGTGAAATTCGCCGCCGGGCCACGTCGCCGCGCGGGCGCCGCGGGCACCACCTTCGCCGCGACCAGCGAGGACGCGTCGACCCGTACCGTCTCGCCACTCCTTCGTGTGATCGAGAGCACACCGGCGTCCCACGAAGCGAGCACCCCGACCACGTCGGTGAAGCGCTCGCCCGCAGTGGACGCCCCGGTCAGGCGCCGGACTGATACCCGTTTGCCCACGTCCTCCGGCGTCAGGCGCACCTCAAGTTGTCCGCCGGCAGTGAATTCCACAGCTCTGCCCACCCCTCCTGTTCGGATCGTGTCAGGGAACGGAGATACTAGGTGCGGGCATCGCACGACGCCGCGCTCCCGCGCGCCCGTGGACGGAGCCGGAGAGCTCGGCCCGCCGCGCCCTATCGAGGAGGAACGACAGCGTGACCTACGTCATCGCGCAGCCTTGTGTCGACGTCAAGGACAAGGCGTGCATCGAGGAGTGCCCGGTCGACTGCATCTACGAGGGCTCCCGGTCCTTGTACATCCACCCGGACGAATGCGTCGACTGTGGTGCCTGTGAGCCGGTCTGCCCGGTCGAGGCCATCTTCTACGAGGACGACACTCCGGAGGAGTGGAAGGACTACTACAAGGCGAACGTCGAGTTCTTCGACGATCTCGGTTCGCCCGGTGGTGCCTCCAAGCTCGGCCTGATCGAGCGCGACCACGCCTTCATCGCAGCACTGCCGCCGCAGAACCAGTAGGCGCTGCGCGGCACAGAGCGTCGCCCCGGTCCCGTACGGCCTTGGCCGCCGTACGGGACCGAGGCGTTTCCCGGACCCCGCCTCAGGCAGTTGTGCGACCACCTCGTACAGCTGCACGCCCGGTGCACGCAGCTGTACGCCCGTCGCACCCGGAGCGGCCCGCCGCACCCGGACCGGAGCAGCCCGCCGTACCCGGACCGGAGCAGCCCGTCGCACTTAGCCGTACGCACGAGAAAGTGACCCGCCCGTGTCGACAGTCACCGACCGCCTGCCCACCTTCCCCTGGGACAAGCTGGAGCCGTACAAGAAGACGGCCGCGGCCCACCCCGACGGCATCGTCGACCTCTCGGTGGGCACCCCCGTCGACCCGGTCCCCGAGCTGATCCAGAAGGCCCTCGTCGCGGCCGCGGACTCGCCGGGCTATCCGACGGTCTGGGGCACGGTCGAGCTGCGGGACGCGCTGGTGCGGTGGGTGGCGCAGCGACTCGGTGCCAAGGACGTGGCGCACACCAACGTCCTGCCGGTGGTCGGATCCAAGGAGCTGGTGGCCTGGCTGCCGACCCAGCTCGGCCTCGGCGAGGGCGATCAGGTCGCCTTCCCCCGCCTCGCCTACCCCACGTACGACGTCGGCGCCCGCCTGGCCCGCGCCGAATCAGTGGTCTACGACGACCCGATCGCCGACCTCGACCCCACCCGCCTGGGGCTCCTCTGGCTCAACACGCCGTCCAACCCGACCGGCAAGGTCCTGGGCAAGGACGAGCTGACCCGGATCGTGGCCTGGGCCCGTGAGCACGGCGTGCTGCTGGTCGCCGACGAGTGTTACCTGGAGCTTGGCTGGGAGGCCGACCCGGTCTCGGTCCTGCACGAGGACGTCTGCGGCGGCTCCTTCGACGGCGTCATCGCCGTCCACTCCCTCTCCAAGCGCTCCAACCTGGCGGGCTACCGCGCGGCCTTCATCGCGGGCGACGCGGGTGTGCTGGGCGATCTGCTCCAACTCCGCAAGCACGGCGGCATGATGACCGCGGCCCCGGTGCAGGCGGCCACCGTCGCCGCCCTCGGCGACGACACCCATGTGGCCGAGCAGCGGGCGCGGTACGCGGCCCGGCGCACCGCACTGCGCACCGCCCTGGAAGCCCACGGTTTCCGCATCGAGCACAGCGAGGCGAGCCTCTACCTCTGGGTCACCCGTGGCGAGAGCTGCTGGGAGACGGTGGCGCACCTCGCGGAACTGGGCATTCTGGTGGCGCCCGGCGACTTCTACGGCGAGGCGGGCGCGGAGTACGTCCGGGTCGCCTTCACGGCCACGGACGAGCGGGTGGCGGCGGCGGTCGCACGGCTGACCTGATCTTTTTTGGCCGTACGTGCGCAGATCTTGGCCACGTGCGAGGTCCGGGCCGTACATGCGAGGTCCGGGCCGTACGCGCGCGGAGGGGCTGTACGCACGGAGGGGCCCCGGGAGTTCGTGCTCCCGGGGCCCCTCCGTGCGTATGGCTGTGCTGGGTGCCGCGGACTAGCCGAGCGGCAGGCCCTGGACCGGGAGGGTGCCGGCGCCGGGCAGGCCGCCACCGGTCGGCAGGGCGCCGGTGGGCAGACCACCGGTGGGCAGGCCGCCCTCGGTCGCCGTCTTGGCGGTCTCGCCGAGAACGTCACCGGTGCTGCCCGCGATGTCGCCGGCGGCCTTCTGGGCGGCCGGGGTGGCCGTCTTGCCGGCCTTGCCTACGGTCTTGCCGGCGGCCGGGACGGCCTTCTTCACGGCAGCGCTGCTGGTGTCGCCCGCCACGTTCGAGGCCTTCTGCGACGCACCGTCGACGGTGTCACCGAGACCGGCGCCGTCCAGCGCGGTCAGGCCACCGAGGTTCGGCGTGGCCGGAAGGTCGGCTGCGCTGGCCGCTCCGGCGGCACCGACCACGGACACCGCGCCTGCGGCGCCGAGCAGTGCGGCACGGGCAATCCGACGAGCCAGGGGGAGGGACATGGTGCTCCTTAGCGGGAGAAGACATGGTGTCGTGTGGTTGAGACGCCATGACAACCGCTCGGGGGAGGGGAGAGGTTGCGGTGCGGCGAGGTAAAGAGTTTGCAATGCGGCGCATAATCTGCTGTGCATAAAGACGGGCAAACAGCTCGCATCCGCGAAAGAGGGTGAGGTGCGGCGAAGGTCCCGCTCCCCTTGATTCCCAAGGGATCCGGGCTGCTGGGGCGGGGCGTGCCCATAGCTGGTCCGGGCGACCGTTCCTGGAGGCCGGACCGCCCCCTTCGGGTGAATGGGTGGACGGATGATCGCCCAGTGATCGAGTGGTGACCGCGGGGTGATCTGCCCGTTATCGGTCATTTGCCCGAGGCTGTTGCCCCTACCGGCCCGTGCTGATCCGGACCTCTCCGGTCCCGGCGCTCCCGGGTGCCACCCGACGCCACCCCTGCTTCGCCTGCTGCGTACTCCACTCACGCCCCGCGTAAGCGATCCGCGTGATCCGCAATTCGGCCGAGTGCGCCATCGCCCAGTGCGCCAACTCCCAGCCCCGCTCCTCACCGGAACCGGAACCGGAACCGGAACCGGAACCGGAATCAGAGCCCGAACCTGAACCCGGACCCGCCGCCCTGGCTCCCGCCACGGGAACGACGACCACCTTCGCGTCCCCGGCCCCCTTCGCCGCCGCGGGTGCCCCCGCCGCTCCTTCCCGCGGCACCACCCCCGGCCCGAACGCCCCGGTCAGTTCCTTGCGTACCTTCGCCGGATCCCCGGTCGCGCCGTCCGCCGCCCCCGCACTCGCGTCACACGAAAGAGACGCGGGCGTACGGCCCGTCAACGCCGAAGCCAGCAGCGCCGCGTCCGGCTCGTGCTTCGCGTACGCCTGCGGATACCCACTGCGCTGCACCCGCTGGGCCGCCACCGTCAGCGGCAGCCGCGAGTAGCCGGGGACCTCGGTGAGGTGCTGGTAGAAGCGGGCCGCCGAGTACGCGGGGTCGAGGATCTGCTCGCCGGTGCCCCAGCCCTGCGAGGGCCGCTGCTGGAAGAGGCCGAGCGAATCGCGGTCGCCGTGCTGGATGTTGCGCAGCGCGGACTCCTGGAGGGCGGTGGCCAGGGCGATGGTCACCGCGCGCTCCGGCATGCCCCGCTGGGTGCCGACGGAGGAGATCACCGCGGCGTTCTCGGCCTGCTCGGCGGTCAGTTGGTACCGGGCGCCGCTGTCCTGCGCACCGTCCCCGCCGCGTACGACGCAACGGGTGTCGGCGGGCTTGCCGCCCAGGTACTGAGCCACCACGTATCCGGCCAGCGCCAGCAGGACGACGACACCTGCGGCAAGGCGAAGGGGACGGCCACGGAGCGGGGAGTGAGGGGGGAGCTGAGGCACACAGCCAAGGTACTGGAGCCCGCACACCAGTCCGTCCGCCGGAGCGGAGGGAAGGATTCGGCGGAGTGGCGACGGAAGGGGGAAGAGGATTCCGGGGGGCCGGACGGGCGGGGGATTAGGGTCGGACGTATGCCCGAGAACACTCTTGACCTCAGCCGCGACGCCGCCGGGGTAACCGCGCAGCTCGTCGACTTCCCGTCCGTGAGCGGCACCGAGAAGCCCCTCGCCGACGCCATCGAGCAGGCCCTGCGTGCCCTCCCGCACCTGAGGGTCGACCGGTACGGCAACAACGTCGTCGCCCGCACCGACCTCGGCCTCGCCGAGCGCGTGATCCTCGCCGGGCACATCGACACCGTCCCGATCGCCGGCAACGTCCCCTCGCGCCTGGACGAGAACGGCGTGCTGTGGGGCTGCGGGACGAGTGACATGAAGTCCGGGGTCGCCCTCCAGCTCCGTATGGCGGCCACGGTGACGAACCCCAACCGCGACCTCACCTACGTCTTCTACGACAACGAGGAGGTCGCCGCCCACCTCAACGGCCTCGGCCACCTCGCCGAGGCCCACCCCGACTGGCTGGCCGGCGACTTCGCGATCCTCCTCGAACCCTCCTACGGCGAGGTCGAGGGCGGCTGCCAGGGCACCCTGCGTGTGCTGCTCCGCACGACCGGCGAACGCGCCCACTCCGCCCGCAGCTGGATGGGCTCCAACGCGGTCCACAAGGCGGGCCCGATCCTCGCCAAGCTCGCCGGGTACCTCCCGCGCCGCCCGGTCATCGACGGACTCGAATACCACGAGGGCCTCAACGCGGTGAAGATCGAGGGCTTCGTCGCCACGAACGTGATCCCCGACGCCTGCACGGTCACCGTCAACTACCGCTACGCCCCCGACCTCTCCGGCGACGAGGCCATCGCCCACGTCCGCGAGGTCTTCGCCGACTGCGACATCGCCGAGTTCGTCATCGACGACCACTCCCCGGCGGCCATGCCCGGCCTCTCGCACCCCTCCGCGGTCGCCTTCATGAAGGCGGTCGGCGGCACCGCCAAGCCCAAGTTCGGCTGGACCGACGTGGCCCGCTTCAGCGCGGTCGGCGTCCCCGCCGTCAACTACGGGCCCGGTGACCCGCTGTTCGCCCACAAGCGGGACGAGCACGTCGAGATCGCCAGGATTCATCAGGCCGAGGAACGACTCCACGCCTGGCTGTCGGCCTGAATTTCACCGTTCGTCACATCCGGGGACCTAACCTGACCGGACAACGCACGGCAGCGGAGGGAGTACGGCATGACGCATCCTGAAGAGGGCCTGACGCCCGAAGAGGCACCCGAGGAGACGCTGCGGTCGCCCGAGGAACAGCGGCTCGGACCGGTGGTCCGCCGCCGGGAACAGATCCAGCCCGGCACCACCGACCAGCGCCTCCTCGACACCGAGGGCGGCGACACGCAATGGGTGCACACCGACCCCTGGCGGGTCATGCGCATCCAGTCGGAGTTCGTGGAGGGCTTCGGCGCACTGGCCGAACTCCCCAGCGCGATCAGCGTGTTCGGTTCGGCACGGACCCAGGAGGACACGCCCGAGTACGACGCGGGGGTACGCATCGGACGCGCCCTCGTGGAGGCGGGCTTCGCCGTGATCACCGGCGGTGGTCCGGGAGCCATGGAGGCCGCCAACAAGGGCGCCCGCGAGGCCAACGGCGTCTCCGTCGGCCTGGGCATCGAGCTCCCCTTCGAGCAGGGCCTCAACCGCCACGTCGACATCGGCGTCAACTTCCGTTACTTCTTCGTCCGCAAGACGATGTTCGTGAAGTACGCCCAGGGCTTCGTCGTCCTCCCCGGTGGCCTCGGCACCCTCGACGAACTCTTCGAGGCGCTCACCCTGGTCCAGACCCGCAAGGTCACCCGCTTCCCCATCGTGCTCTTCGGCACGGCCTACTGGGGCGGCCTGATCGACTGGCTCCGCGACACGGTCATCGCCCAGGGCAAGGCCTCCGCCAAGGACCTCCTCCTCTTCCACGTCACGGACGACGTGGACGAAGCAGTAGCCCTGGTAACCAAAGAAACCGGCAAGTAACCCCCGGCCCCGCCGCCTCTCGCCATCCCCGGCCCGCTCGGGCGGCGGGGCCTCACCCCGCTCGCTATGCCGTCGTCGCCTTGGGCGGCGGGGCCGCCCCCCGGGGGCGGAACGGGCGGGCAAGGGGGCGGCCCCCGACGGAGTCGCACCCACCCGCCCCGGCCCACCCACGCCACCGGTAACGCCCCCCGGACTACGCCAACCCCCTCCGCGCCACCGCCGGCCCCCGCCACCCCGCGATCGCCCCCACCATCTCCAACACCTGCCGCGTCTCCGCCACCTCATGCACCCGGTAGACCCGCGCCCCCAACCACGCCGAAACCGCCGTGGTCGCCAGCGTCCCGATCACCCTCTCCTTCACCGGCCGGTCCAACGTCTCCCCGACGAAATCCTTGTTGGACAACGACACCAGCACCGGCCACCCCGTCGCCGCCATCTCCCCCAGCCGCCTGGTCGCCTCCAGACTGTGCCGGGTGTTCTTCCCGAAGTCGTGCCCCGGGTCGATCATCACCGCATCCCGCCGCACCCCCAGCGAAACCGCCCGTTCCGCCAGCCCCACCGTGACATCGAGAATGTCCGCCATCACGTCCTCGTACGTCACCCGGTGCGGCCGGGTCCGCGGCTCGGCCCCACCCGCGTGCGTGCACACCAGCCCGACGTCGTAGCGTGCCGCGACCTCCGCCAGCTTGGGATCCACCCCGCCCCACGCGTCGTTGAGCAGGTCCGCGCCCACCTCGCAGACCGCCTCGCCGACCTCGTGCCGCCAGGTGTCCACACTGATCACCACGTCCGGATACCGCCGCCGCACCTCGGCGACGAAACCGACCGTCCGCCGCGCCTCCTCCTCGGCGCTCACCTCCTCGCCGGGGCCCGCCTTGACCCCTCCGATGTCGATGATGGCGGCCCCCTCCGACACCGCCTGTTCCACGCGGGCCAGCGCGGGCTCGTCGCGGAAGGTGGCTCCCTGGTCGTAGAAGGAGTCCGGGGTGCGGTTCACGATCGCCATGATCACCGGCTCATGCGTCTCGAAAACACGCCGTCCCAGCCGCAGCATCCGAACATTCCTCCTCGTGACGGGCGCCCGCCGCACCTCCGGCAGGCCGTCTGCGACCTTAACTGTCGTACCCGCATGGCACGATCAGGGCCGGAAGGTTTCCGACTTCCGATCAGGTCGTTCCTGATGTTCGAACGCTCAGGACTTTCAAGTGTCGGTGTGGCCCGGGGAGACGATCGTGTTCTGGTTCTTGCTCTTGGCGATGGTGGTGGTCGTCGCCGCCGTGACGCTCGCCGTCGTCGGTGGCGGTGACGACGGGCCCCTCCCGGAGGCCGCCCCCGATCACCTCACCGATCCGCTTCCGCTCTCCCGCCCGGTCGGCCGCGCCGACATCGAGGCACTGCGGCTGCCGCTGGCCCCCCGCGGCTACCGGATGGCGGACGTGGACGACGTACTGGGCCGGGTCGGCGCCGAACTGGCTGAGCGGGACTCCCGTATCGCCGAACTGGAAGCCGCCCTCGCAGGCGCCCAGGCCACCTCCGTCGGCGGCCCCGACCTCTTCGCGCAGCCGGCCCCGGCCGCCACGGACCAGCTCCTGACCGAGCAGGAACCGGATCCCGTACGGCCACCGGAACCGGAAGCCGGCCTCGTACAGGACGCGGAGCCGCGAACCCGCCTCACCAAGGCACCGGCCCCGGAACCGGAACCAGCCCCCGGCATCGAACCGGAATCCGGCCCCTGCCCGACCGAGGAGCCCAAGCCATGACCACACCCGCCGCCAAGTCCTCGGCAGAGCCCGCCACCAAGCCCCCGGCCACACCCGCCGACCCCCGAGCCGCCACCTCCGGCCCCGACGGCGCCCTCCGCTGCCCCTGGGGCCTGGCCACCGAGGACTACACGGCCTACCACGACACCGAATGGGGCCGTCCGGTCCACGGCGACGACGCCCTCTACGAGCGCCTGTGCCTGGAGGCGTTCCAGTCCGGTCTGTCCTGGCTGACGATCCTGCGCCGCCGCGAGGGCTTCCGTACCGCCTTCGCCGGTTTCGAGATCGCCGAGGTCGCCGCCTTCACCGACGCCGACGCGACCCGTCTGCTCGCCGACCCCGGGATCATCCGCAATCGCGCCAAGATCACGGCGACCCTCGCCAACGCACGCGTCATCGCCGGCTGGCCCGAGGGCGAACTCGACCGGCTGATCTGGTCGTACGCCCCCGAGGCCAAGCGCCGCAAGGCTCCCCGCACCCTCGCGGACGTGCCCGCCGTCACCCCGGAGTCCACCGCCCTCGCCAAGGACCTCAAGAAGCGCGGCATCCGCTTCGTCGGCCCGACCACGGCCTACGCCCTGATGCAGGCGTGCGGCCTGGTCGACGACCACCTCGCGACGTGCGTGGCCCGGGGAGGCGGCGGCAAGGCGTGACCCTGGAGGCTCTCAGCGCCCCAGATACTTCGGCCGCGCCTTGTCGATGAACGCCTGTACCGCGATCGCGTGGTCCTCCGACGCGCCCGCCAGGGTCTGGAGTTCGTCCTCCTTCTCCAGCGTCTCGGCCAGCGAGTGATCGGCCCCGTACGCCAGCGACGCCTTCAGCGCGGCGTACGCGACCGTCGGCCCCTCGGCCAGCGCCCGCGCCACCGCGGTCGCCTCGGCCGCGAGGGCTGCGGTCGGCACCACCCGGTTGGCGATCCCCAGCTCGAAGGCCTCCTGCGCGGAGATCGTCCGCGGGAAGAGCAGCAGGTCGGCGGCGCGCCCCTGCCCGATCAGCCGCGGCAGCGTCCAGGACACACCCGAGTCCGCCGTCAGAGCGACCCCGGCGAAAGAAGTGTTGAAGGACGCGGTCTCGGCGACGATCCGGTAGTCCGCGGCGAGCGCGAACCCGAAGCCCGCCCCGGCCGCGACCCCGTTGATCCCGGCGACGACCGGCTTGGGCATCTCGGTCAGCGCCCGCAGTACCGGGTTGTAGTGCTCCTGCACGGTGCTCATGGTCTGCCCGGTGCCGGCCTCGCGGTCGGCGGTGAGCGAGTTGATGTGCTCCTTGAGGTCCTGCCCGACACAGAAGGCCCGCCCGGTCGCGGTGAGCAGCACCGCCCGTACGGCCGTATCGGCGGCCGCGGCCCGCACCGCCTCCCGGAGCGCGACCTTGGCCTCGGTGTTCATCGCGTTCATGGCGTCGGGACGATTGATCGTGATCGTCCCGAGTCCGTCGGTCACCTCGTAGAGCACGGTGTCGGCCATCGTCGTCATCCCCTCAGCACGTCCAGCACGTCCGCAAAACGCATGCCGATGGGCATGCACAGGCCAGCATGGCGGAGATCTCGCACCCTGGACATGTGAGCTGCGTCAAACAATCCGACCCCCGCGACGGGTGAGAAGCGGCGAAGTATCGCAGCCTGATCGCCGAATTGAGTGGTTTTGTGGCTGCGCGTTGCACAAGCGATGCCAACCGATGTTGGTCATTGGGTCCAACGATGCGGGATAATGGCCTGGAAGCAATGTGTTCGATGCCGGTGACACCTGGGTTGTCGGCTGCGTGAGCTGGTTTCAGGAAGGGGAACGAGCATGGCGGCCATGAAGCCGCGAACGGGCGACGGCCCGCTCGAGGTGACCAAGGAGGGGCGGGGCATCGTCATGCGCGTTCCGCTCGAAGGCGGCGGTCGACTTGTCGTCGAACTGACTCCGGACGAGGCCGATGCACTCGGCGACGCCCTGAAGAAGGTCGTCGGCTAACTGCCTGAAGGCGGAATAGCGCTCTCATCTCTCCACTGCCCCGGCCATGCGCGAGCATGACCGGGGCAGTGGTGTTTTTCGAGTGCGTGATGTTTTCACGTGCGTACGGCCGCCGCGTGCGTACGGCGGCGGGGGCCTCACGGCGTGTGCGTACGGGCGCGGGGCGGGCCTCAGCCTCGCCGCACCGCGCACAGCAGCCCGTCGCCCACCGGCAGCAGCGAGGACACCAGCTCCTGCGACTCCCGCACCGTGCGCAGCAGTTCGCGCAGGCGCAGCACCTCGGCGGGCTGGGCGGCGGAGTCGACGGTGCGGCCCTCGGCGAAGACGCCCGCGAAGCAGACCAGACCGCCGGGGCGCAGCAGGCGCAACGATTCGGCGAGGTAGTCCAGCGACTCCAGCCGGTCGCCGTCGCAGAAGACCAGGTCGTATCCGCCGTCCGCGAGACGGGGGAGTACGTCCAGGGCGCGGCCGGGGATGAAGCGGGCCCGGTTCCCGGCGAAGCCGGCCGAGCGGAACGCCTGCTTGGCGAAGGTCTGCCGCTCCGGCTCCATGTCGACGGTGGTCAGCACGCCGTCGGGCCGCATGCCGTGCAGCAGATAGATGCCGGACACGCCCGTGCCCGTACCGATTTCGGCGACGGCCTTGGCGTCCGCGGTCCCGGCCAGCAGCCGCAGCGCGGCGCCGGTGCCCGGGGACACCGAGGGCACGCCCGCGTCCCGGGCCCGGTCCCGGGCCCAGCGCAGAGTGTCGTCCTCGGCGACAAAGGCGTCGGCGAACGCCCAGCTCGTCTGCCGGTTGGCGGTAATGACCCTCTCCTGTCCCCGTAGTTGGCGCAACGGTGACTGTATCCGCTGGAGTCGGGAACTCGCAGATGGGACCGGTCGTTATGAGGGGACAGGGGGGACCGATGGATCACAGGAAGCGGGACCGGCATCGGTCCCAAAATTCACGCAAAGACTCTTATCCGGAGCTAACGGGCGAGGTGGTTATGGTAGGGGCTCCACTGGACACCACCAGAGCCGACAGGGGAGGTGCGGCTGCGGCCGGTGATCGGAGAGGGGTGCTTCGGCGCATTCTCAGGTCTGCGGGCGAGCCGAAATCCGTGACCGACACCGCTGACCGTTCCGCCTCCACCACGGCGACCTTCGCAGAGTTCTCTGACGCTGAAGAGGCGTGGACCCCTCCCACCTGGGAGGAGATCGTCAGCACGCACAGCACTCGCGTCTACCGCCTGGCGTACCGCCTCACCGGCAACCAGCACGACGCCGAGGACCTGACGCAGGAAGTCTTCGTCCGGGTCTTCCGCTCGCTGTCGACGTACACGCCCGGCACCTTCGAGGGCTGGCTGCACCGGATCACGACCAATCTCTTCCTGGACATGGTGCGCCGCAAGCAGCGCATCCGCTTCGACTCGCTCGGCGACGACGCGGCGGAGCGGCTGCCCAGCCGCGACCCCTCGCCCCAGCAGGCGTTCCAGGACACCCACTTCGACGCGGACGTACAGCAGGCGCTGGACACCCTCGCGCCCGAGTTCCGCGCCGCGGTCGTGCTCTGTGACATCGAGGGTCTTTCCTACGAGGAGATCGCCGCCACGCTCGGCGTCAAGCTCGGGACCGTGCGCAGCCGCATCCACCGCGGCCGCTCCCACCTGCGCAAGGCGCTCAAGCACCGTTCCCCCGAAGCCCGCGCCGAGCAGCGCGCGATGGCCTCCGTGGGTACGGGAGAGGGCTTCCCGGCGGCGGTCGGAGAGGGCGGACTCGGGTG
Source organism: Streptomyces sp. NPDC051561 (assembly GCF_044454195.1). Lineage (NCBI taxonomy): Bacteria > Bacillati > Actinomycetota > Actinomycetes > Kitasatosporales > Streptomycetaceae > Streptomyces > Streptomyces sp. NPDC051561. The sequence goes on along the minus strand of NZ_JBITDM010000002.1, from coordinate 402,201 downwards.
AGCGGATCACGACCCACCCCGGCGGAGCAGCACCTCGGGGACCGTCTCGCCGCACTGGTGGACGGCGAGTTGAACCACGACTCGCGGGAGCGGGTCCTGGCCCACCTGGCGACCTGTCCCAAGTGCAAGGCCGAGGCGGACGCCCAGCGCAGGCTCAAGGACGTGTTCGCGCAGACCGCGTCCCCCGGCCCCTCCGAGGGCTTCCTGGCCCGTCTCCAGGGCCTTCCCGGCGGTTCCGCCGACGAGGACGACTCGGCAGAGGACGGGCCGTTCGGACGGGGAAGATTCGGCGACTCCTCCCTCGGGGTCTTCGGGACGGACGACGGACCGGGATTCGGCGGCCGGATCGGTTACGAGGCACCGAGCGCCCACCGGGGCATGTTCCCCGGCGGCTCCGGTGACCGGGGCTTCCGTATCCACGAGGTAGGCCGGCCGGATAGCGAGCGGGGCGGCGCGCGCAAGCAGCGCAGGTTCGCCTTCGCCGCGGCCAGCGCCGTCTCGATGGCGGCCATCGCACTGGGCGGCACCTTTCCGCTGGACGGCGGTGCCCCCTCGGTGCGGGGCGAGCGCACCGGCGGCGTCGCCCCGGCCAGGGCCGCGACCCCGGCCAGCGGCACCGACAGCAGCCGCCGCAACGGCGGCGGTGCCACCGGCGTCGGCGCGGGCACGAGCAGTACGGGCAGCACGTTCGGTGCGGACAGCGGTGTGACGACCCTCTCCTCCACCGGGGGCAGCGCGACCAACTCGGGTGCGCCCACGGCCCCTCCGGCTCCGTACGGCACCGGGCTGAGGATCTTCCCGATCGCGCTCGCCCAGAGCCAGTCACCCGGCACCGGGCAGGGCCCGTCGGGGCAGTACCGGACGCGCTCCTTCCCGGCCTATCCGCAAGACGTTTCCGCGCCCTCGCTGATACGTCCGGCGCCCACGGCACCGGTCACCGCCCCGCCGACGGCGCCCAGCCACCTGGCCGTTCCGGTGACTCCCGGGCTCGCGGTTTCTCCCGGCCGCTGACCCGGCCCTCTGCGCACGCAATCGCAAACCTGGTTGAATCCAGGGAAGGGGTGCCCGCCACGGGCGCGGAGAGAAGGTTCCGTACGGATTCCCGTACGGACCGAGGGCAGTTGCGGGGAGAGCATGGACGAGGGGAAGTCCGCCGGACCACGGGCAAAGTGGTGGAGCCGCCCCGAACCCGGGCGGCCCGGCAGCCAGGCCGACCCGGCTCGGGCAGCCGACGGCCCGACGGGCGCGGGTGACGGTGGGAACCGGGTGGACGGGGACGCGGGGGATACGCAGGCGGACCGACCGGACCTCCAGGGCCCGGCCGGGCACTACCCGGACACCACGCCCGCCCCGCCACGCGATATACCGCCGGAGCCCCATGACGCCCCGGCCCCGGTGGCCCCGGCCCCGGCTGCCCCCGTGCAGGAGCGGCCGAAGCCCCTGCACGACCCCGACCCGTACGGCACACCGCCCTACGGGGGCCCCGGGCCCTGGGCCCCCGCGCCGCCGGTGCAGCGGCCGACGCCGGCCCACGGCACGCAGGTGCCGCCCCCGCAGCCGACTCAGGGGCACGGCGGCCAGGTGCCTCCTCCTCATGCTCAGTCCGGGGGCCAGGGTGCCCCCGCGGCGCCGCAGTTCAGCGCACCGCATCCGCACCACGTCCCGGCCCACCAGCCCCCTCAGCAGCACCCGCAGCCTCCGCAGCAGCCGCAACCCCACCAGCACGGGCAGCCTCAGCCGTATCCGCCGTCGCAGTGGCTGAGTTACGACCCGTGGAGTGCCGCGCCGCAGCAGCCGCTGACGTTTGCCGTGCCGGCTCCCAAGAAGCGGGGGCGTGGGGGGCTGCTCGTCGGGGCGCTGCTGATCGCCCTGCTCGCCGGCGGAATCGGTGGCGGCGTGGGTGCGTACATCGAGCGGAACAACGGGCTCAACAACCCGGTCAAGCTCCCGCAGGCCTCCAAGGCGGCGGGTGACCGCGCTCCGGACACCGTCGCGGGCATCGCCGCCAGCGCCCTGCCCAGCGTGGTGACCTTCCACGTCAGCGGCCCCAGCGGCAAGGGCACCGGCACCGGCTTCGTGCTCGACAACCAGGGCCACATCCTCACCAACAACCATGTGGTGGAACCGGCCGGGACCTCGGGCGTCATCTCCATCACCTTCAGCAGCGGTGAGACCGCGAAGGCCAAACTCGTCGGCAAGGACGGCGGATACGACCTCGCCGTCGTCAAGGTCTCGGGCGTCTCCGGCCTCAAGCCGCTGCCGCTCGGCAACTCGGACAACGTCCGGGTCGGCGATCCGGTGGTCGCGATCGGCGCCCCCTTCGACCTCCAGAACACCGTGACCGCGGGCATCATCAGCGCCAAGCAGCGGCCGATCACCGCGGGCGGCGAGAAGGGGGACGGCAGCGACGTCAGCTATGTCGACGCCCTGCAGACCGACGCCCCGATCAACCCGGGCAACTCCGGTGGCCCGCTGGTCGACGCCCAGGCCCGGGTGATCGGCGTCAACAGCGCCATCCGTGGCCCCGACAGCGGCGGCGGCCTCGAAGGCGGCCAGGGCGGCAGCATCGGACTGGGCTTCGCGATCCCCATCAATCAGGCCAAGCGGGTCGCCGAAGAGATCATCAACACCGGCAAGGCCACCCACCCGGTGATCGGTGTCTCGCTCGACATGAAGTTCACCGGCGACGGCGCGCAGGTCGGCGACAAGGGTGCGGACAACACTCCCTCGGTCACCCCCGGCGGCCCCGGCGCGAAGGCGGGCATCAAGCCCGGTGACGTGATCACCAAGGTCGACGGCCAGCGCGTGCACAGCGGGGAGGAGCTGATCGTCAAGATCCGCTCGCGCAAGCCCGGCGAGCTGCTGCGGATGACCGTGCGACGCGACGGCACGGATCGCGAGGTGTCCCTCACGCTGGGCTCGGCCGGGGACTCCTGAGAAGCCGGGAATCCGCAACGGCCGCGCGGACGGCACATGGGTGTCACCTGAAGGTACCGTCCGGACAGCTGGGGCGGGTACCGTGGAACGCGCCCGGAGAATCCAAGGAGCTGCAAGGTGTTCACAGACATAGGCGGACTTGAGCTGCTGACGCTCGCGGTCCTCGCCGTGCTCATCTTCGGCCCGGACAAGCTGCCGAAGCTGATCCAGGACACCACGCGCTTCATCCGCAAGATCCGTGATTTCTCGGACAGCGCGAAGGACGACATCCGCAACGAGCTGGGCCCGGAGTTCAAGGACTTCGAGTTCGAGGACCTCAACCCCAAGAACTTCGTCCGCAAGCAGCTGGCGGAGCACGGCGGGGACGACCTCGGCCTCAAGGAGATCCGCGAGAGCTTCGACCTGCGCGGGGAACTCCAGGAAGTGACGGAGGCGGTGAACACCCGCTCCAAGCCGGGCGGCCGCGCCAACCTCACCAAGGACGACGCCCCCGCCGAAGCCTCCTCCGAGGCCCCCGACCTGCTGAAGAAGCCCGCCGGAGCGGCGAACCTCAGCAAGGAGCCGACGGACAAGGAGCCGGCGAACCTCCGCAAGGACGACCGCCCGCTGTTCGACCCGGACGCGACCTGACATCCGTCGGTTGACGGATGACAGATATCAACTGGCAGATATCACCTGACAGATCTCAGCTGAAAGCTCCCAGGTGGCAGATTTCAGATAACAGATGACAGATTTCAATATCTGTCAGCTGTCATCTGTTACTGCGTTTCCGGAAACACCTGCGTCAACCCCCGGCCCTGCCCGCCGTCCACGACCGGTGTGGCTATCCTCCATCTGTCCGGCTTGCAGGACGCCCGAGGGGGGCGGGCCGCTCCGGACCCTGACGATCAGAGGAGGCGGCCGGGCAGATGGAGACGACGAGTCGGGTAGGGGCGCAGGGGAATTCCGGTGCGCCCGGTGGGTCCACCGCGGAAGGGGTGCCGGCAACCCGGCGTACGGTCGACGGCTATCTCCGCGCCCCGTTTCCCTGGTACGGACTGGACGAGGCTTTCACCGGGCCGCGTTGGCTGATGCAGGTCACCGACGGCGCCGACGGCACCGTGCAGCACGGTGCGGTGGGCCACGGCGACGAGCCGACCATAAAGACCTCGGGGGAGGAGGGGCCGGACAAGGAACGGTTCGCTGTCGTGGTCACGGTCGCCGCCAACCCGGTACGCCGCAGTGGCGACGGCACCGGCACGCTGGAGGCCACCTCGGTGTCGTCCGCCGCCTGGCTCGCCGGATCCGGACTGCTGTCGCAGACCTGGCCCGCGCAGCTCGACCACTCGATGCGCGACAACTGGCTCGACCAGCAGACCGAGGTCTCCTTCGAGCTGGCCGACGACCTCGAAGGCCCCGACTGGTCCGCGCTGTCGCTGCCGGTCGACGGAGTGCCGACGCCGTTCCACTACCGCGAGTCCGAGTACGGCTGGGTACTCGCCGGGTCCACAGGGGAGGGCGTCCACCTGGGCGCGTACGGGCGCGGCATGAGCGCGTACGGCCTGGGCTTCTCGGTGGTCAAGGACATCACGACGTACGCCTAGGGCGCGCACGAAAGACGCGCGAGAGCACGGCGTACGCCCAGAGCGGGGGGGGGGGGGGGGGGGGGGGGGGGGGGGGGGGGGGGGGGGGGGGGCGGGGGGGCCGGGGGGCGCCAACGAGGGGGGTGT